>JBNJGS010000022.1:0-37970 GCA_051747965.1 Bacteroidota bacterium
GAAATGGTAAATGCTTGTCTTTATCCATAGCTCAGTAAAGATAAGAATATCCAATTAAAAATAACTGTGGTGATTCTTATATCTTGATATCATTGCATGAATCCGAATTGTTCAGCATACAATCTCTGTCATGTTATCCTTCAGGGATTTTTGTTCTTCATCTGTCATTTCAACATCGAGATAATTCAGCGCTGCTTGCAGGGTAGAAAAACAATTGGCCTCCTTATTTTTGTTTTTTGACAAATCTGCATATAAAAAGAAAAATGCTGTCTCTCCCGGCGTATCAATCAAAATGGCTTCTTTGGAATCGTCAGTCTGTAGTTTATTGAGCCTATCACGAATTCGGGATGGTTCGGACTTGATATTCTCGCCTTTATCATAAATCACTTCAGCTTCCCTGAAATCGACAAGCCTCATATTCAGGCTTTTCAGCACAGTGGTTTCATACTGTACTTTAACGCATTCAAGTATTCTATCGACAGTCACTTTACCCTGATATCTGATGTATGCGAGCTGATATTTTTCAAATACACGATAGGATAAAATATAATTATCACATGTACTCATAATGGTGGTTCCGGTTTAATCTTCCCTTGCAAAGAAACAACTTATTCGTTTTCACACGACAAATTAAAGGGAAATATTCAGCAAAATATACATTGAAAGAACCGGCTGTGTTGTTTTCATGAAATTGGCTATACATAACAGAATCAAGCAGCATTTTCTCTGTTCAACAAATGGGAAGCCTGTGATATGGAAAAGCACGGCTACTTAGCCGGAGTAAATTCGATATTTCCCGGACGACATAAAAAAAGCCGGCTCTAGCGAGCCGGCTTGTACAAGAATACTTTGTATGTTGGAAATTAAGCCAATTTCACATCTACAGCATTAAGGCCTTTACGACCTTCAGTCAATTCAAAAGTCACTTCGTCGTCTTTGTCAACTTCATCAACAAGACCACTAACGTGTACAAAATACTCTTTGTCTGAGTCCATGTCTTTAATGAAACCATAACCTTTGGTTTGATTAAAGAATTTAACGATTCCTCTGTTCATAATAAATAGTAATTAAAAATTAAAGTTCGTGACAAATATAACAAGTTTACAACAACATGTTGCTCTTTTTAAGAAAAATTTAAAAAAAAGCTGAAATTTTTACAATTCAGCAAAGCCCATATGATGTAAATGTGGATAAATAATTAATATTCACTATTTTTACAATATCAGAATCATCAGGAGAAAAGAGAATGAAAAAAGTACCAGAGGACAGATTAAAAGCCTATAAGAAACATTACAAACACAGTGAAGCCAGCGAAGAAGAAGCCATTCATTTTGCCGGTAAAGCCAGGGCAAAACTGAAAAAAATGTGGAGTCCATTTGCCAATGAAAGCAAAGAGACAAAACAGATGGCAGAAGTATTTTTCAAATTACTGGAGCACAAGCTGAACCTTGAAGAAAGAGAAACCCCACCCTCAGAGGCTGAAGTAAAAGAAGCCCTTGAGCAGCTCAAGGATGTTGGACGCGTAGGTTTCTTTGCATCCGTATCTTTATTGCCGGGAGGTGCTTTTTCTCTGCTCGGCCTGGAAATGCTTGCCCGCAAACTGGGGGTTAAGAATTTCACCTTTATTCCATCATCTTTCCGTAGGAAAACAGGGAAGCATACCCCAGACAATCAGGCAGAGATGACGGAAGATTCATAATCCTTTCATCCAGTCGGCCACATCCTCGATGATATATTTCTCCACATTTTCAGAACGTTCATATTCGTATTTTGAAGGCTCTTTTTCATTCTCAAACAGGAGGTGATTGACTTTTTCGTATGCAAGGGCCTTCCAATGTACACCGGAACGTCTCAGAGCACGACGGAACTTCCGGAAATCTTTCATTTTTACCTGATAATCTCCCTTGCCCTGAATAAGTAAAACCGGCACATTGATATTTTTCAGACATTCTGTCTGGTCATATTCAAGCAGGTATTTCCAGTAGGCTGCCGGCAGTCCGTATGGCAAGGCAAAGTCGACAGAGTCCGGTTGGGTATGTTTAAGTTTTTCCAGATTTTCTATCTGCTCCTCTTGTATATTGAGGCGTCGTTTTTCGGAATCACTGAGCCCGTCTTCAGAATATAAAAATGTAAACTGCTCATACATCACATCCTGCAATGGGCGGGCATTACCGGCAATCATGATGGCAGCGTCCGGATTGATACTATCACATATCCGGGGAATCATCATCGCTCCCTGGCTGTGGCCGAGAAGAGCCACGACAGAACTATCTCCTGCCTCATGCTTTGTAAGATAATCAAAAGCAGCAACCGCATCACGGCCTGTTTCATCCCACATGGTCATTCCTTTCTCTGCCGACAGCTCCTGAGCAAACAAATAGGTATTTTTCTCATAACGGATACTGGCGATACCTTCTTTGGCCAATCCGACAGCAAGATCCCGAAAAGTACGATTTCCCAGGTATGATTCGTCGCGATCAGATGGTCCTGAACCATGAACAAACACCAGCCAGGCAAGCGGCTCCATCCCCGCAGGCTGAACAATTTCTCCGGGGAGAGCATATTTTGCTGAACGAATCAGTACAGGCCGACTGATGTATTCATGTTTCTTAACATATTCGGGATGCGAATACGTATTGGTCACGGCTTCCGGCTGGAAAACAATGTCGTGAATTTTATTTTTTTTGATCTCAAATCTGATTTTGCATGATTGCTCTCCATACCAAAGAAAGCGGATGACAATATGTTTACTTCCGTAAAAACTTTTGAGCACCTTCTCCCTCATGAGAGGCTTCCCATAGGCTTTCATCAGTTGTTCATGTTTGTTTTTCAGCCAGGCAGTATCCTTACCATCTTTACGGCAGTCATCATCAAACAAGGCCACAGCTTTCCGGTATTCACTGTTAATTAAATGACTGATAAACTCATCAGTAAGTCCATCGGCTGGTTGAGCAAAGGCTGCAGTACCAACCAATATCGCTATGACAAACAAACATTTTTTCATCCTTTTTAGGCCAAAGATAAAGCATAAGACTGAATCATTTTTGAAAAAAAAGAAAAACTTGCATTGAATTATTATATTTGTAGAAAGAGAAAAACAGCTGCATATATGGACAAAATTAAACTCAAGGTATTGGGACTATCATACAGTCAGACACAGACCGGGGCATATGCTCTGGTTCTTGAAGCCGAAAACAGTGACCACCGGATTCCCATCATTATTGGCAGCTTTGAAGCTCAGGCCATTGCTTTGCAACTGGAAAACCTGACGCCCCCCCGACCTTTAACCCATGATTTGTTTGTCAGCGTAGCAGAAAAACTGGATGTCAATCTCAAAGAAGTAAATATTTATAAGCTGGAGGAAGGTGTTTTTTATTCCCAACTGGTTTTGCTAACCAAAGGCAAGCTTATTAAAATTGATGCACGCACATCCGATGCTGTAGCACTGGCCCTGAGATTTGAATGTCCGATATATACTACCCGGGACATCATTGACAAAGCCGGATTAATCATCAATATAGAAGATGAGACTCCTGAGGGGCAGGCTACCAGTCAGGAAACGGAAACATCCGGTCCGGAGAAAAAAGATAAACGAACCCCCTCAACGGATAACTTATCAGAAAAAAGCCTTCAGGAATTGAATGATATGCTCCGGACAGCCATTGAAAAAGAGGCATATGAGGAAGCATCCAGAATAAGTGATGAAATAAAAAGAAGAAAATCAAACAAGAAAGACTGATGAGACGATATGTAAATTACCTGCTGTTCATGTTGGCAGGCATTTTAGCTTATTCAACAGCACTGGCTACGGACATTACGATTAAAGCCGGAACATACGAAACCTACGAGGGAAATCTACCGCAGGCTTACAAATCACTCACTTTTTCAGCGGATGGCACAGCCGAACTCAGGACATCCGGAGACAGTACAGCGGCCTTATGGACGGTCAGTGACAATTACCTGCATCTGATGTTGTGTCCGGGCGTGGAGTTTTATAAACCGGACTCACTCATGCTGGCGGAAAATGACAGCATTTCAGCATTGCTCGTGTACAAAAACAACAAGCTAACTATACCTCAGGCATTAAACCTCAACGCGAAGGATTTTATCAGAAGCGATTACACCTATAAAATCACCAGGGAAGGTAAAGACAGTTTGCTGCTACAGGGAACTGATCATGAAATGAAGATACGGAGAACCTATGACAGCGGAACTGATATCATCAAAAATCAGGGTCTCAGCCTCATGGGTATTCTGCGGGGTTTACTTGGAATGGCTTTTATTTTGTTTATAGCCTGGATATTTTCCAGTGACAGAAAAGCCATTAGCTGGCGGGTTGTTGGGATCGGCCTGGCGATCCAGGCTGTGCTCGCAATCAGCATCCTGAAATTGCCTTTCGTAAAAAGCTTTTTTGAATTCGTCGGGCAGGTATTTGTTAAAATCCTGGATTTCAGTCATGATGGCGCGGAGTTCCTGCTTGGCGGACTGATGGATTCGGAGACCTATGGTTATATTTTTGCATTTCAGATATTGCCAACAATCATCTTTTTCTCAGCTCTCACGAGTGTTTTGTTTTATCTTGGTGTGATACAAAAAATTGTGTACGGTCTGGCCTGGCTGTTAACCAAAGCTCTTCGTATCAGTGGCGCAGAATCATTATCAGTAGCAGGAAATATTTTTCTGGGACAGACGGAGTCACCACTGATGATTAAAGCCTATCTGCCCGGCATGAACAAATCTGAAATTCTTCTGGTCATGATTGGCGGTATGGCAACAGTTGCGGGAGGCGTACTTGCTGCATACATAGGATTTCTTGGCGGAGACGACCCTGCCATGCGTCTGCTTTTTGCAAAACATCTGCTGGCTGCCTCGGTAATGGCAGCTCCAGGGGCCATTGTGGTTTCCAAAATCCTGGTACCACAAACAAAAGATGTGAGCGGCAAAGTGGAGGTCTCCAAAGAAAAGGTTGGCAGTAACATTCTGGATGCACTCTCAAACGGAACCACCGAAGGATTAAAGCTGGCTGTCAATGTTGCCGCCATGCTCCTGGTTTTTGTGGCTGTCATCGCTCTGCTTAACGGATTTTTTGGCTGGATTGGCGGGCTCACTGGATTGAACGGTGTAATTGCTGATGCAACAGGCGGGGATTACGGAAGTTTATCTCTTCAATTTATCCTGGGTTACACCTTTGCTCCTCTCATGTGGATTATCGGGGTGGCAGGACCGGATATTGATCTGGCAGGCAGATTGCTTGGTGAAAAACTCATCATGAGCGAATTTATCGGATACATCAGCCTTGCTGAACTGAAAGATGCACAAGCTTTTGCTGAAGAAAAATCCATCATCATGGCAACATACATGCTTTGCGGATTTGCCAACTTCGCTTCTATTGGTATTCAGATTGGAGGTATTGGCTCACTGGCTCCCAACCAACGAAAGCAACTCTCAATTTTTGGCATGAAGGCGCTGCTTGGCGGAATGCTGGCCTCTCTCCTGTCTGCAACCATGGTAGGAATTATCCTTGGATAAATTCAGACCGTGAAAATGAACTACATAAACTGCGATTTTTTTTGATCTCTTATTTTTCTGTTTGATTGAAATATTCGCTATTTTTGAATAATTCAGTGCAAAGTGGAGTACTGACAATTCATTATGGGAAAAAGAACAATAGTATTCATCAGCATTACAGTCTTGCTTTTTTGCACGATAAATTTTGCATCCGCACAGCAAACCGGCAATGACTCATTCAGGCCGGCAATCTTACCGGTTCCCGGGAAATATATCGGAGAAGATTCCCCCGAATTACCTGCAAGGATACTAAACCACAACAAAGCCTTTTTTCCTCCATTGATGAACCAGAAACTTCCGACCTGCGGACAGGCAGCAGCCGTTTATAATTGCTTTGCTTACGAATACAACAGAATTATTGACGGAGATGCTTCCCGGCCTGAATACCAGTATCCTGTCAGCTTCACATACAACTACCTGGGCGGGGGCTACGGATGGTACGGTGCGTCAGCTTTTGATTCATGGAACATGATGAAAATTGCAGGTCATCCAAGTGTGGCTGAATTCGGATACAACGAAGATACCACAGGCAGAATATGGATGAGCGGATACGACAAATACCTCAGGGCGATGGAACGTCAGGTCAAGAACTGGTATGCCCTGGATGTCACCAATGAAGACGATCTTTCCCTGCTAAAACATTACCTGAACGACCATCTTGAAGGATCAGAACACGGTGGGGTTGCAATGATTTACTCCAACTCATCCTTTTTGGAATCCGATGGATATCTGGTTGACAGTGTTTTGGCCCACCCCTATGATACTATACCCATGATGGAATCTTTCTACGGATCACCCACCCATGCCATGGCCATCACAGGATATGTTGACACTGCTCACTTTGATTTTAACGGAGACGGTATGAGTACAGACAGCCTGGACATCAACAATGACGGCGTAGTTGATATGTGGGACAATGAGAAATTCTTCTGGATTATATCCAACACCTGGGGCAACAATTATCCTGGTGTTTCACAGTCAAACGGCACCTTTCTTGTCAGATATCACGGTCTGTTTCAGGTGTGGAATCAACAGGCTTTCATTGTCGAAGCAGAACATGTACCAGGTCGAAAACTCACCTGCAGGCTGGATTTCGAACATGCAAACCGGAATCATCTGAGCCTGAAAATCGGCATTGCTGAAGACACAGATGCCTTGTACCCGGAAAGAATAACCGACTATCCGCTGGTAAATTTCCAGGGCGGTCCTCACAATCTCCCGGCACTTATCGGCCAACCCGACAACCAACAACTTGTCATGGGCCTGAATTATGATCCACTGCTCAAATACATACCGGCATCCGGAGAACTGAAACTTTTTCTCATCATTGAAAACAACGGAGAAGACGAGGGTAAAGTAAACACTTGCAGCTTTTTTCATTATCCGGGCAATTCATCAGGTAATGCAGAAGAATATGAGTGCAGAAGAAAAAACATCAGGATTCCTGGCAAAGACACCATACAGTTTAGTCAAATAATATATGGTGTAAACCATGATGCCGACGATGACAATCTTTTCAAAATAAATACAGCTTCTACCCATGATTTCTTTACCGGAGACAGCTTAGATATTCAGCTACAGGCAGACAATGCACAGGAACCCGCTTTTTTTGAATTTGAAAACATCAGGGAATACGAAACCGCGCAAAAAAGCTCAGATATTCCCCTGAGTACCATTTCAGCCAACTACAGTCAGGTATGGGTGCCTTTGGATTTTGAATTCCCCTTTGGCGGCAGGCTATGGGATTCTGTTTGTCTGGATCCTGGTGGACAGATTTATTTTGACAGTGTTGTATATGAAGCCCATCCGTATATGCATCAGCCGGAAACAGCTCCGGCTACAGATTTTGAAATCATGGCATTCAATGATGTTTTTAAGGGAACCCTGAGAAAACGCGTGTTTTACGAGACATTTCAGGACAGCTTATATGTACACTGGATGATAGAAAAGCTCAACGGAAACCTGGAAGTTGAAAACAGAAGCCGCATCACAGCGATCTTACGAAAAAACGGAGAAATTTTGCTACAACAACATCCGGATGAAGGCTGGAATAAAAGCATGCAAATCAGGACCCTGGAACGCACTTATCTGAGTGACTTTTTACCGCTGAGCGAATCTTCAAGTCACAATGCCTGTTTATTTCTACCCACCAATGAAAGGTACCATCAGGGAGGCATAAACCTTACAAAGGAAGGCCGCCTAACCGGACATTTTGAGGACGCAGTTATAAAAAATTTACACATCAGGCTTTCTGACAGTAACAATCAGAAATACACAAAGCATCTGAAATTACGCTGGGCTGAACTTGAAAATGCAAGGGCGCGAATTTATCCAAATCCAACATATGACAAAATTCATTTTGACATCATACTGGAAACAGCTCAGGAGGTGAAAATTGACATTTATGATCAACACGGGAAATGCATCACCCGAAGTTCCGTCTGGTGTCAGAAAGGGATTACTGACATCAGCACATCCAAACGGGCATTAAATTTGAGCAATGGCATGTATTTTTGTAAATTGCAAAGCTCAGAATTCAATGAAATACTAAAACTGATAATACTATAAAATGAGACAATACCTTGATTTACTCGATCACGTATTACAACACGGAACCAATAAATCAGACCGCACCGGCACCGGTACCATTTCAGTATTCGGGCATCAGTCACGCTATGATTTGTCCGAAGGATTTCCTGCTTTGACAACAAAAAAGTTACACCTGCGCTCCATCATTCATGAATTGTTGTGGTTTCTGCAGGGAGATACCAATATACGATATCTGAAAGAGAACAATGTCAAAATCTGGGATGAATGGGCTGATGAAGCGGGTGATCTGGGTCCGGTATACGGTTATCAGTGGCGCTCCTGGCCCACCCCTGACGGCAGGCATATCGACCAAATCAGTAAAGTAGTGGAATCCCTGAAAAATAAACCTGACAGCCGACGGCATATTGTGAGTGCATGGAATGTTGCCAATGTAGATGATATGGCACTTCCGCCTTGTCACACATTGTTTCAGTTTTATGTTGCGGAAGGCAAACTGTCCTGCCAAATGTATCAGAGAAGTGCAGACCTTTTTCTGGGCGTACCTTTCAATATCGCCTCCTATGCTTTGCTGACTATGATGATGGCACAAGTTACAGGATACAAACCAGGGGATTTTATCCACACGTATGGTGATGCACATATTTATACAAATCATCTTGAGCAGGTCAGGCTTCAATTGAGCCGGGAACCACGCAGAATGCCCGAAATGAAGATCAATCCGGAAGTAAAATCAATTTTCGATTTTGAATATGAAGATTTTGAATTGATAAATTACGATCCGCATCCACATATAAAAGGTAAAGTAGCAATATAAAACAAAAAAGAACATAAGCATGGGATTTACGATTATTGCAGCAATAGCAGAGAACAGAGGCATAGGCAAAGACAATGACCTTTTGTATTTCATCAAAAACGACCTCAAGCGGTTTAAGCAGATAACCACCGGACATAATATCATTATGGGAAGGAAAACATTCAGAAGCTTACCAAAAGGGCCGCTGCCCAATCGGAAAAACATCGTAATCACCGACAATCCTGAAGATTGCAATCTGCCGGACAAATACCCTGACAAAGATTGTATTATGACAGATTCTGTTGAAAAAGCAAAATCACTTTGCAACCATCAGGAGGAAAATTTCATCATAGGTGGAGGAAGCATATACAGACAATTTTTGCCTTATGCAGACAAAATGTATTTAACTCTTATCCATGAAGAACCGGATGCAGACATATTTTTCCCGGAATACAATCCGGAAGAATGGCAGGTCATCAGCAAAGAAGAACATGCTGAACATGATCCGCCTTTTTCATATCTCATCCTCAGCCGAACCAACAAAGATGAAAGCTAAAATCGCAATATATTTTTTTGTATTTTCCGGTCTGTTACTGATGAGCACAGCCTGTGAATTAAACATTGAGAGCACTGTATCAACCGAACAAACACTTACAGCCTTAAAACAGAGCTCACAATCAACCACGATCTTTAAGGATGTTTTCAATGAAATCAACAATACAGCACGCTATGTTGATGACAGCATCAATGACAGGAGTGATGCAGAACCTGTGGTAAAAGACCCCTTCCCGAGCCTGAGCATTGAACCCTTTGATGCAACAAGCTGGCCAAAAACCATCATACTTGATTACGGGCCGGTAAATCATCTCTGTAGCGACATGCGTGAAAGAAGAGGCAAACTCATTATGGAAGCCACAGACCTATACAGCAATCAGGCTTGTGAAATTACAACTCAATTTGAAAACTTCTATCAGGATAATTATAAGGTGGAGGGCAAACATACCATTATATATACCGGAGATAATGAGCAGGGATTCCCTGTTTTTGACATCAGTGTGGAAAACGGCATGATTTACGCTCCTGATGCAAAGGCATTTTCTTTTGAACAAAATACTGAAAGGGAGTGGATAGAAGGTAGTGAGACTTTATTGAATTATGAAGATGATGTCTATCTGCTTACCGGTGAACAGGACGGATACAGTTCGGATTCCATAAAATATGATATTGAGATTCGCAATGATTCCCCCCTTGATATTTGGGTTAAATGCCGCTGGATACGGGCAGGGATCATAGATATTAAGATCAAAGATGTCCCTGACGTTACGCTTGATTTCGGGGAAGGAGAATGTGACAATTATGCTACAGCGAGCTTCAACGGAAATGAGTATCTGATAAATATGGAATAATTTATCCTGGTGTGGTGATATGGCAAATACCATCCCGGGCTGGTTATTTATTAAACAATTATCATTAAACAATTATTCATTTCATATGTTAATAGAAGATTAATACAGCATGATTTCAAGCTTTTAATATTATTTTGTTTTAAGCTATGAAATAAATTAATAACTTGAGGCGATTTTAACAACTAAAAATTATTGGTGCTATGAGAAAACTTTACAAATTCATTCCGATGTTAATCGGGGTATTCCTTTTGATGGCTATCCCATTTAACTTATCGGGACAAATTTCCAGTTTACCATTCAGTGAAAACTGGGACACGGACCAGGCTCCTCCGGGATGGAGCTATTTTACGAACAGTACAGAAGGAACCGTGGAGGTCCAGAACAGTACGGCCTTTTCCCCGGACTGGGCTGTTGAATTCAACAATTCCAGTGATGAGACCAGCGATTATTTCTTGCTGGCTCCGCGAACAAACCTGGATCCGGACGGAACAAGGATGAGCTTTTTTGCTAAAGCAAGTGGTGCATTCCCCGCACAGGAAATTAAAATTGGTGTTGTAACCGATTCAACTGATCCGGCAGGGACCTACACAAACCTTGATAACTTTGACCTGACCACATCATTTGAACAGTACATCGTGGACATGAGTCCTGCCGGTTTTGTTTCAGGTGATTATTTCATTGCAATCACAATGAACTGGGACGGAACCAACAAAACAGCTCATGTGGACGATTTTCTGTGGGAAGAAACCCCGACCGGTCCGATACTGGATTACGATCCGGATTCCATAGACTTCGGTATGGTGTTTGACGGTGACACAAGTTCCGTTGAAACCGTTTCCCTCTCCAACTACGGCATTAACACCCTGAGTGTTACTGATGTAAGCATTACAGGTGCCGATGCTGTAGATTACTTTATCGAAGAAATGAGTGCAACACTGCCTTTTGACCTTACAACAAATTCAGGCAATGAATTGACAGTAGATGTAAGGTTTGGCCCGCAGACAACTGCAACCGGCCTGAAAACGGCATCACTTGACATCACACATTCTGAAGGACTAACCTCCATTCCTCTGACAGGTGAGTGCCCTGAAGGCCTGATCCAGATCGGCTACGGCACAGAAACGGATACCCACCTTCCAATGGAACCATTTTATGGTTACTCCTACTCACAATCCATTTATCTGCAAAGTGAAATTGATGTCGCTGACCAGCGCATATCAAGAGTATATTATCAGAAAACCAATAACGATGAATGGCCGGATGCCGGTCAAATCAACCTTTATATGGGTCACACAACCCAGACATCTCTTACAGACTGGGTTCCGGTATCTGGGCTCCAGGAAGTGCACTATGAAGAAGCATTACCTGCAGGCGATGAAGAGGGATGGATAGAGTTTGTACTTACCACACCATTCATTTACAATAACACTGATAACCTTGTAATTGCCTTTGATGAAAACAAACCCAGTTATGATGGCACCTCAGATGATTTTTACAATCACACTGTTACTGAGGACATGAGTATCCGCTACTATAGTGACGGTACAAATCCTGACCCGGCTTCACCACCATCAGGCACACTGGAACAATATCGTCCAAACATCCGCCTGTATTTTGAAGACCTTCCGACTACAGCTGTTTTTTCTGTCAATCCTGAAAGTCATGATTACGGAACCATCATCGTTTTGGCATCCGCTTCAAAAGACTTTACAGTACAGAACACAGGTATTGGTACATTGACAATAAATGACATTTATCTTGGCGGTGACAACCCGGGAGAATTTGCATTATCCGGTTTACCCACATTCCCTCTGGATATCACCAATGATCAGGCAGATGCATTTGATATTACCGCTGATTACCTGCCGACATATGATGGAGATGCCAACGCTATAATCTACTTTGACACAAGCGAAGGCCTTGACTCTGTTATGCTTTCAGGTAATGGTTATGACGCCACCATATCAGAAGTGCCATGGGAAGAAGGCTTTGATGATCCTTCAACAACCACCGTACCTGACCTCACACTTGGCTGGAGTAGCATACTCAATGCCAGCAACACTTATGCAAGGATTGAAACCGAAGATATGGATGAAAACAGTGCCCCCAACTCGGTTGAAATGTACAACAGCAGTGAAACAGATGGTGACTTTTATCTCATTACACCACCCTGTACTGTTGATCCGAATGCTGCTAAGCTGCGCTTTTATGCGGATGGTGAAGTTGAAGATTCTGTAATAGTAGGTGTTATGACAGACAATACTGATTTGTCAACCTTTATCCCTGTAGCAGAATTTGCTCTGACAGACGCTTACGAAGAGTTTGAAGGATATCTTTCTTCTGCAGGCGTATCTGCACCATATTACATTGCTTTTAAAGCCGTATTCTCCAATACGTACAATTACATTAATATTGATGATGTTGCACTGGACCCGGTACCCGCAACGGCTACACCGGTATTATCCTCAGACATGTGGGATGCCGGTCAGAGACCTGTTGGATATACAGCAACAAGTGATACATACACACTTGAAAATATCGGTCAGACAAACCTGACTGTAAGCAGTGTAACAGATCTTTCAGGCACACCTTTCAGTACAACTTTCGTGGCTGGTGATGTAGATCTTCCTCTTGACGGAGATTATGAATTCTCATTCGAATTCACACCCACAGCAACCGGTACTTATGAAGAAGAATTCATCATTGAAACCAACGGAGGTAATGACACAATTACCTTAACCGGCACATCTGATTACACTTTGCCGGGTGATGTTGTGGAAATTGGCTGGGCCAATGATGATACGACTTCAACACCAAGGCTGCCCATGGAGGCTACCTCACTTTATTCATACTCACAGAGTATTTATCTTCAGTCCGAAATTGACATGGACGGACAGGCCATTCAAGACTTAAAGTATCACCAGCTGAACAACACGGCCATGCCTGAAGATGTGGTGATTTATATGGGTCATACTGACCAGACAACTCTGGAAAATGACTGGTACCCGGTCAATGAGATGATTGAGGTATACAACGGTAGTTTCCCAACACCTGATGCAGAAAACTGGGTAAGCATAAGCCTGGATATACCTTTTGTTTACAATAATGCAGACAATCTCATCATTGCATTTGTAGACAACTCAGATAACAGCTATACACTGGATGAGGGTTTTTATGCCTCCAATGTCAATGAGGATATGAGTCGAATTACCACCTCAAGTATCTCGGCTATTGATCCCGAAACGATCAGCACTGCTACAGTCAAATCCACACGTCCTAATGTGCGTCTTGGTTTTGGTGCATTGCCGACAAACCCGATATTAAATCTTAACAACCATGCATGGGATGCCGGTCACGCTCCGGTAAATATGTCCACAGGTTCAGGAGATATGTTCACCATCAGCAACATCGGGGGTGGCACATTAACTGTATCCAGTATTACAGATATCACCGGCACAGATTTCTCAACAAGCTTTGTGGCAGGTGACGTAAGCCTTGATGCCGGACAGGAATATACCTTCAGTTTTACCTATACCCCATCTGACATTGGCACCGATGAAGACACAGTAATCATCGAAACCAATGCCGGAAACGACACCATCGTTTTGAGTGGTCACGCTGATTATGAATTGCCTGAAAATATGGTAGAAATAGGCACCGGTACTGAAACAAATACTCACCTGCCAATGGAGCCATATTACGGCTATTCCTATTCACAGTCAATTTACCTGCAGAATGAAATCAACATGACAGACATGAGGATTTCAAAGGTTCTGTACCATAAAAACAATTCAGACGTATGGGAAGATGCCGGTCAGATAGACCTTTATATTGGTCATACTACGCAGGACAACCTGACTGATTGGATACCTCTGGCTGAGCTACAGCACGTTCACTACGAAGAAGCTCTGCCTGCAGGAGATTCAGCAGGATGGGTTGAATTTGTTCTGACAACACCCTTTATTTATAACAACTCGGATAACATTGTAATTGCTTTCGATGAGAACACACCGAGTTATGACAATTCTACAGATGAGTTTTACAATCACACGGTTGAAACTGACATGAGTATTCGGTATTATGCTGACGGAACAAATCCTGATCCGGCATCACCGCCATCAGGCACACTGGAACAATACCGTCCGAATGTACGTCTGCAGTTTGAAGTATTGCCGACAGAACCTATTTTCAGCGTAAATCCTGAAATGCATGATTATGGTACCATTATCGTAGCCGATACTGCATCAGAATCATTCATGGTTCAAAACACAGGTATCGACACCCTCACAATCAATGATATTTATATTGGTGGTGATGATGCGGTACAGTTCTCCATTGAAAACCTGCCTACATTCCCGGTAGAAATGACAAATGCTCAGGCAGATGCTCTTGACCTCATTTGTAATTATCATCCGAATGCCGGTGGAGCAATGTCTGCTACAGTGTATTTCGACCATAGTGAAGGTCTGGATTCAATAATGCTTTCAGGTGCCGGTCTTGATGCTACCATCACAGCCATCCCATGGGATGAGTATTTTGATGATCCTGCAACTACAACAGTACCTGAGATCACGCTTGGCTGGTCTTCCATTCTGAATTCATCAAGCTCCTTTGCGAGTATTGAAACAGAAGCTGCCTCTACCATGTCAGATCCCAACTCTGTTGAATTCTATAACAGCAGTGATACCGATGGTGATTTTTATCTCATAACACCACCGGCCACACTGGATCCAGCCGGTACTCGCGTACGCTTCTATGCTGATGGTGACACCGGTAACGATCTGGTTGTTGGTATTCTGACAAACAGCAGTGATCCATCCACATTCCAGCCCATTGATACATTTGCAATGTCCGGATCATATGTTGAGTACTCCACAGACTTGTCTTCAGTAACTCCCGCCGGAGTTTACTATGTTGGTTTTAAGGCAGACTGGGGTAATACATATGACTACATCAACATTGACAATGTCATTTGGGAAGAACTGCCAACAACGCCTGTATTCTCTGCATTGCCTGACCCGGTTGAATTTGCAACCGAGGCAATTGGTTCTGCTTCTGCAGCACAGACCGTAACTGTCAGGAATACCGGAATTGGCAATTTGATTATTGACACAGCAGAAATTATTGGCACTGATGCCAGTGATTTCTCACTCAGTATCATTGATGCACTGCCTGACACAATCACAAATGCATACGATGACAATATGCTGGTTGAAGTCACCTTCACTCCCACTGACGCCGGTTTACGTACCGCTGACATTCAGTTTACCGATGCCGATGCAAACACATACCTTGTGAATCTCATCGGAGAAGGAATGGATGCTACCATGTATCCTGACACCCTTGTCACATTTGATGATGGTGAGATACCACCTCCATTCTGGAGCGAGGCTGAAGCCCTGCTTGAAGATCCAATCACACTTGAAGGAACAAGCAGCTTGTGGACAAGCGATGATTTTGCCAACAACACATCAAATACCCAATCTGCTAAACTCAATATTTACTCCACAACCAGGGATGAATGGCTGATAACCTCACCCATTGACCTGGGTGATGGCATAAACCCGGTTAAACTTGAGTTTGATCTGGCATTGACAGATTATTACAACAATGCTCCACCGGATTTGGACGGAGATGATGACAAATTTGCCGTTGTAATTTCAGAAGATGGAGGTGCAACCTGGGAAGAAGCCGGTATCCTGCGCATGTGGGACAACCAGGGTTCTGAATATGTGTATAACGACATCCCAATGGATGGCGAGCATGTTGAGATCATGCTTACCGGTTACACTGGTTTGGTAAAAATCGCTCTGTACGGGGAAAGCACTGAATCCAATGCTGATAATGACCTCTTTGTTGACAATTTCGAGTTAAATGTGATGACTCCTGACGAAATTGCTCTGAATGAGGCCATAGACAGCACAACTGTCACCCCCGATCCCGAGAGTATCTCATGGGTAGAAGGTGATGATCAGGAACGTGTAGTGGATTATACTGTTAACTATCCCACACCTTTCCATGACAGCCTTGACACCGACTTGCTGTCAGATTATATGCTTGAGATGGAAAATCCGCTGCCGACAGGTGTTACCGTAGATGTAGAAATTGACGGTACCAACATCGGACAAATTGTTTCCGATGGTATAGATACCTCTTACTGGATCAGTGATGTTTCCGGATTAGCACGTCCTGCACTCAATACCAAACTTGACGAAGTTATTACCCTCAAGGTAAACGGTCTTGTTGATATTGGTGTATATCCGATGAAAATCAGTGCCATCACAGCTTACGATACAGAATTTGATGATCCTGTCACAAGCATATTGCTTGGTGAAGGCACATCAATTCTGAATGTCACACCGGTACCTGATGTACTTCCAATTGATGAAACATTTGAAACAGGTATTCCTGCTTCATGGACAACGGAGTATAATGGTACGGATGATGCAGAATGGACATTTATGGACGATGGTGAACTGGGCAGTACTACCGGCGATGACGGTTACATGAAAATCGACGACGGTGCTGCAGGATTCTCAGCCATCACAAATGCTGATCTGATCACCAATGGAATTGACATGAGTTCAAACACCAATGGTACAATCTTCCTGGAATTTGAACACTATTACAACAATTTCACAAGTGACTCTGCTACTGTCATGATCAGTAATGATGGTGGGCTCACATGGGAACAGATTGAGATGTTCAGCAATAATGTTGGCACATCCTCTGATCCTGTCTCTGAATCCTATGACATCACAAGTCAAGCCGCCGGTCATAATAATGTTAAGGTCAGGTGGAATTACAATGACGCAGAGGTCAATGCGAATTCATGGAGTGTTGATGATGTTCATATTTACGAGTACATACCAAACTCAGAAGCTGAGATTCTCGTATTCATGATACCTGATCAGCTTAGTTCACAGATTTCATCTGAAGATGCAACTGTTGATGTTGTTATGCCCTATGGATATGACCTGACAGCTTTAACACCTGAATTTGTTCTCTCAGAAGGAGCCACAGCATATTTCGGTGTTACCGAGCAGGAAAGTGGTGTTACAACCAACAACTTCCAGGGAAGTGATTCCAACCCTCTCATTTACACAGTTATTGCTGAAGATGATGAAACCACCAAAGATTGGGAGATTTCTGTTTCTACTGACACTGAAATTGGCATGGCCGATGGATTTAAATTCTCAGTATATCCCAATCCAAACAATGGTGTATTTGATCTGAACGTCAATTCAGAAGATGGTTTCACATATGAAATCATTTCTGCCGACGGTAAAGTCATCAGTAATGCCTCTGTTAAAGAAAGCGGTCTTATCAACAAACGTGTTGATATAGGCACAATTGCTCCCGGCATTTATACACTGAAAATTGTATCCGGTTCAGAAACAAGAATGGAAAAACTTATCATTGAATAAGTAAGTATCAACCATATAGAGAAAAGCCCGGAAATTTTCCGGGCTTTTTTTTTACATCAACAGCCTGAACAATGCCTGTAGGTTTGTAGTTTAGCTCAAACATTCATATTTTTGTTCAATAAATTGAAAACGAAATGATAAACATTACACTACCAGATAAGACTGTCAGGGAATATGAATCCGGTGTCACCGGTATGGATATTGCCAACAGCATCAGCCCCAGGCTTGCCAAAGAAGTTGTCTCAATTTCCGTTAATGGTGAGGTTTGGGATTTAACCCGGCCAATCGAAGAAAATGCAGAAATCATTTTACACAAATTTGATGATCCGGAGGGGAAACTCGCCTTCTGGCATTCCTCTGCACATTTAATGGCAGAAGCCCTGGAAAAATTATACCCCGGCATCAAGCTGGCGATTGGTCCTAGTATTGACAATGGATTTTATTATGATGTTGACTTGCCGGAAGGGAAGGTCATTTCTGAGAACGATTTTCCAAAAATCGAAAAGGCCATGATTGACCTGGCCCGTGAAAAAAATCCTTACATCAGAAAAGAAATGCCAAAAGCCGAAGCACTGGCCCATTACAAAGAAAAAGGTGATGAATATAAGGTAGAGATGATAGAAGATCTTGAGGATGGCAGCATTACCTTTTATACCCAGGGCAACTTTACAGACTTATGCCGTGGCCCACACCTTCCTCACACAGGATTAATCAAAGCAGTAAAATTGCTGAATGTTGCAGGTGCTTACTGGCGTGGTGATGAAAATAACAAACAACTGACCAGAATATACGGCATCAGTTTTCCCAAGCAGAAAATGTTGACCGAATACCTTGAGATGCTTGAGCAAGCCAAAAAACGTGATCACCGCAAGCTGGGTCGTGAGCTTGAGCTTTTTACATTTTCTCAAAAAGTTGGTATGGGATTGCCCTTATGGTTACCCAAAGGAGCTGCATTGCGTCAGCGGCTGGAAGACTTTTTGAAGAAAGAGCTGAAACATCGGGGTTACGATATGGTGATGTCGCCTCACATTGGTAATGTTGAGCTGTATAAAACCTCCGGGCATTATTACAAATACGCTGAGGATTCCTTCCGCCCCATTACCACACCACAGGAAGGCGAAGAATTTATGCTGAAACCGATGAACTGTCCGCACCATGTGGAGATGTACAATTTCAAACAGTATTCATACAAGGATCTGCCGGTACGCATGGCTGAGTTCGGGACAGTATACAGGTACGAGCAACATGGGGAGCTGCACGGATTAACCCGTGTGAGAAGCTTCACCCAGGATGATGCCCACGTCTTCTGTCGTCCGGATCAGTTGAAAGATGAATTCAAAGCGATTATTGATCTGGTACTTTATATTTTCAAATTGTTTGATTTCAGGGATTATACCTCTCAGATTTCCCTGAGAGATCCTGACAATCATGAAAAATACATTGGTACAGATGAAAACTGGGAGAAAGCAGAGCAGGCCATCATGGAAGCGGCAGAAGAGAAAGGCCTGAAAACAGTTATTGAAACCGGTGAAGCTGCCTTCTACGGCCCAAAACTTGACTTCATTGTCAAAGATGCTCTTGGAAGGTCATGGCAACTCGGGACGGTACAAATTGACTACAATCTACCGGAACGTTTTGAGCTGGAATACAAAGGCAGTGATAATGAAAGCCACCAGCCCATCATGATTCATCGTGCTATTTTTGGATCTATGGAGCGATTTGTTGCTGTGATGATTGAACATACAGCCGGGAAATTTCCCCTTTGGCTCACACCGGAACAAGCTGTTATCCTGCCCATCAGTGATAAATTTAACGAATACGCAGAAAAAGTTTCAGAATTGCTAAAAAATTACGATATTCGCAGCCTGATTGATGACCGCAATGAAAAGATTGGCAGAAAGATACGCGACAATGAATTAAAACGCATACCTTTTCTGCTTATTGTTGGTGAAAAAGAAGCTGATACTCAAAAGGTATCCGTACGCAAGCAAGGAGAAGGAGATCAGGGCAGTATGACAATTGAGGCCTTTGCAGATATGATCAATCAGGAAGTTGAAAATGAAATTAAATACGATTAGATAACTAAAGTACAGGAGGACCAAGTCATAAGAAGAAAGAAGAGACCACCGAAAAGGAAAGACAGCTTATCCTACAGGATAAACGAAGAAATCAGAGTCAGAGCTGTTCGATTGGTTGGTGATAACATCAACGAACCAGGCGTTTATGATACACGTGAAGCAATGAAAATTGCCAACGATATGGGCCTGGATCTGGTAGAGATATCACCCAATGCCGATCCACCGGTATGTAAAGCAACAGAATACCAAAAATTTCTGTACCATCAGAAAAAGAAACAAAAACAGATGAAATCAAATGCTGTTAAGATGGTGCAGAAAGAAATCCGCTTTACACCAAATACAGATGATCATGATTATGATTTTAAGCTGAAACATGCTGAAAAATTCCTTAAAGAAGGAGCCAAAGTAAAAGCCTTTGTATTCTTTAAAGGTCGTACAATTCTCTTCAAAGAGAAAGGTGAAATTCTTTTACTCAAGCTTGCCCAGGATCTGGAGGAAGTTGCAAAAATCGACCAGCTCCCGAAACTGGAAGGCAAACGCATGATTATGCTCATGTCCCCGAAAAAGACGAAAAAGAAAAATAATTAACTAAAACATAGTGGTATATGCCTAAGATGAAGACAAAATCCGGTGCAAAGAAAAGATTTCAGATTACCGGCAGCGGAAAGATCAAAAGAAAACATGCGTACAAGAGCCACATTTTGACCAAAAAGTCAAAAAAGCGCAAACGCAAACTCGGACATTTCACAACTGTCGAAAAAGTTGACGAGAAAAACATCAAACGTCAGTTGGCAATGAAGTAAGAGAATTGTTCTTTTAGATCATTATTCAAAAAGTAATTATTAATCTTGTTTAGCTGAAAGATTCGCAGGTAAGCGGACGCTAAACAGTAAAAATTAACATTATGCCAAGAAGTGTAAACGCAGTAGCCTCCAGGGCTAAGAGAAAAAAGGTTCTGAAGCAAACCAAAGGTTATTTTGGTGCCAGAAAAAATGTCTGGACCGTAGCCAAAAATGCTTATGAAAAAGGCTTATCATACGCCTATCGTGATCGTAAAACCAAAAAACGCATGTTCCGTCGTCTGTGGATACAGCGCATCAATGCAGCTGCACGCACACACGGAATGTCTTATTCTCAGTTCATGGGAAAAGTACACGAAAAAAATGTACAACTCAACAGAAAAGCATTGGCTGATCTGGCAATGAACGATCCCAAAGCTTTCGAAGCCGTTGTCAAGATGGTAAAAAAATAAATACGCCCAACATAAGAAAAGAACTGCCTCTGCTTTTTTAAAACAGAGGCAGTTCTTTTTCAATAAAACCTTATATTCTGCGTTATCCTTAAAGTTATCTGGTAAACAGAATAAAAAAATCATCACAATTTCTTACTTTTACATTTTAAGAGAACAAAGAAAATGAAATTAGCAATCATCGGTTACGGGAAAATGGGAAAAATCATTGAATCTCTTGCCATTGCAAGAGGACATGATATTGTTGCCATTCTTGATAAACAAAATGCCTCAGATGTCAATTCTGAAGAGTTTGCACAAGCTGATGCTGCCATTGAATTTACTGAACCGGAATCTGCTCTTGACAATTTTCTTGCATGCTTCCGCCAAAATGTCCCTGTTGTTTCCGGAACAACCGGCTGGCTGGACATGTTTGAAACCGTGGTTCAGGAATGCAAAAAACAAAATGGAGCATTTTTTTATGCATCCAATTTCAGCATAGGTGTAAACATATTGTTTGAGATGAACAGGAAGCTGGCATCACTGATGGACCGATTTCCTCAGTACAAACCCATGATTGAAGAGACCCATCACATTCATAAGCTGGACGCACCCAGTGGTACGGCCATCAGCCTTGCAAAAGATCTTGTACTGGAGAACAGCAAGTTGCACAGCTGGAAAAAATCAGAAGATAAGCCGGACGAAAATTCATTGCCGGTAAAATCCCTGCGTGAAGGGGAAGTCTTTGGAGAACATGCGGTACAATACGAAAGCGATGTGGACATCATTGAACTCAAGCATAAAGCAAAAAACAGAAAGGGTTTTGCCCTTGGTGCCATCATGGCTGCCGAATATATCCAGAATAAAAAAGGGATTTTTTCAATGAAAGACATGTTATCAATATAGCTTAAATGAACAAGACTGTGAAAAATATTTTTAAGAATAAGTACGTAAAATTCGGCATTGCCAGCACGGCATACCTGCTCTTTGTCATCTGGCTGGGCAATTACTGGTGGTTACTGGGTGAACTGCTTATCATTGACATTTACCTGACCAAATATGTGAGATGGGCATTCTGGAAACCCCGCAAGGACAAAGATATGCCGGCCTTTAAGCGAAAAACGCTGGAATGGGTGGATGCCATTATTTTTGCTGTGATCGCAGCGTCCATCATCAGGGCTTTCTTCTTTGAAGCATTTACCATTCCCACCTCCTCTATGGAAAAATCCATGATGGTTGGTGATTATCTATTTGTGAGCAAGGTGGCTTATGGCCCCAGAAAGCCTATGACACCAATTGCATTTCCCTTTGTGCATCATACACTCCCCCTGAGTCAGAAAAAGAAATCCTTTGTTACCTGGATACAGAATCCATATGAGCGCATGGCCGGATTTGGCCGGATACTACGTAATGATGTAGTTGTATTTAACTATCCAACAGGAGACACCGTTTGCCTGGAAAACCAGGCACAGAGCTATTACGACATCATCCGGGTGAAAGCGCGGGAATTTGAGATACTGGACATTAAATCAGGGCGGGAATCTTTACCACCTGATGCCTATTACAATCGGGCCAGAAAATGGGTAAGAAATCATTACACAATTGTTGAACGCCCGGTAGATAAACGGGAAAACTACATCAAACGCTGTGTAGGCCTACCCGGTGACAGTCTGGAAATCAAAGATGGCTGGGTGTACATCAACGGCGAACCGCAGGAACATTTCGAAGGTATACAATTCAACTATGAAGTTATCACCGACGGCAGCCTCCTGACGGACAAAACCCTGGAGCGCCTGGATATTGCCAGACGAGATGTTGAACACCGGGGAAGAAAATACACGATGCCGCTTACAGAAAAAAATCTTGAAAAAATCCGGAGAATCAACTTTGTAACCAGCATTACAAAACTTTCAAAAGCCGAGGGTTTACGCAATTACCGGATTTTTCCGCACGACAAGGATTACCAGTGGAATGAAGATTGGTTTGGTCCGATGTATATTCCCAAAGCCGGAGAAACCATCAGCCTGGACATGACCAATATTCCTCTTTATGAGCGCATTATAGGGTATTATGAAAAAAATGACCTGGAAATCAGGGATGATAAAATATTCATCAACGGTGAAGTGGCAGACAGCTATACATTTTCCATGAATTACTACTGGCTGATGGGAGATAACCGGCACAACTCTGCCGACAGCCGTTTCTGGGGGTTTGTACCGGAGAATCATGTTGTTGGCGAGGCTGCCTTTATCTGGTTGTCTCTTGATAAAGAAAAATCTTTCCCCGGCAACATCAGATGGAATCGCTTATTTAACAAAGTGAAATAAAAAATGAAGTACAGAATAGGGCTACCACTTATCGCAGGAATACTGGTAATGATATTTTTTCTCTTGTTTTCGATAGTTAAAGTATCTGACAACACCATGTATCCCACGCTGGAACAAGGCCAATATGTATTTGTCAAAAAGCTTAACCCGGAAAAAATCGAACACTATCATTTGATTGCCTGTCATTCACCGGAAACTTCAGATGGTGACATTCGTCAAAAAGCATCATTCGTTTCACGGGTAGCAGCCCTGCCCGGCGATACACTTCTGATACAGGACAAATCCGTGTATATCAACGGCAAACAAAAAGACAGCCCGGCAAGTCTGTATTTCAAATACAGGCTCAGTATCAATGATGATTTTAATATATCCACACTTGAAGATTATCCTTTGTACAAGCCTGCTGAAATTATTGAAGGTAAGGCCTGGGAATTTCATTGTTCACCAGAAATCGCATCACAACTGGGAAGACTCAAGGGTGTTGTTAACATCCGTCAATTACAAAATCTACCTGGAAAAGGTGGGACGGACATTTTTCCGCATTCCCAGTTCATATCATGGAACAATGATTATTACGGGCCTGTGGTCATTCCAAAAGCAGGTCAAGAAATACACCTTCATTACAAAAACATACAATTGTATAAGCGGCTAATATCCGTTTACGAGGGACATCAGTTATACCTGAAAAGCCGTAAAATATTCATTGACGGAGAGGAGGCAGACAGTTTCGTCCCTTCACAGAATTACTATTTTGTATTGGATGATCTGCGTGACGGCGGATACGATTCCAGGCATATCGGTTTCATTCCGGAGAACCATATCATCGGTATAAAACCAGGCAGCGATGGAAACTAAGGTATTGCTGAGCACAGCCTACTTCCCTCCCATTCAGTATATGAGTAAAATTGCTGTTTTCGACCAGGTTTTCATTGAGGCATCTGAACATTATGAAAAACAATCGTACCGGAACAGGTGCCGTATCATCGGACCAAACGGCATACAAACACTAAGTATTCCGGTAATACGGGGTCGCAGTCTGCGTCAGAACATCCGTGATGTAAGAATTGACTTTTCTGAAAACTGGCAGGGCGATCATCGCCGAAGCATAGAAACAGCCTATGCGTCAGCACCGTTTTTTGATTTTTACTGGGATGACATTCGAAAGTTCTTTAAAAAAAAATACACATTTTTATTTGACTACAATCTTGATATTCTGTGTACGCTAATTGATGTTTTGGAAATGAAAAAACAGCCTGTACTGACGAAATCATTTCAGTCAGATGCAGACATGCCGGACTTCAGAGAAAGCATTCATCCCAAGCAGCGTAAGAACAAAGAGGATTTACATTTCAGACCACAGCCATATACACAGGTTTTCAGTGATCGACATCCGTTCATTTCAAACCTGAGTTTACTTGACTTACTTTTCAATGAGGGTCCCCTGAGTCAGCAGCACTTGCTTGATACGGCTACGTCTTCTTTTTAATATTCATATATTTGGACAGCTTATCGATAAAATCATTTTTCATGATGGGCTTTGAAATAAAATCATCACAACCTGCCTGCCGGCAATCATAATGATCCTGTGAGTCCGCATAGGCAGTTTGAGCAATGATCGGTCCTTCAAAAGATTCTTTTCGGATATCACGCGTAAGTTGTAATCCATTGGCATCGGGGAGCCGGATATCCATTAAAATCAGATCAATGTCAGGTTGAGCATCAACAATATCTTTGGCTTCCTTGCCTGAGCTTGCATGTAACAATTCTATGTCGTAATCTTTCAAATAGGCCTTAAGCAAGATGAAATTGTCTTTCACATCCTCAACAATCAGTACTTTATTGCCACTTTTCTGCAAATATTCAGAATCCATATCTTCATTGGTTTTCGTATTTTCCAAATCAATTACTCCGGGGATACACAATATAAACCGGCTGCCTTTGCCTATGGAAGAATCCAGTCTGATGCTACCTTCCATACCTTCAATAATGCCCTTAGCAATGGTCAGTCCCAGGCCATTGCCTGATACCGGTTCATTCAGACTTCGGTTGAGCTGGATGAACCTTTCAAATACTTTTTCCTGCATGTCTTTTGGTATGCCCGGACCTTCGTCTTTCACTTCCACGCACAGTTTTGTATCCTTGTCCATAAACATACTTATGCTAATCAAACTATTCTCAGGTGAGTATTTCACTGCATTGTCAACGATGCGTTTTACAGCTTTTATCAAAGTCGGTTCATCGCATATCAGCAATGCCTCATTCAAGCGATCATCATATGGATTGATCAGCTGAATATTTTTCCCTGATTGCAAAATCAACTTACTGGCATCTGATAATATCTGATTAAAGCAATCTTTAGGAGAACATTCCATTTCACTATATTGAAACTGTCCGGTTTCAAGACTGGAAATCAACAGAAGATCTTCAATTATTGTAAGCAATTGGCTGGCATTTCTTTCCAGAATTTCGGCATAGGCTCTTACCTCACCTATGCTTAACTGGTTATCTGCAATAATCTGGGAAAAACCCATGATACCGTTGAGCGGTGTGCGAATTTCATGACTCATGTTGGACAGGAAGCTGGATTTAAGTCTGTCGCTTTCTTCTGCTTTTTCCTTGGCTGTTTCCAGCTGACTGTTTACATCATCCAGCTTTTTATTGATGGCCTTCAATTGTTCATTCTGATCGTAAAATTCATTATACAGGCTTTCGTATCTCTGTTTTTGTTCCGTTATATCATCAATCAACTTATATTCAGAACTCACATTGACAAGGACAATTATCCCGGCAAACACCTTTTTATTTTCATCCTTCAGCGGAACTCCCCTGACTCTGTACATATCCTTTCGATATCGATATGTGGATTCGAGCGTATGGCCGGCCAATACTTTTTTCAGTACCGGATAAAAATAATCATATACACTTTCTGCAAGTCTGATATCATTCACCTGCCTGCCCTGAATGGCAGACAAATCCACGCCGTGTTTGGCCATTTCTTTTCCCTGAGCTAAAATGATGTGTTCATCCGGATCAAACATAAGCACATCAATTTTGGGGATATTTGAAAACATCAGGTTGTACCATCGTTCAGATTCATTCAAAAACCGAATAACCTGATTCTTCCTGCGGATTTCTTTATAAACCAAACTATAAATCAACAATGTGGTAATGAGCACAAAGAAAATACCCTTGGCTGTCTGATAACCTGTAATCTCTGAGGCATCGCTAAACAACCAGATCAAAAGTTTGTCAGACAGGAAAATCCATAAGGCAGAAAAGGCAAAAAAAACAATTGCAATCTTCAGGGCAGAATTCCGGGATATTTGATTTCGCAATGTCATGATTTAGTTTTCTACAGGTAAAGATACTGTTTTAGTTAATCAAAACACAATTCAATGTCCCGGTAGAGTGACATACATTAAATATAAGCTTTAATAAATTATACGAAAAGGCATGTATCTCAAATCTAAGCCAGGTATCAGCCAAAGGAATCATTCTTTCAGGCATGTCTGTGCAGAAATTTAAAAAAAAGCAAGCCCGGTATCATTTCAGGACACCGGGCTAAAATACTTTTTTTTTCAGGCTACTATTTTTTTGTATTGTTGGCGATCTGTACAAGTGCCCGTGCCTGTTCGGCAACAAAGCGAAACAGTACGATGATGAGATAACCTGTCAGGGGATTGATGATTACAGCAGGCCAGCCGCCACCAATCATATCCAGACCAGGAATTGATCCTCCGCCCAAAAAGAGAGATCCAATGAGGGCAATACCAAAACCGGCAATAGCATAAAAACTACCCAGCCACTCTCCAAAGGTTTTCAGGAAGTGTGTAAATACAGGTGTACTTACAAACTCATCCCCTTCTCCGGAAGTTTTGGTCACTTTATCCTTTCTGTCCCACCAGATCTGAAAGCCTATCCAGGCAGCAGCGGTTACGAAGAGGAAAATAAGGATAAAAGCAATGACATATTTAAACCCGCCACTAAAGAGTTTGTTGTCTATTGCCTGGTACAGGATAAAAAGTGGAATCAGTAAGTTAATGACTGCCATTAAATAATAGAGCCATGACATTGGTTTGCGGAAGAATCTTCCGTCATCAACGGTTTTTAATACCGGTGCAATGAATTGCGTGAATTTGTTGTTCATAAGAATTTGGTTTGGTTTTCGCCCAAATATACATAATTTGTCTGACAATCAATTCATTCACTCATAATTTTTTCTCACTTTCGGCAGTATGGAATTTCAGTTAATGGATACAAACAAGGATTTCAGGTCATTCCTGATTAAGAAAGGGAAAAATCTGTTGTCAGAATGTACGAATACAGAAGCACGTCAATCAAACAATCAAGGCTTCCGGCAGAAATGCTATGAAGTCTTACATTTTAATGACAGGCCGGCTAAGCATCTTGTTATTTTTATCGTTTAAGCGGATAATATAGTTTCCCTTTGGCAAGCGAGAACAATCAATCTGATTCCGGCCATCAACCAGTTTTCCCGATTGCACAAAGCTGCCCGCGGAGTCAAAGATCACATAGCTGGAAAATGCATAATCTGTTTCCAGGATTAAGTTTCCGGCAACCGGATTTGGATACAATTGAATATCCACATTTTCAATGTTTTCTATACTTTGATACGTGGAGTAATAAAAATATACCGGCAGGGGTGAAGTACCCCATGCATCATCCTCCCATGAAAAAATACCAGCACTGTCCACTTTGGGGCTGTTCAGGAACATACCCATGTCTCCATTTTGCGGATAATTCATCTGGGATGGAGATACGGAATAATCATAATATACCTGTGTTTTCATAAAATTTTCCCAGGAAGAAATTGAATCAACAAAATCATGTGTTACAGTTTGGGTGAGATAATCATACTCATCATACTGAAATGAAACACTGTCTGTTCTGTTCCACTCCATAAGGTCAGAATCCCAGCTCAAATCGAGCTGTGAGGTGAGCAATTCATCACTGTAAAAGTAATGTACCACTCTTTGTTTTGTCCACAAACCGGAGCCCGGATAGTAATGAAATATGCTGTCAAATTGCGGATGTCCGGAGGGAAAACGAATGTATTCGGTATAATTGGTGTAAATCCAGTTAATTCCATCGTAGAAGTAAGTGGTATCGCTCACCAGATGATCAGATGCATCATATACAAAGCACATGCTGTCAGACCGTTGCCACTCACCATCATGATCAAATTCAATACGGGCCATTTCCAGCCCGTTGTTCCAGATATGGCTTGTCTTCTGATTGTATTTCCACATTGCAGAGTCAGCATCCCAGTTCTCTTCAATCTCCTCTTCAAGCTGTCCGGAACTGTTGTATGTAAATGTAGTCCGGCTGCCAGGTTCCATTTCGGATGTTGAAAAATTCACGTTGTAACTCAGGGTTTGCTGCAAACGGTTTTGCTCATCGTAAGTATATTCTGTCTTGGACAGTCCTGAAATTACAAGGCTGTCCAGTTGATAATGTGTTTGGCTTTTGGCTCCAAGAAAGAACAGAATCAAAATGACAGAGAGACAAATTTTTTTCATGACATCAGATTTAAGATTTAGTCAGCCACAAGGTAACAAAAATCAGGGCACAATCAAACTTAATATACAAATCATACATTAATGCAGTCAAATCCAAAGTTAAAATTTTATTTTTCAGATTCTGAGTAACTGGTTTTTGTCGTAAAAAACATTTTGAGGAATCTGAATTTTCGTTCTATCCCTTTTTGATACATCAGGGCTGTCAGCGTAAAGATGGGCAGATTAAAGAAAGCCTGCCAGTAGGATGATTTCCATGCCTCAGGTGTATGTCCTGCCCAATGAACAGAAAAGACCACACTTGTGGCAATGATTGTAGGGACAATCCCACCGACAATAACAGCCCCCCAACTTGATTTTATGCCATATACAATTCGTTCTATCAGTTTTGTATTGTATGAAGCCATGAAAAAGTTAAAGAGAAACTGTTTGAAAAAGGCAAACAGGGCATGAGCCATTCCAAAATCATAATTGATATAAAAAACGATAGACCCGGTGATTATACCTGCAAGGCTACCCATTTTAATATTAAATTTTTTCTGAAAATGACTTTTCAGAAAAACTGCACATTGTTTGCTATACTTATTTATCACAATGCAATGGAATATGTTAGATCTCACAAAGAAAACAATTTTTACTCTTTTTATCAAAATAAAAATATGTTATCAGCATAATCACACTTAATATCAGTCATACATAATCCAGGCCTGGCAGATGATCGCATAAAGCAGATCGCATTTACCAAGGGGAATACCAATCCTGCCACACCAAGGCCGATGGCATAAAAACCGGTACAAAACAAAGCCGGAAGTACACAAATGTACATTCCGGCCTTATCAGATAAATCGATATCTGTTGTATTTTATTCCAGTGAACCTACGGTATTTTCAACCTCATCCAGAATTTCGCAGTTTTTCACCAGTTTCTGCATGTTTGTGTGGTCGGGATACAAGGGGCGATCAATATCCAGAAATTCCACATGTCTTCGCACCACTTCCCATGCTTTTTGTACACCTTTACCAAAGCTGTATTCTTCTTTTCTGAAATCCAGCGCCTGGGCTGCAGCCATAAACTCAATACCCAGTATACCGTAGGCGTTGTCAAGAATCTGGAAATTTTTTATGGCGGTATTCATTCCCATGGAGACAAAATCCTCCTGATCAGCAGCGGCAGGAATAGACTGTATTGATGCCGGTGCGGAAAGGATGCGCTGTTCCACAATCTGCATATCTGCGGTATATTGGCTCAGCATGAGGCCGGAGAACATTCCTGCTCCTTTGGTAAGGAAAGCCGGTAGTCCGACACTGAGGGCAGGATTGTTGAGTCTGTTCATTCTGCGTTCGGACATCACACTCACCATGGTAATTGCAGCACCAGCCATGTCCATTGGCACAGCAACCGGAGTGCCCTGGAAGTTGGCACCGGAAATCTGAAGTTCTTTATCGGGGAAGAAAATTGGATTATCACCCACTCCGTTGAGTTCGATTTCAACCTGTGACCTTGCATACTCAAGAGCATCATGGGCACTTCCCACTACCTGTGGTGTTGATCGCATAGAATAGGCATCCTGCACTTTGCATTTCACCCTGCCTTCTTTCAGATCACCTCCGGCCACACATTTATTGATGGCTTCAGCACTTCTGACCGCACCTTTAAATCCTCTGACTTCGTGCAGGAGCCTGGTATATGGTTTCATATTGGCTTTCAGTGCTTCCAGTGACATAGCTGCAGCAATTTCGGCCTGTTTTAACCAGTTGTTTGCATCCACCAGCCAGATGGCACTCATTGCTGTCAGCACATTTGATCCGTTGATGGTTGCCAGGCCGTCCCGTGCTTCAAGTCCGGGTACCGGAATGCCTGCTTTATCCATGGCCTCCTTACCTGACATCAGCTCTCCTTTGTAATACGCTTTTCCTTCACCAATCATCAGGAGTGCAATCTGGGACATGGGCGCAAGATCACCACTTGCCCCGACAGAACCTTTCTGACACACAAAAGGAGTTACTCCCCTGTTGAGCATTTCAATGAGGGTTTGGGTTATCACCAGCCTGTTACCGGAATTCCCGTGGGCATGAACATTGATTCTGCCCAGCATGGCCCCTCTGACATATTCCAGGGGAGCAGGGTCACCGATACCTGCAGCATGATTATAGATCAGGTATTTCTGGAAATCCTGAATTTGATCATCTTCCAGTACAACCTCAGAAAATTCACCGATTCCGGTATTGACACCATACATGATTTCTTTGGCCTCCACCTTTTTTTCAAGCATAGCGCGACAAACATTAATGCGTTTGGCTGCATCGGGATGCAACTCAACCTTTTGGCCGTGACGGGCAACATTGACCACATCCTGAATTGTGAGTCCGCTGCCTTTGATAACTAGTGTGTCCATAAATTACTTTTTAAGGGATTAATTATTGGTTTGATTTCTCATTGCAATGAGATCAACCTCCTGCAAAAATTTCACAGAAGCCTGGATATCATCATACATAACTTTATCATTTTCAATAAAATTAACCTTTTTTCTGTAATTTGCCACAAAACTTTCAATAAAAGATGAAGATTTTTTGGGTTTCCTGAAATCAAAAGCCTGGGCAGCAATGAACAATTCAATGGCCAGCACACGCTCCAGGTTGTTTACGATTTTTAACATCTTGGTTGCCGAATTTGCCCCCATGCTTACGTGATCCTCCTGTCCCTGTGATGATTCAATGGAATCAACAGAACAAGGCATGGATAACTGTTTGTTCTGATTTACGATAGATGCGGCAGTATATTGTGGAATCATAAAACCAGAATTGAGCCCGGGATTGGCTACCAGGAAAGGCGGCAGGCCTCTTTTTCCAGAAAGCAACTGATATGCACGTCTTTCCGATATATTTCCCAATTCAGCCAAAGCCATGGAAAAATAATCAAAAGCCAGGGCGAGTGGCTGGCCGTGAAAATTGCCTCCGGAAATGATGGCATCATCATCGGGAAAGATTGTTGGATTATCAGTAACAGCATTGATTTCTGTCAACAAAACGGATTTGACATGCCGGAGAGCATCCATGCTGGCACCGTGAACCTGAGGAATACATCTGAAAGAATACGGATCCTGGACATGAGACTTTGAGTCGCCGATCATTTCAGAATCCTTAAGAAGTTCCCGAATGAATTTTGCTGTTTCAATTTGTCCGTTGTGAGGTCGCAGGCTGTGCAATCCGGCATAAAAGGGTGCCAGGCTTCCATCAAAAGCCTCCAGGGAAATGGCCGAAATAATGTTTGCAAGTTCAGACAGCTTTTGTGCTTTCAGCAGAGTTTGCACACCATGTGCAGCCATAAACTGTGTCCCGTTGAGAAATGCCAGTCCTTCTTTGGCAGCAAGCGTGATGGGTTTGAGTCCTTCTTCCCTGAGAGCAGCAACGGCCTCTTTTCTTTCGCCTTTGTGATTTACCTGCCCAAGCCCCAGCATTGGCAAAACCATATGCGCCAGGGGTGCAAGATCACCGGAAGCACCAAGTGAACCAAGCTCATAAACCACAGGAATGATATCTCTGTTATAAAGCTTTGTCAGCATCTCAACGGTTTCCGGAAATACTCCGGAATTACCAATGCTGAGTGCATGCATTTTCAGCAACATCATCAATCGCACTATCTCAGGGTCCACCTCATCCCCCGTACCACAGGCGTGAGATTTCACCAGGTTTTCCTGTAGCTTTGATAAATCCTCCCTTGAAACCGAAACATTGCATAAAGAACCGAATCCGGTATTTATTCCATATACAGGCTTATCCTGCTTTTCCATTTTTTCATCCAGGTATTGCCGGCATTGTGCCATGGCATCAATGGATTTCTGACTGATTCTGATTTCAGCTTTATCCTTCAGGATTTCCTGAATAACAGTAAGTGATAAAGCATCAGGTGTAATTTCGTGTATTTTCATTTGAATTATTTATTTTATGCTGATAATTATTAATTTTGTTCCTTTCATATCTTCTTACAACAACAAAGCTAAAGGGCATGTTGTATGAGGCACAAAATTAGCAAAGTTCATTGATTTACACATCAGGCTTTTATGCTGCAAATCATATTCATGCCACCCTTCAGTTAAACTTCTGACGCTTTGGTAATTACAACTCATCATCACAATAATCAACCAGGAGTATGATATGAATTGGAAAAAAAATCATCAAACACATTGTCAGTTTATTATTTTTATTTAATTTTATTCAAAATTAGAACATATGGCAATGAGTCAATCAGAACATGTAAAAAAGGTATTTGCAGAATACCTTGAAAAAACCGGACATCGTAAGACACCGGAACGTTTTGCCATTTTGGATGAGATATATGCAAGCGAGGGTCATTTTGAGATAGAGACACTTTATATCAAAATGAAGAACAAGAATTACCGGGTGAGCCGCGCCACTCTGTACAATACGATAGATTTACTTCTGGAAGCCAGGCTTGTTATAAAGCATCAGTTCGGACAAAACATTTCGTCCTACGAAAAGGCATACGACTGCAAGGAGCATGATCACCTGATTTGCACAAAATGCGGCAAGGTGATAGAGTTTTGTGATACACGGGTCAATGAAATTCAGGATGAGATTAGCAGCAAAAATGATTTTGCAGTTTCGTATCATTCTCTGTATTTTTATGGTCTCTGCTCAGATTGCAGAAAAGAAGCTGATAAAGAAAATTAGCCGGCATCACCGGTAATTAAAATAGTAAAGATGAAAGCAGATGTATTGCTAGGCCTTCAGTGGGGTGACGAAGGCAAAGGGAAAATTGTGGATGTTCTCACCCCGGAATACAATCATATTGCCAGGTTTCAGGGCGGTCCAAATGCCGGACACAGCCTGGAGTTCAACAATATAAAGCATGTTTTACATACCATACCAAGTGGTATATTTCATCCTGACAAGATGAATATTATCGGCAATGGTGTTGTGATTGATCCGATTTTGCTGAAGCAGGAGATTGCCGAAGCAGAATCTCTGGGTGTGGATGTCAAATCGCACTTACTGATTTCCGATAAAGCAAGTTTGATTTTACCCTCGCATCGTCTGCTGGATGCAGCTTATGAGGCGCACAAAGGAAAATCCAAAATCGGCAGCACCCTCAAAGGCATTGGCCCGGCCTATACTGATAAGACGTCCCGCTGTGGTTTACGCGTAGGTGACATCCTGACCAAAGCATACCAGACACGCTATAATAGCATTATCAAGCATCACAAAACACTGCTGGATGCTTACCACGGTGAGGAAATCACTGCTGAGGTGGAAGCAGAATTTGATGCAGCGGTCAATTATCTCAGGGGATTACAAATCATCAACACTGAATATTTTGTCAACAATGTCCTCAACGCCGGTGAAGCGGTACTTGCTGAAGGTGCACAAGGTACTCTGCTTGATATAGATTACGGTTCATTTCCCTTTGTCACATCCTCAAATACGGTTTGTGCCGGGGTCTCTACCGGTCTGGGAATAGCCCCACACAAAGTCGGTGAGGTGTATGGCATTTTCAAGGCATATTGCACACGCGTAGGCAGTGGCCCCTTCCCTACCGAGCTTTTTGATGATAACGGACAAAAACTCAGGGATGAAGGCCATGAATATGGTTCCACCACAGGCAGACCTCGTCGCTGTGGCTGGCTTGATATGGTGGCACTTAAATACAGCATCATGCTTAATGGAGTTACCCAACTTATCATGACCAAAGCGGATGTTCTGGATGATTTTGATGAGATAAAAGTTGCCACGGCATATCGTACACAGGAAGGTGAAACCACAGAATTTCCATTCGATCTGAATGAGGATGCAGAACCTGTTTACACCTCAATCAAGGGCTGGAATCAATCACTGGAGGGCATTACAAATGCCAAAGACATGCCTGAAAAATTACAGGCATACATTGCCTATATTGAGAAGGAAACCGGTGTACCGGTAAGCATTGTATCTGTCGGTCCTGACAGGAAACAGACAATCAGAATCTCATAAGTTTTTACTGAACCGTCTGGCATCATCTGCATACCGATCATGCCTGCAAATGATTTTTTTATCGATGATACGATATTCCTTAGTTGCCCTACTGTTTCTGCTGACAGGTATAAATTTAACCGCTCAGGTGGAAGTCGGCATCACAAGCAAAAACGGTAATAAAAACAATTTTTCCTCTACAGATTTAATTCAGATAAAAAACAGTAAACTGCTGGTAGATGTCCCTGAAACAAGCAGGGATGCTTTCAGCAGTGCCCTGTCAGCAGTGTGGGAGATCAGCGATTTTACTTTTTCCACTGATGACAACACGGATAATACCGGGAATAATAACGAACTAATTTGCAGCATCAGCATTGAGCAAAGCCAAAGCGGTCAAAGTTTTGTAAGTTTTTGTGACATTACCCGTAAAAACCATCTTGGAGAAAGCGAACGTATTGCAAGATTTCCCTTACAGATGAGTTCATCCCTCACTAATAAACTCAGAAGTCAAGCTGAGGGAAGTGATTTGCGTTCAATTGTCTATGCTGATCCGGATTTTCACAACATCACAAGCGGAATACTGGAGCTCAACTTAATGGCCATCAACAACCAGCTTAGTCTGGGAAAAACCATATGGCTGGATGAAGACATCAGCAAAGGGCATCTGTTGGGTAATCTGAAAGATGGCACATTGCACATACCTTCATACTGTCTGATAAAGCCCAGGCATATTTCCGGAAACGAGGAGGTACTGAATGAAGAAAAGCTCATGAAAAAATATCCGTATTCCTGGGATGTAAACCGGGACACAGGTGAGGGAAGGTTTCGTTTGTTAAGTGCGCAAACCGGCAGCACAATGTATATTGGCATCATTGACAATATTTCCGGCCAGATAATATACCAGACCAAAAAGTCAAATCAATTCAATTTAAGGCGCTCGGATTTTAAAGAAATCGCCAAAGAAATCGGCTAAATTTTTGTTGTATTTTCTAATATTCTTGCTCCTTTCATGCAGGGTTTTTCAGTCAGCATTTTGAATGCTTTGAGATTTTCGCCACATTTTTCAGAACAATACGCCAATTTATTTTGTTTTTAATGCAGACAGATGAATTATGCGAATTATAATTCTATACACAACCAGGCACGGCACATCGCAGAAAATCGCCAGGACAATCCAGCATTCATCACGTCATCAGGTAAGTCTGTATAATTTAAGGCATCGCAGAAGTCCCGATTTGACGCAATACGAGATTGTTATTATCGGTAGTTCTGTTCATTCGGGAAAAATACCCCTGCGACTGCGTCGGTATATGAGGAAGCATAAGTCTGAGCTTATGCAAAGGAATCTGGCCTTGTATCTTTGCTGCATGGAGCTGGACAAAGCAAAAATGCATATTGAAAACAATTATCCGGATGAACTCAGGCAGCATGCTTTTGCCACTGCCTGCCTGGGTGGTGAATTTCTGTTTGACAAGCTGAGTCGGGAAGAAAAGGCTGAAGTAAAAAAGCTGACAGGAGCCAAAACGAGCCGGTCAAAAATCAGACACGATGCTTTGCAGAACTTTATCCGTCAGCTTGGCCATTTTTCCCAAAGGGCCATGCCTGAAAATGCCTGAAATCATTATTGTTTTTCGATTTTCAGGGTTTTGACATAATCATCCGATATTATTCTGATCATATACATGGCAGGTACAAGCCCGGCAGTATTAATAATCTTATGCCATCCCACTCCTTCTTCGTTCAAGTGATATTGTCTGATGCGTTTGCCGTCCATTGAAAATATTTCAAGTACAGATTCGGATGCGGGCAGGTTCCCGGCCATCACATTAAGCTGATCTTTGAAGGGGTTAGGATATACCCTGAAAAAGGGTTCCGGGATGCCGGAACAGGTAAGGTAAATTACATCAGAATGCTGGAATGCTCCGTCATAATCAATTTGTTTGATTCTGTAATAAGCTTCTTTTTGCGGATTTGTATCGAAAAAGGAATATGCCAGTATCTGATTGCTGTTGCCGGCACCGGGTACTGATCCGATATCTGAAAAATTCCTTCCGTCTGTTGAACGCTGAATAATAAATACTTCGTTATCGTCTTCTGAGGCTGTTTCCCATTCAATATTCACAAAATCCTCATGACACCAGCCATCAAAACTGAGCCACTCAACAGGCAAAGGGCTACTTTCACTGCCCAGGGTGAATTTTTCTGTATAGTTAAAGCTGTACCAGTTTGGTTCGTCGAAGTACTCTGAATATGCGTTATCGGCGGGTGTGTATGTATTGTCTGAAGTATTCACTGTTCCTGTAAGGGGTGTCCACCAGGATTGAGCGCTTTCTGTCACCCACTGGTATTGGATTAATTCAGATTCGGTATGCCCGTTGAGTTCGGCATCCCAATATTGCATTTTCACTTTATCACTGGCATCCAGTTGCCCGATGTTTGGAACTTCCACATACCTGGCAATACTTCCGTTTCCGGCAAAACTGCCTGATCCGTTTTGCACCTGATGGCCCCGGACGATGGTGATGGTTCCCATATTAACATTGGTTGAAATGAGAACGCCCAGGTTTGCGGGATTATAATCTGTGACATTGTTAACTGTACGCGTAGCCTGTATGGTACCTGTATGGTTTACAACATCGCTCACTTTAATTCGGTTGACTTCTGTTTCGTTCATTATGGTTCCGGTCGTCCCAAGGTCAATATTGCTGTTTTGCAGGTCAAGTTGGCCGCTGGTTAGGGTAAGTTGATTTTTTACGTTTATATCTGCATGCAATTGCACATCCGATGCCGATTTATCCAGTATCAGGTTATGGAATTCTGTGGGATTACAACCCAGGATTTGCTGATTGGTATTCCCTGAAAAAATAAGGCTGCTTTGTGCCGGTTCAAAATTTCCGCAATTTTCCCAGTGTGAAATGCCATTAAGAACGATATTTACATCGGAACCGGCAATCACCTGGGTGCTGCCGTGTATTTTTATTCCCTGCGCGAAGAAAACGGCCGGCACCATCAACAGGGTAAGACTGCTTAACAAATGTTTCATGTAATCAAATTTTTCCCAAATCCTTGATTCAAAGATAAAAAAAGTAT
>JBNJGS010000023.1:0-37580 GCA_051747965.1 Bacteroidota bacterium
ATCTGTCACATCCGATTATGGAAGTCTGGAACTTGATGAGGTGTCAAATATCTTTGCAAAAAGTAATCATTCTGGTTTTTTGATAAAAACCATCAACAAAATTGCAGATTTCTATCTTAAGTATGGTTCTCTCAAAATAGATCAGGTGTTAAAACCAACAGAATCAATTAAAATTGATGCAGAATATTCCAGTATCAGACTTGCCGGACTTGAAAATATTTCACTGCGGGGAGAAACATCAAACTCACAGCTACAACTGCCTTCCTGGGTTGAAATTCAGGAGAAATCTGTTGTGCAAAAAAGCTTGTCTGGCGGTAACGGTAATACAAAGCTGGATATAGAAATTGAATACGGAAATCTCATCATCCATGAATAATCGTAGCAGGCTTATTCATTTTTTCAGTAACCGGAATGCCCTGAGGGGTGTTCCGGTTTTGTTGTGACAAATCAGCTAAGCCTTATTCTACCTCCCAGTCGAAACCGTCTTTGCGGTCTCTGACAAGAATGCCGGCTTTTTTTAGCTCATCACGGATTTTGTCTGAAGTGGCAAAGTCCTTATTTTTCTTGCTTTGTAAGCGTATTTCAAGAAGAAGATCAACAACGGGTTTCAATGTGTCGCTGTTGCTGCTGCTGCCTTCTTCTTTAAGCTCCAGTCCCAGAATATCTGATGCAAAGATGTCAAAAATGGCTTTCAGTTTTCCTTTGTCTTCTTCGGAAATACGATCGCTGCCATTCTGTATGTTACCGATCAATGTGGCAGCCTCAAACAAATGTGAAATAACAACCGGCGTGTTCATATCATCTGCCAGAGCAGCTTCGCATTTGTTATCTATATCTTCGGGCTTAAAACTGCTTTCATCAGATGTCTGAAGTTTGTCAATCTGATGGTAGGCACGAACCAGCCGTTTGAATCCTTTTTCAGCAGCCTTCAGGGCCTCATTGGAAAAATCCAGTGTACCACGGTAATGAGCCTGCAGGATGAAAAAACGTATGGTCATCGGGCTGTATGCCTGCTTTAGAAGCTTGTGTTCTCCGCTAAACAATTCATCAAGGGTAATAAAATTACCCAGAGACTTGCCCATTTTCTGACCATTGATGGTAATCAGATTATTGTGCATCCAGTAGCGCACTGATTCCTTTCCCTGAGCTGCAGTTGACTGAGCTATCTCACATTCATGATGCGGAAACAACAGGTCCATGCCACCTCCATGAATGTCAAACTCATCACCCAGATATTTTGTGCTCATTACCGAACATTCAAGATGCCATCCCGGAAAACCTGTGCTCCATGGAGAATCCCAGCGCATGATGTGCTGCGGACTTGCTTTTTTCCACAAGGCAAAGTCCATGGGATTGCGTTTCTCTGATTGTCCGTCAAGCTGGCGTGTATTTGATTGCAGATCTTCAACTTTCCGACCGCTCAGTTTTCCATAATCATGTTTTTCTGCATATTTCTGTACATCAAAATACACTGAACCTTCAGCCTCATATCCAAATCCACTGTCCAGAATTTCCTGTACCATTTTGATCTGTTCAGGAATATGGCCTGAAGCCTGGGGCTCAATATCCGGACGACGAACATTCAGGGCATCCATGTTTTTATGATAACGGCGCATATAATGAAATACTATTTCCATGGGCTCCACGGATTCAAGCCTGGCTTTTTTGGCTATTTTGTCTTCACCCTCATCAGCATCATTCTCCAGATGCCCCACATCAGTTATGTTTCTTACATAACGCACCTTGTATCCGGCATGCTGAAGATAACGGTACAATACATCAAATGTGATCCCCGGACGGGCATGACCCAGGTGGGCATCTCCGTAAACGGTGGGACCGCATACGTATAGACCCACAGATGGTGGATTCAGGGGTTTGAATATCTCCTTTTTCCGGCTCAGTGTATTGTATATCTTGAATTCCATAATCCTTGATTTACTGACAGAATTAAAGTTTTATTAAAATAAGTTTCGGATAATTCCGTTAATTTTGACAATTTACAAAGTTAATACTTATAATATGTAAGTGAAATGAAAAACGTGAAATACCCAAAATTTTATTGGCTTCTGATTGGTTTTCTCTTTGTTTTTGGTGCCTGTAACAACGGAAAGGATTCCCCGGGGGAAAAGCAACATGCAAAATTTGTCTTTTATTTTATCGCTGACGGGATGTCAGACCAACATGTAAAGCTTACTGAAGCTTTCCTGCATGCATCAGATGATGAGGGAGTGGGATTTGAGAAACTGGCCTTTGATACTTTGCCTGTTTATGGCACATCAACTACCCATGCACACAACAGATTGATTACCGGTTCCGCTGCAGCAGGTACTGCCCTTGCCACAGGACACAAAACAAATATCAATACCATTGCCATGCATCCCACAGATGGCGATGCTCTGCAAAGCATTGCTGATGTCTTTAAGGAGGATGGAAAAAAAGTTGGTATCATTTCTTCTGTCAGCATTGACCATGCCACACCTGCCGTATTCTATGCCAATCAGCAGCAGCGTAGTGAGTATTTTGAAATCGGATTGCAATTGCCGGAAAGCGGTTTTGATTTTTTTGGTGGCGGTGGTTTCAAAATCCCGCTGCAGGACAGTATTGATCTTTATGAGCTGGCAGCAGAAAAGAATTATCAGGTGCTGAGAAAAGAAAATCAGATAAATGATATTGAGAAAGACAGGAAAGTCCTGCTTGTCAATCCGGTGCTTGGCAGTGATTCGGAAATGCCTTATGCCATTGACAGAAAATATGAGGGCGGATTGTCTCTGGCCCAAATAACAGAAAAAGCCATTGAACATCTATATTCTGATGCGGGATTCTTTATCATGCTTGAAGGTGGAAAAATTGACTGGGCCGCCCATGCCAAAGATGCCGCTACCATGGTAAGAGAAATGATCGACTTTGACAAATCTGTGCAACAGGCACTGAATTTTTATCTGGAGCATCCTGATGAAACACTCATTGTGCTTACTTCTGATCACGAAACCGGTGGTCTGGCCCTCGGCAATGATGAAATGCACTATGAAAGCAATTTCGGTTTGTTGAAAAACCAGCGGATGTCTGCAGAGCGCGTTTCAAAACTCTTGCATCAGGAAGAAATCAGCCATGAGGATTTGCCTGAAGTGTTTGGTATTGAAGATTTCAGTGATGAAGAACAGGAAATGATAAACACAGCAGCTCAAATTGAAGGCTGGTCATCTGATATTCTCTACGGTGGCTATGCTCCACTGCCTGTGACTTTTACAGGAATTCTCAACAAACGTGCCGGGGTGGGTTTTACAAGCTGGAGTCATACCGCTGGTTCTGTGCCGGTGTTTGCAATTGGAGCAGGGGCTGAAGAGTTCTCCGGACAAATGGACAATACAGATATCCCGAAACGAATACTCAATGCTGCAGGGCTTTCATTTTGAATCACTGAAATTTGCCAAAGCATACACCCCAAAATCCTCTGCGCTATATATCATAAAACTGTTTGCTTTTTATTACTTTTGTTGAAAATATTCTGATATGAGCTTTACATTGGTTGGGAAGGACGAGAATAGCGGCGCACGGGCCGGTGTGTTGCAAACAAGCCATGGGGAGGTGCGAACGCCCATTTTTATGCCGGTTGGTACGGTGGGATCTGTCAAAGGAGTGGATTTTTCTCATCTTGAAGATGATATCAAAGCTCAGATTATTCTCGGAAATACTTATCATCTGTACCTCAGGCCAGGAACAAACATCATAGAGCAGGCCGGTGGATTGCACAAATTCAATTCCTGGAATAAACCCATCCTGACCGACAGCGGTGGGTATCAGGTGTTTTCATTGGCAGAAAACAGAAAGCTTACCGAAGAAGGGGCTGTTTTTAAATCTCATATTGATGGTTCAAAACATTTATTTACCCCGGAAAATGTCGTGGATATTCAACGGATTATAGGTTCGGATATCATGATGGCTCTCGATGAATGTACTCCCTATCCCTGTGATTACGAATATGCAAAAAAGTCAATGCAGTTAACACACAGATGGCTGAAGCGCGGATTTGAGCATTACAAAAAAACCGAAGGTAAGTATGGCTATCATCAACATTATTTCCCCATTGTGCAAGGCAGTGTTTATGATGACCTGAGAAAAGAATCAGCAGAATATATTGCATCTTTTGATGCAGCAGGCTATGCCATCGGCGGTTTGTCTGTTGGAGAGCCCCATCACATGATGTATGACTCCATCGAAGTAGTGAATGAAATTCTGCCCGCTGAAAAACCCAGGTACCTAATGGGTGTAGGCACACCGGAAAACATCATCGAAGGCATTGCCCGGGGAGTGGATATGTTTGATTGTGTTATGCCAACAAGAAACGGCAGAAATGGCATGTTGTTTACTTCTAACGGAATCATCAACATCAAAAACAAAAAGTGGGCTGATGATTTCTCTCCCATTGACCCGGAAGGAACTTCCAAAGTGGATAAAAGATATTCTAAAGCTTATCTCAGACATCTTGTACAGGCCGGAGAATTGCTCGGAGGGCAGATTGCCAGCATCCATAACCTGGCATTTTACCTGAATCTTGTGAAAACTGCAAGACAGAAAATCATCGATAATGAATTTGATAAATGGAAAAATCAGATTGTCCCCAAACTAAAACAAAGGCTGTAAGTGAAAATAATTGACCGGTATATCATCAAAAAATTCCTAAGCACATATTTCTTTGCTATCGCATTGATTGTCGGAATTGCTGTGGTGTTTGATGCCTCTGAGAAAATCGATGATTTCATCGATACAGAAGCACCGCTGAAGGCTGTTCTCTTTGATTATTACCTGAATTTTATTCCTTACTTTGCAAATCTGTTCTCCAGCCTTTTTGTTTTTATCGCTGTGATATTCTTTACCTCAAAGATGGCCTATTCCAGCGAAATTATTGCAATCCTGAGTTCAGGCATGAGCTTCAAGAGATTGCTTTATCCTTATTTTATCGGCGCACTTATCATTACAGCATTTAATTTTACACTTGGCTATTACATTATTCCCGAGTCAAACAAAGCAAGGCTTGAATTTCAGAGCCTGTACCTGAAAGGACAGAGCCAGTCCGGAGAATCACAGGTTCACAAACAGATTGAGCCGGGGGTGTATGTTTATATGGAAAATTTTAATCTCAAAAGAGCACATGGCTATGTCTTTACCATGGAAACTTTTGTTGGCAATGAACTCCGCTCGTCTTTATATGCCAACCGTATCATGTGGGACAGCGTGGCAGCGGAGTGGACCATTGAAAACTATATCATCAGACACTTTGAGGAAAATGGACATAGAATTGAAACCGGCAGCCGGAAAGATACGGCAATAAAGGTTACACCGGAGGATTTTACCAAAGAAAATGAGCTGGTTTCTTCCATGACACATAATGAGCTGGATGAATATATTGAACAGCAACAACTCCGCGGAACCTCTGCTATAACAGAATCACTGCTGGAAAAACACAAACGCGTGGCTTTCCCGTTTTCAACATTTGTCCTTACCCTCATGGGTGTCATCCTCTCATCAAAGAAAGTCAGGGGTGGTATTGGATTGCAAATCGGACTGGGCATTCTGCTGAGCTTTACCTACATTCTGTTTATGAAATTTTCCGATACATTTGCCCTCAGCGGGGTTGTGTCTCCTGTTGTGGCTGTCTGGATACCCAACATCATCTATACAGGAATTGCACTGGCTCTTGTGCCAATGTCACCCAAGTAAACTGCCGTTTCCTGAGAATTGAAACATGACAGGTAAAACATACTCCTTTATCTCTTTCTTATTGAGAGCAACTGTCATATAATCAGAAGGGTATGCATCAAGTTGTAAATAGTTTGCCTGTTTTATGCCTCACTTGAATTAATTGTTTTAATTTAGCATTCTAATTTGAAACAAAAACTATGTATCATGGGAGAAAATGACAAAACCAAAGACTTGCTTCAGCGCCGGCTCGACGCACAAAAAGGCGGCGGAGATCAGGCCATTAAAAAGCAGGTTGCAATGGGAAAGCTTACGGCCCGGGAGAGAATTACAAACCTTGTTGATAACGATTCTTTCCAGGAATATGACCTCTTTGTTGAACATGATGCCCGGGAATTCGGGATGGATAAAAAACTGCTGGCCGGTGATGGTGTCATCATTGGTATCGGTACCATTTATGGTAACCCTGTCTGTATTTTTGCACAGGATTTTACTGTAGCAGGCGGATCACTTGGATTGATGCATGCCAGAAAGATTACCAAAATTATGGATCATGCACTTAAAATGAGAGTTCCGCTGATTGGAATCAATGACTCTGGTGGCGCACGTATTCAGGAAGGTGTGAATTCACTTGCCGGATACGGTGAAATATTTTTCAGAAATACCCAGGCCAGTGGTGTAATTCCGCAGATATCAGTTATCCTGGGTCCTTGTGCAGGTGGTGCTGTTTATTCCCCCGCACTCACCGATTTTGTGTTTACTGTGGACAAAATATCAAAAATGTTCATCACAGGCCCCGGTGTCATCAAAACTGTGCTGGGAGAAGAAATAACCATGGAAGAACTTGGTGGAGCCAAGGTGCAATCCACCATCACCGGAAATGTGCACTTTTACGCTGAAAGCGAGGAGGAGTGTTTTGAACAAATTAAAAAACTCTGCACTTTTATTCCCTGGAACAACAAGCAAAAAGCAAAAGTATTCCCCGCAAAACCACCCAAGAAAAAGTACAAAATCGACAATATTGTTCCGCTGGACCCGCGTGAACCCTACGATATGACTGATATGCTGAAGGCTCTGGTTGATGATTCTGATTTCTTTGAAATTCAGAAAAGCTGGGCCAAAAACATCATCATCGGTTTTGGTCGTATTGACGGGGAAACCGTGGGTTTTGTTGCCAATCAGCCAAACTATCTTGCTGGTGTACTTGATGTTGATTCATCAGATAAAGCAGCCAGGTTTATCCGTTACTGCGATGCATTTAATATCCCGCTGGTAACCCTGGTGGACCTCCCGGGCTATCTGCCAGGTGCAGATCAGGAACATGCCGGAGTAATCAGACATGGTGCCAAAGTGTTGTATGCATATTCTGAAGCATCGGTACCAAAAATTACGGTGATATTCAGAAAAGCCTATGGCGGTGGATACATTGCCATGAACAGCCGTCACCTGCATGCTGATTTTGTCTTTGCCTGGCCCAATGCAGAAATTGCTGTCATGGGACCTGAAGGAGCAGCCAATATTATTTTCCGGAAAGAAATTGAAAATGCTGAAAATCCGGAGGAAATGCGTGCCAAAAAAGTTCAGGAATACAAAGACAAATTCGCAAATCCCTATGTGGCTGCTGCCAAAGGTTATGTGGATGCTGTGATTGAACCAAACGAAACCCGTGATCATTTGCTGAGATCAATTGATATTTCCGGCAGCAAGGAGGTTTCAATACCAGATAAAAAGCACGGTATACCACCCTTCTAAACAGAAGGCAATTTTGTGTTTATCAACTACTTTAAGACAAAAACAAAAAATCAATACCATGGAACTGGAAAAAGAAATAAGAGCAATCATCCCCGGAGTTGTACAGGAAATCCTGGTAAAACCGGGTGACAAAGTAAAAGCCGGTACGCCTCTGCTCATACTTGAAGCAATGAAAATGCGTAATCGCATACCCGCTGAATTTGACGGAGAGGTTAAAAAAATTCATGTAAAAACCGGAGACAGGGTGCCCAAAAATCACCTGATGGTGGAATTGAAATAACTTGAACTTGGCAATTGAAGAAAGAAAAATAAAAGGGGATGCTGCAAACGGCACCCCCTTTTTTTGGGTATAGATACCAAAAAAAAGACCAGCCGCGGCTGGTCTTTTTTGTATGTAAGTCAGGTAAGATTATTCTTCTGATTCAGCTTCCTCATATGATTTGAGAAGCTCGGTTTGGATCTCTCCCGGAACCGGAGAATATTCAGCATAGCTCATATTATACATTGCCCGGCCTCCGGTGATTGAACGCAAGGCAGTAGAGTAATTGCCCATTTCTGCCAAAGGAACTTTGGCTTTGATCTTTTCAAATCCATTTTCACTGCTCATGCCCTGAACAATGGCACGGCGACCCTGAAGATCACTCATAACATCACCCATTCTGTCGCCGGGTACAAATACTTCTACATCATAAATTGGCTCAAGAATTTTCGGTCCTGCATTTTTAAAAGCAGTACTGAAGGCATTTCTGCCGGCAAGTTTAAATGAAACCTCATTGGAGTCAACAGGGTGCATTTTTCCATCATAAATCAGTACACGAATGTCTCTGGCATATGAACCGGTAAGCGGTCCTTCCTCCATTTTTTCCATGATACCTTTCAGAATGGCGGGCATGAAGCGGTTGTCAATGCTACCACCTACAATGCAATTATAAAACTGAAGTACGCCTCCCCATTCAAGTTGAATCTCATCCTTGTCACGAACAGAAATTTTGTATTCTTTGCCACCAATTTTTGTCGGGCCACCAGGTTCGCCGCCGCCTTCAACGACAGGTTCAATAATCATATGGACCTCGCCAAACTGGCCTGCTCCACCGGATTGTTTTTTATGGCGGTAATCAGACTGAGCTTTCTTGGTGATGGTTTCGCGGTAAGGTATCTTTGGTGCAACAAATTCTGTTTCTACTTTAAACAAATTATCCAGATGCCATTTCATGATATTCAGGTGATATTCACCCTGGCCGCTGACAATAAGCTGTTTGAGTTCTTTTGAGTGCTCCATGAGCATAGTAGGATCCTCAAGATGCAATTTGTTGAGTGCATCTCCCAGTTTCTCTTCATCACCTTCAGAGAGCGGACGAATGGCTGTTCTGTGCTTAGGCTCCGGATACTTAACCGGCGGAAATTCAATGTTCGCATTGTTGTCGGCAAGTGTGTCGTTGGTTTTGGTTACTTTCATTTTTACCGTAGCACCAATGTCACCAGCCACAAGTTTATCAACTTTTGTTCTGTTTTTACCGGCACAGGCATATAGCTGAGTGATACGTTCCTTGGTGTCTTTTCTGACGTTTTTAACATCTACACCTTCAGAAACTACACCTGAAGCAATTTTGAAATAGTTGATTTCGCCAATGTGCTCTTCATTGGAAGATTTGAAAACGAATGCTGAAAAGGGAGCATCCTGCTTGCATTCAATGGGATTTCCTTCTTTATCCACCAGGGGTTTTACCTGATCAGGAGCTGGAGCAATATCTGCAATAAAATCCATCAGGCGGTTTATGCCTACTTGCCCTTTGGCTGACATGCAAAAGACAGGATGCAGGCTGCCGGAAATAATACCGGTGGTCAGCCCCTGCATAAGCTCTTCTTCCGAGAGGGTTTCATTTTCAAAATACTTTTCCATCAGCGCCTCATCTGCCTCAGCAGCTTTTTCTACAAGCTCTCCGCGGAGTTCCTCAGCTTTGTCCTGATGTTCTGCAGGAATATCCTTAACCTCTGCCTTGCCATCTTTATATGTGTACATCTTCATTTCAAGCACATCAATGATGCTGTCGAAATTGATGCCCGGATTTACCGGAAACTGTATGCTGGCAACCCCATCAAAAGTTTCATTTACTGCTTCAATGGTTTTTTCGTAATTTGTTTTTTCGTGATCCAGATGGTTTATACCAATCAATAATGGCTTTTCAAAACTCTCCGTTTGACGTTTATGAATTTCAGTACCAACTTCTACACCGTTTTGTGCATTAATTAGCATCAGGCTCGTATCAGCAGCATACATACTTGTAACGACATTGCCGATGAAGTCGTTCATGCCCGGGTTGTCAATGAAATTTATTTTTTTGCCTTTGTGTTCAGCAAATACAACAGCAGAAAAAACAGAGTTGCCGTTTTCTTTTTCAATTGGTTTGTAATCTGAAACTGTGTTCTGTGCAGATACATCGCCTTTGCGCTGAAGTGCTCCGCTTTCATAAACCATCGCTTCAGCCAGGCTTGTTTTACCACTTCCTGAGTTCCCTATCAGTGCTAGGTTTCTTATCTCACTGGTCTGATAAATTTTCATAATTAATTATGTTAATTTTGTTAAAGTTTGATAAACAGAATTTTTACTTCCTATCATAAGGAAGGCAAAAATAATATTAATTTATTTAGATACAAATTGCCATACCATATTATAATATGTAATTTGGTAAACTTACCCGCTCCGTCATTAAGAACGACTAAAAATAAGCCTCATGAGCTTAAATTCAGGATTTTTTTGAAACATTTGTTGTTAATAAAAAAAAATAAAATACCTTTGCAGTCCAATTTAGAAAAAATGTTTTTCGCTTAAACAAGAATGTATGCCGACAATACAACAGCTAGTTCGTAAAGGAAGAAAGCGTCAGGTTGAAAAAAGTAAATCACCGGCGCTCAACGCCTGCCCACAGCGCAGGGGGGTATGTACCAGAGTATATACCACAACACCAAAGAAACCAAATTCCGCTATGCGTAAGGTAGCCAGGGTGCGCCTGACCAACGGAAAAGAAGTCAATGCCTATATCCCGGGCGAAGGTCACAACCTCCAGGAGCACTCAATCGTGCTTATCCGTGGCGGTCGTGTAAAAGACCTCCCTGGTGTACGTTATCATATCGTACGTGGCGCACTGGATACTTCAGGTGTGGAAGGAAGAACCCAGAGACGTTCCAAATACGGAGCCAAGAAACCTAAAAATTAAGCGGTCATAATATGAGAAAATTAAAAAATAACACCAGAAAACGCGAAGCAGATCCGGTTTACAATGATGAACTTGTAACCAGATTCGCCAATGATATGATGTTGCATGGTAAAAAAGCACAATCACTGAATATTTTTTACGATGCACTCAAAATTGTTGAAGAACGCAAAAAGGACGAGGAGCTTTCAGCACTGGAAGTCTGGAAAAAGGCATTGCAAAATATAACCCCGCTTGTTGAGGTGAAAAGCCGCCGTATCGGTGGTGCTACTTTCCAGGTGCCAATGGAAATCCGTGCTGACAGAAAAGTTTCTGTTGGTAATAAATGGATGATTGAAGCTGCCAGAAAACGCAGTGGAAAAACCATGGCCGAAAAACTCGCAGCCGAAATCCTTGCAGCATTCAACGAAGAAGGTGGAGCAATCAAGAAAAAAGAAGATACACACAGAATGGCTGATGCTAACAAAGCATTTTCACATTTTAGATTCTAAAATACCATTGTAAATGCCTCTAGATTACACCAGAAATATTGGAATAATGGCCCACATTGACGCCGGTAAAACTACAACTACCGAGCGTATCCTCTATTATACCGGTGTAAACTATAAGCTTGGTGAAGTTCATGACGGAGCCGCTACAATGGACTGGATGCAGCAGGAACAGCAAAGAGGGATTACCATTACTTCTGCTGCTACAACCACATTTTGGAAAAACAACAATATTGATTATAAAATCAACATCATTGATACACCCGGACATGTGGATTTTACCGTTGAGGTAGAACGTTCACTCAGGGTTCTCGATGGTGCTGTTGCTGTGTTTTGTGCCGTGGGAGGTGTGGAACCACAGTCTGAAACTGTCTGGAGACAGGCCGACAGATATAAAGTGCCGCGCATCGCCTTTGTTAATAAAATGGACAGGGTAGGGGCCGATTTCCTTAAAGTTGTCAGTCAGATTGAATCCAGGCTGAAAGCTGTGCCTCTGCCTATGCAAATTCCAATCGGAGCAGAAGATGATTTTACCGGCCTTGTTGATCTGATCACGGAAAAAGCCTTTGTATGGCCAATTGATGAAGACGGCCTGGGTGCAAAATTTGAAATTCAGGATGTCCCCGAAGACCTGAAAGAAGAAGTCCATGAATGGCGCGAAAAACTTATTGAACGTGTGGCAGAATCGGATGATGAACTGCTGGAACGTTTCTTCGAGGACAGATCGGCTATCACTATCAGTGAATTCAAAAAGGTTGTCAGAAAAGCTGTACTGAACCGCGAAATTGTGCCGGTTTTCTGTGGGTCAGCTTTTAAAAACAAAGGTGTACAGCCACTGCTGGATGCCATTACCGATTACCTGCCTAGCCCGCTCGATGTGGAAAATATTGAAGGCATTCACCCGAAAACAGAAGAACGCATTTCACGAAAACCTGATGTCAATGAACCTCTGGCTGCATTGTGTTTTAAAATTGCCACCGATCCATTTGTGGGACGTCTGGCTTATCTGCGGGTGTATTCCGGTACAATAGAAGCAAAGCAGCAAGCTTTTAATATCAGGACACAAAAAAAAGAACGACTGAACCGTCTGTTCCAGATGCATGCCAACAAACAAAAATCCATCGACGAAATCAAAGCCGGTGATATTTGTGCTGTGGTGGGTTTTAAAGATATAAAAACCGGAGATACTCTTTGTGATAAAGACAAACCCATCATTTTGGAAACCATGCAATTCCCTGAGCCGGTGATCGGTCTCGCCATCGAGCCGGAAGTACAGGCTGATATTGATAAAGTGGGTGAAGCCCTTGATAAGCTTGCAGAAGAAGATCCGACATTTACCGTCAAGCATGATGAACAATCCGGCCAAACTGTGATAAGCGGTATGGGCGAATTGCATCTGGAAATATTGATTGACAGATTGAAACATGAGTTTAATCTTAAACTAAATACGGGTGCCCCCCATGTGAATTACAAGGAAAGAGTTATTGGCACCCTGGAACATCGGGAGATATTCAAGAAACAAACCGGAGGCAGAGGCAAATTTGCTGACATAAAAGTGGAGATATCCGGGCAGGAAGGTGAATTGAAAGGACTGCATTTTGAAAATGAACTGAAAGGCGAGAAAATTCCTAAAGAATTTATCCCCGAAATTGAGAAAGGCTTCCGTGGTGCGATGACCAATGGTCCGATTGCCGGGTATCCGCTTGAAGGACTGAAGGTGAAACTGATTGACGGAAGTCATCATCCGGTAGATTCTGATGCACTGGCTTTTGAAATTGTTGCCAGACAGGCTTTCAGAAATGCCAGCAAAAAAATGGAATCCTCCCTGCTCGAACCAATCATGAAATTAGAAGTCATTACACCCGAAGAATACCTGGGTGATGTAGTGGCTGATTTAAATAAACGCCGGGCTGAAGTTAAAGGCATGGATGAGCAAAGTGGCGCACGTATTGTGCGGGCATTTGTTCCCCTGTCCGAACAGTTTGGCTATGTAACAGTATTAAGAACGCTTACTTCAGGAAGGGCAAACTCATCCATGGAATTCAGCCATTATGAGCCGATGCCCAAGAGCCTGGAGAAGAAAATATTAGAAAAAGGATTGTTGTCTTTTTAACCATCTAAAAAGTTTATGGGTCAGAAAATACGAATTAAACTCAGATCGTACGATCACAATCTGCTGGACAAATCCTCAGAAAAGATCGTAAAAACAGTAAAAACTACTGGTGCAGTTGTCAGCGGACCAATTCCACTGCCAACCCACAAACGCATTTTTACAGTGAACCGTTCAACTTTCGTGAATAAAAAAGCTCGCGAACAGTTCGAACTCAAAGCTCACAAACGTTTGCTTGACATTTACAGTACAACAGCAAACACAATAGATGCATTGATGAAGCTCGAGCTTCCCAGTGGTGTGGATGTAGAAATCAAAGTGTGATAATTTAATACTTAGTTGAAATGCAAGGAATAATAGGTAAAAAAGTAGGAATGACTTCCGTTTTCAGTGCCGAGGGGAAAAATATCCCATGCACTGTCATTGAAGCTGGTCCTTGTGTTGTTACGCAGGTTAAAACCGAGGAGACGGATGGCTACGACGCTGTTCAGCTCGCTTTCGATGAAAAGAAAGAGAAACGCACAAGCAACGCAATGAAAAATCACTTCAAAAAGGCAAATACAACGCCCAAAAGAAAAGTGATTGAATTCCGTGATTTTGGCAGAGATGTCAAAATCGGTGATGAAGTTACCGTGGATATTTTTATTGATGGTGAATGGTGCGATGTTAGTGGCACCGCCAAAGGTAAAGGATTCCAGGGTGTAGTAAAGCGCTACAACTTCGCCGGTGTAAACGATGCAACACATGGACAGCATGACCGTAGCAGGGCTCCGGGATCACTTGGTGCTTCATCTGACCCGTCACGGGTTTTTAAAGGAATGCGCATGGGTGGACGTACCGGTGGTCAAAGAGTTAAAATGATCAGCCTCAAAGTGCTGAAAAAAATACCGGAGAGTAATTTATTGTTAGTGAAAGGTTCCGTACCAGGTGCTAAAGGTTCATACTTAATAATTGAGAAATAATGAAACTAAAAGTATATAACAACAAAGGCCAGGAAACCGATAAATCACTTGATCTGAATGATTCAATCTTTGCGATTGAACCGAATGATCATGCAGTCTACCTTGATTGTAAACAATATCTGGCCAACAAACGTCAAGGAACACATAAAACAAAAGAACGTGGTGATATTGCCGGTAGTACCAAGAAGATCAAACGTCAGAAAGGTACAGGAACGGCACGTTTTGGTGACATTAAAAACCCGATATTCAGAGGTGGAGGTCGTACTTTCGGCCCGCGTCCGAAAAGCTATAACCAAAAGCTTACCAAAAAAACCAAACGTCTGGCAAGAAAATCTGCTCTTACCCATAAGGCAAAAGAGAATCAGATTTTCATTGTTGATAATTTCGGATTGGATGAGATAAAAACTCGCAGAATAGCAGAAATTCAGGATAATTTTAAAATTTCTGATAAAAAATTGCTAATCATTGTGAATGAACAAAATAAAAATGTATATTTGTCATCTCGAAATTTGCCAGGTGTTAGAGTTGTAAGTGTTTCAGATTTAAATACTTATGAAATTATGGACGCTTCGGTTTTAATGTTTGAAGAAGAGTCAATTAAGGTTTTGGATAAAAACCTGGCATAAAAAATGATCGACATGGATATTTTAGTGAAACCAATAGTGACAGAGAAGATGACGGAACAGGGCGAAAGCCTTAACCGTTACGGGTTTATCGTCGATGTAAAGGCTGATAAAACACAAATAAAGCATGCCATCGAAGAATTGTACGATGTGCATGTTAAATCTGTGAATACAATGAACTATGATGGCAAAATGAAAACCAGATACACCAAAACAGGTGTGGTCAGTGGTCGGACAAATGCCTACAAGAAAGCCATTGTGATATTAGACGATAACGATACAATCGATTTTTACAGCAACATTTAATCTGGAGTTATGGCAATCAGAAAATTTAAACCCACAACACCGGGACAACGAAATAAGATGATCAGTGATTTTTCGGAAATTACTACCAATAAACCCGAAAAGTCATTGCTTGAGCCCTTGTCAAAAACCGGGGGCAGGAACGCCAAAGGTCGGATGACTATCCGTTACCGTGGTGGCGGACACAAAAGGCGTTACCGTGTGATTGATTTCAAGCGAAACAAAGATGGCATGAAAGCCACCGTGAAAACAATCGAGTACGATCCCAACAGATCTGCACGCATTGCGCTTGTTGAATATGAAGACGGCGAAAAACGCTATATCCTGGCACCCAATGGTGTCACCGTAGATCAGGTACTGCTCAGCGGAAAAGGTGTAGCACCAGAGGTTGGTAATTGTCTGCCTCTTGGTGAAATTCCACTTGGAACAATCGTACATAACATTGAACTTCACCCGGCACAGGGTGGAATGATGGTACGCAGTGCCGGTGCTTATGCCCAGCTTGTTTCACGGGAAGGAAAATATGCTGTTGTGAAACTGCCTTCAGGGGAAGTAAGACGTGTGCTTACAACCTGTAAAGCTACCGTCGGTAGTGTATCCAATGCAGATCACTCACTGGAAATATCCGGAAAAGCCGGCCGTTCAAGATGGCGCGGACGCAGACCAAGGGTACGTGGTGTTGTTATGAACCCTGTTGATCATCCCATGGGTGGTGGAGAAGGTCGCGCATCAGGAGGACACCCTCGTTCTCGTAAAGGATTGCTTGCCAAAGGTTACAAAACACGTAAACCGAACAAGGCTTCAGATAAGTATATAATCGAAAGACGTAAAAGAAAATAATTATTGAGATATGAGCAGATCATTAAAAAAAGGACCATTTATCGACCCCAGTTTGGATAAGAAAGTTGCTGTAATGCAGGACTCCAAAAAGAAATCGGTAATCAAAACATGGGCAAGGGCTTCTGTTATTTCTCCGGAGTTTGTGGGATTAACAATTGCTGTTCATAATGGTAACAAGTTTGTCCCGGTTTATATTACTGAGAATATGGTCGGACATAAGCTCGGAGAATTTGCTCCTACCAGAACCTACAGAGGTCATGGCAGAAAATAATTTGAAAAAACAGTAGAAAATTATGGGTGCACGGAAAAGAATTGCGGCCGAAAAGAGAAAAGAGGCCAAAAAAAATATGAGTTACGCTGTTCTGAAAAACTGTCCAACGTCTCCTAGAAAGATGAGACTTATGGCAGATTTAATCAGAGGTAAACAGGTTGATGAGGCACTTGATATACTCAAGTTCTCTTCAAAAGAAGCTTCACAGAGGCTTGAAAAACTTCTGATGTCAGCCATCGCAAACTGGCAGGCCAAAAACGAAGGCGTACGTATCGAAGATGCTAACCTTTTGGTAAGTGAGGTCTTTGTTGATTCAGCCAGGATGCTTAAGCGTATCCAGCCTGCCCCACAGGGTCGTGCCTACAGAATCAGAAAGCGCTCCAACCACGTTACTATCCAGGTGGAAAGTGCCGGCAGTATCCTCGGTGAAGAAAACGAGACAGTAGAAGTACAAGAAGAATCTGAAAATTAAATCGATATTCAATGGGACAAAAGGTAAATCCAATAAGCAATAGATTAGGTATCATCAAAGGATGGGACTCCAATTGGTATGGTGGTAACAAATACGGGGATAAAATTCTCGAAGATCATAAAATCCGTGAATACCTGAACATCCGACTGGCCAAAGCCAGCGTTGCTAAAATTGTTATTGAGCGTTCCGTGAAAATGGTAACCATTACCATTCACACCGCAAGGCCCGGTATCATTATCGGCAGGGGTGGACAGGAAGTTGATAAACTCAAGGAAGAGCTGAAAAAAATCACCTCCAAAGAAGTACAGGTTAACATTTACGAAATAAAACGCCCGGAACTCAACGCTAAACTGGTTGGTGCCAATATCGCCCGTCAGATTGAAGGTAAAATCGCTTACCGCCGTGCTGTGAAAATGTCTATAGCCTCTACCATGCGTATGGGCGCTGAAGGAATAAAAATTCTTGTTGGCGGCCGCCTCAATGGTGCTGAAATGGCCAGATCAGAAACGTATAAGGAAGGCAGAATCCCATTGCATACTTTCCGTGCAGATATCGATTATGCATTGGCCGAAGCCCTTACCAAAACCGGTATGATCGGTGTTAAAACCTGGATTTGCCGTGGTGAGATTTTTGGAAAACCCGACCTGTCTCCAAATATCGGTATGAGTAAGAAAGGTGCTGGCAGTGGCAGCAGTGGAAACAAGAAAAGGTTTAACAAAAAAAGAAGAAAATAAGGAGCGTTTATCATGTTACAACCGAAGAAAACGAAATACAGAAGGCATCAAAAAGGCAAAATGAAAGGTAACGCTCACCGCGGTACTGATATCGCCTTTGGATCATTTGCACTCAAAACTCTTGACACAAGCTGGATAGACGGACGTCAGATCGAAGCTGCCAGAATTGCTATTACCCGCGAAATGCAACGCCAGGGTAAATTGTGGGTGAGAATATTTCCAGATAAACCAATCACCAAAAAACCTGCCGAAGTAAGAATGGGTAAAGGTAAAGGTGATCCGGAAATGTTTGTCGCCAGAGTAACACCAGGAAGAATACTCTTCGAAATTGATGGTGTCTCCTTTCAGAAAGCACAGGAAGCACTCAGGCTTGGGGCTCAGAAATTGCCCGTGAAAACAAAACTTGTCGTAAGAAGAGATTATGACTATAACGAATAAAGAGCGGAACAATGAAAAACAGTGAAATAAAACAATTAACCACAAAAGAAATCCTTGAGAAAATCGGGGATGAAAAGAACACGCTCACAAGGCTGAAGTTGAGCCATGCAGTATCTCCACTGGAAAATCCCAATAAAATCCCCCAGGTAAAAAGGGATATTGCCCGCTTGAAAACCGAATTGAGATCGCGTGAGCTTAGCGAAAAATAGGAGACGGATAATATGGAACGTAAATTACGCAAAGAACGTATAGGTGTTGTTACCAGTAATAAAATGGATAAGTCCATTACAATCAACATCAAACGGAAAGAAAAACATCCGAAATACGGAAAATTTGTCAATAAGAGCAATAAATTAACTGCTCACGATGAAGAGAATAAATGTGACATCGGTGATACTGTCCGCATAATGGAAACCAGACCGATTAGCAAGAATAAGAAGTGGAGATTAGTTGAAATCATTGAAAAAGTTAAGTAAACATGATACAGCAGGAATCCAAATTGGCGGTAGCCGACAACAGCGGTGCCAAAGTAGTACAGTGCATTCGTGTACTCGGTGGAACCGGTAAAAGATATGCCAGCATTGGCGACCAGGTGGTTGTCAGCGTGAAAAGCGCTATTCCGGGAGGAGAATTAAAAAAAGGTTCAATTTCCAAAGCCGTGGTGGTGAGAACTAGCAAAGAAGTACGTCGTCATGATGGCACTTACATCCGATTTGATGACAATGCTTGTGTCTTACTTAACACTGCCGGCGAAATTAGAGGAACTCGTATCTTTGGCCCTATAGCCAGAGAATTGCGCGACGAAAAATATATGAGAATTATTTCACTCGCATCTGAAGTATTGTAAAAACGATTATCATGGCAAAAAAATTACATATCAAAAAAGGTGATACCGTTATGGTAACAGCTGGTGAATCTAAAGGTTACCAGGGCAAAGTGCTGGATGTATTACCCAAGAAAAATAAGGCTATTGTGGAAGGAGCCAATGTCGTTTCAAGACATACAAAACCCAATGCCAACAATACCGAAGGCGGTATTGTCAAGCAGGAAGCTCCTATTCATCTGTCAAATCTGATGCTCATCGATCCCAAAGATGGCAAACCTACCAGAGTAGGCAGAAAACTTGTGGATAATAAGCTGGTTCGTTACGCAAAAAAATCTGGGGAGGAAATTAAGTAATGGCATACAAACCGAATTTTCAAACAAAATACGAGGACAATGTGGTCCCGGCACTGAAAGAAAAATTTCAGTATAAATCATTGATGGAGATCCCTAAAGTTGAGAAAATTGTCATCAACCAGGGTATCGGTGATGCAATCACGGATAAAAAACTCATCACCACTGCAATGGAGGAGCTTGCCCTGATTACAGGACAACAACCCGTGACAACCTATTCAAAAAGGGATATCTCAAACTTTAAACTCCGCCAGGGAATGCCCATCGGAGTTCGGGTGACACTCAGAAGACACCGCATGTATGAATTCCTGGAAAGGCTTGTCAGAAGTGCACTCCCCAGAATCAGGGACTTTAAAGGTGTTGGTGTGAAATTCGACGGTAGAGGAAACTATACCCTGGGAGTCAATGAGCAAATTATTTTTCCGGAAATAAACCTGGATAAAGTAAATAAAATCATGGGTATGAACATCACTTTTGTTACCACGGCAAAAACTGATGAAGAAGCCTATGCTTTACTCGCAGAATTTGGTATCCCATTTAAAAACAAAAAAAATAAATAGATATGGCCAAAGAATCCATGAAAGCGCGTGAAAGAAAACGCCAGAGAATGGTTGAAAAATATGCCGCAAAACGTGAACAGTTGAAGGCAGAAGGAAACTATGAGGCACTGCATGAATTGCCCAAAAATTCTTCCAGAGTCCGCCTGCATAACAGATGTAGTATCACAGGCAGACCCAAAGGATATATGCGCCAGTTTGGTGTAAGTCGTATTGTATTCAGGGAAATGGCCTCCAATGGCCTCATTCCCGGTGTGAAAAAAGCTAGTTGGTAATATATTTAAGCGTGTAGTTATGACAGATCCGATTTCAGATTATCTGACAAGAATAAGAAACGGGATACAAGCCAGACACAGAGTGGTGGATATCCCGGGTTCAAATCTCAAAAGGGAAATGACAAAAGTCCTTTTTGATAAAGGATATATCCTTAATTATAAGTTTGTTGATGATGACAAGCAGGGAATTATCAAAATAGCTTTGAAATTTCATCCTAAAACCAAAGTTTCGGCAATTAAAAAACTCGAAAGAGTTAGCAGGCCGGGCCTCCGGAAATATGTCGATGTCAATAGTATCCCAAGAGTACTTAACGGTATGGGCGTTGCTTTGATTTCTACATCACAGGGTGTTATGACCGATAAAGAAGCCGCGCAGTTAAATGTGGGCGGAGAAGTATTGTGTTACGTTTATTAAAATCAGAACCATGTCAAGAATAGGGAGTTTACCAATTCAAATACCGGACAGCGTCAATATTGAGGTTAAAGATCATCTCATTACTGTCAAAGGACCGGTTGGAGAATTGCAGCAGGAAATCAACAAAGACCTGACGATTACACAGGAAGATAAGCAAATTATCCTGGAAAGACCATCAGAGTCAATTGAGCATAAAGCTATGCACGGCTTGTACCGGTCACTGGTCAGCAATATGATAGAAGGTGCTGCCAATGGCTTCACCGCACAGCTTGAGCTTGTGGGTGTAGGTTTTAAGGCTGTCAATAATGGTCAGCTTATTGACCTCACTTTAGGCTATTCTCATCATATCTATTTCGAGATGCCCAAAGAAATACAGGTCGAATGCAAAACCGAAAAACGAAGTAACTCGATTATCACACTTAAGAGCGCTGACAAACAGTTGCTCGGACAAGTAGTGGCAAAAATCAGAGCACTCAGACCACCTGAACCTTACAAAGGTAAAGGTATCAGATTCGTCGGTGAAGAGATCAGAAGAAAAGCTGGTAAAGCAGCCAGTGTATAATTTTAAATAGTTGGAATCATGTCAAATAAAAATTCGCAAAGCAGAAGAAGAATACGCCAAAGCATCCGGAATAAAATCTCCGGTACAGCTGAAAAACCCAGATTGGCTGTGTTCCGCTCTCTGAAAAACATTACCGGTCAGATCATTAATGATGATGAAGGTGTTACCCTGGCTGCAATCGCTACCAACACAAAAGCATTTGCCGAAGAAAAAGGTAACAAGAGCGAACTTGCCAGCATTGCAGGCGAAAAACTGGCCAAAGATGCCATGGAAAAAGGAATTACTGAAGTGGTTTTTGATCGTGGAGGTTATAAGTATCACGGGCGTGTCAAAGCATTTGCCGAAGGCGCCAGAAAAGGAGGGTTAAAATTTTAACATTATGTCAGCAAACCTAAAGAAAGTCAAAGCGAGTGACCTTGATCTGAAAGACAGACTGGTCGCGATTAACAGGGTAACCAAAGTTACCAAAGGGGGTCGTAATTTTACATTTGCAGCCATTGTTGTGGTTGGAAATGAACAGGGAATTGTTGGACATGGCCTCGGTAAAGCCGGTGAAGTCACCAGTGCTATTGCCAAAGCTGTGGAAGACGCAAAGAAAAACCTGGTTAAAGTGCCGATCTACAGCAATACCATCCCCCATGAGCAAACAGCAAAATTCAGCGGTGCCAAAGTATGGCTGAAACCTGCCTCATCCGGTACAGGTGTAGTGGCCGGGGGTGCGATGCGTGCCGTGCTGGATAGTGTTGGGATCAAAGATGTCCTTGCAAAATCAAAAGGATCATCTAACCCGCACAACCTCGTGAAAGCTACCATGGCGGCCCTGCTCGAAATGAGAGACCCGTATACAGTTGCTGAGCATAGAGGTATTTCACTAGAAAAAGTGTTTAACGGATAATTTGATTGTTATGGCCAAAGTGAAAATTACTCAGTTCAGAAGCAGTATCAACTGCAATAAAAGACAAAAGCAAACACTCGTAGCATTGGGTATTACCAAAATGCATCAGAGCGTTGTGCATGAGGCTACGCCTCAGATTGTTGGCATGGCAAAAAAAGTCAGCCATCTCGTGAAATTGGAAGATGTTAAATAAGTTAAGATCACAGACTAATGGATTTAAGCTCATTAAAACCAGCAAAAGGATCAAATAAACCTGATGGAAAACGTATCGGTCGTGGACAAGGCTCCGGAAAAGGCGGAACCTCTACCCGCGGACACAAAGGTGCAAAATCCAGATCCGGATACTCTCGTAAATCAGGCTTCGAAGGTGGACAAATGCCACTTCAGAGAACCAGCCCAAAATACGGATTCAACAATATCAACAGGAAAGAATATAAACCTGTCAACCTGGAAAAACTCCAGGAACTCGCAGAAAAACACAATCTGAGCGATATTGATGTGGATACGCTTGTTGAACTTGGTGCTGTTAAACGTAATAAACTTGTCAAAATTCTGGGCAATGGCGAATTGAAAGCCAAAATTAATGTTAAAGCGCATGCGTTTTCAAAAACAGCTTCTGAGAAAATTGAAGCCAGTGGTGGAACAGTTGAAAAAATTTAATGGATGAAACGTTTTATTGAAACATTAAGAAATATCTGGCGTATTGAGGACCTTAGAAAAAGAATCCTCACTACCCTTGGCCTTATTCTGATTTACAGACTCGGTAGCCATGTTGTATTGCCCGGTGTGGACCCAAATATGCTCGCAGGTCTTGAAGAGCAAACATCTAAAGGTGTACTCGGGCTGTTGGATATGTTCTCCGGTGGAGCCTTCTCAAGGGCTTCTGTCTTTGGGCTGGGTATTATGCCTTATATCTCTGCTTCAATCGTAGTTCAGCTACTCGGTATTGCAGTGCCTTATTTCCAGAAATTGCAACGAGAGGGTGAAAGCGGCAGAAAACGTATCAACCAGATAACCCGTTATCTGACCGTTGGTATTCTCCTGCTGCAAGCTCCTTCTTATATCGCAAATCTGCACACACAGTTGCCACCGGAAGCTTTTGCTATCAGAGGAACACTGTTTACAATCAGCTCAGTGATTATTCTTACCGCAGGAACTATGTTTGTTATGTGGCTCGGTGAGCGTATCACGGATAAAGGGATTGGAAACGGTATTTCACTCATTATCATGATTGGTATCATCGCACGTTTGCCACTGTCCTTTGCGCAGGAAGTCGTTTCAAGATTCTCTGCTCAGGCTGGCGGACTTATCATGCTCCTGGTGGAACTCGTTATCCTGTTTGTTATCTTTATGCTTACCATTGCTCTCGTGCAGGCCGTGCGCAGAATACCCGTGCAGTACGCCAAACGTGTGGTCGGAAACAGACAATATGGTGGTGTCAGACAATACATTCCGCTTAAAGTGAATGCCGCAGGAGTTATGCCGATTATCTTTGCTCAGGCACTGATGTTCGTTCCTATTATGATTTCCGGTTTCAGTGATTCCGATACAATGAGTAACTTTGGTGCCGCTTTTGCAGATTATACCGGTTTTTGGTATAACCTTGTGTTTGCCATCATGATTATCCTGTTTACGTATTTCTATACAGCGGTAACTGTGAATCCGCAGCAGATGGCCGAAGATATGAAAAAGAACGGCGGGTTTATCCCCGGTGTGAAACCTGGTAAGAAAACCGTCGAGTTTATGGATAATATCATGTCAAGGATTACCCTGCCCGGATCTATATTCCTGGCTATCGTGGCTATCCTTCCGGCATTTGCTACACTGGCCGGTGTTAACAATCAGTTTGCGCAGTTCTTTGGAGGAACTTCCCTGCTTATCCTGGTCGGTGTTGTGCTTGATACATTGCAACAAATAGAATCACATCTGCTGATGCGTCATTATGACGGATTGACCAAATCAGGCAGAATCAAAGGCAGAGGACAAACAGCTTCTGCATTATAAAGAAAGAAAGAGTTAAAACGTTCTTTGATGATTTATTTGAAAACAGAGGAAGAAATCGAACTGATGCGGCAGAGCAATCAGCTTGTGTCTATGACACATGCCAGGCTTGCTCAAAGCATTGAACCCGGCATCTCAACTGCTGCACTTGATAAAATTGCAGATGAGTTTATCCGGGATCATGGCGCTGTACCGGGATTTCTGAATTATGCGGGTTTCCCGAAATCGGTTTGTATCTCTGTAAATGATGTTGTTGTTCATGGTATTCCCGGGGACTATATCCTGCAGGAAGGAGATGTGGTTTCCATTGATATCGGTGCTTATAAGAACGGGTTTCATGGAGACTCCTGCTATACATTTGAGGTAGGGGAAGTTGACGAAACAGTGAGAAAATTGTTGAAAATTACCCGTGAAGCGCTGTATAAGGCAATCGAAGTAGTGAAAGAAGGGAACCGGGTGGGAGATATCGGATACGCAGTTCAGTCCCATTCTGAACAAGCCGGATACGGTGTAGTTCGGGAGCTTGTTGGACACGGCATCGGAAAAGATTTGCATGAAAGTCCGGAAATACCGAATTTTGGCAGACGAGGAACCGGACCAAAATTGCAGACAGGAATGTGCATAGCTGTAGAACCAATGATTACTCTGGGAAAACGGTTTATCACACAGGAAGACGATGGCTGGACCATCCGGACCCGCGATAACAAACCGGCTGCACATTTTGAACATACAATGGCAGTGAGAAAAGATAAAGCTGATATCCTGTCGGATTTCAGCATCATTGATAAAGCAGTGAATCAAAAAAGAGGAGAATAATATTTATGGCAAAACAACCGTCTATAGAACAAGATGGGACAATCATTGAAGCATTGTCTAACGCAATGTTCCGGGTAGAACTCGAGAACGGACACGTTATTACTGCTCATATTTCCGGTAAGATGAGGATGCATTACATCAAAATTCTGCCGGGAGACAGGGTGAAAGTAGAAATGTCACCCTACGATTTAACAAAAGGAAGAATAACATTCAGATATAAATAACAGAAGAAAAAATTGCTATGAAAGTAAGAGCATCAGTAAAAAAACGAGGCACAACATCTAAAATCGTGAAACGAAAAGGACGTATTTACGTTATTGATAAGAAAAACCCTAAATTTAAAATGCGTCAGGGTTAATAAATTGAGTGAAAAAACTAAAATAAATAAACAATATGGCAAGAATCGCTGGTGTTGACATACCCAACAATAAGAGAGGAGCAATTGCTCTAACCTATGTTTACGGAATCGGGAAAAGCCGGGCTTTGGAAATTCTGGAAAAAGCAGAGGTAGACCCAAATATCAAAGCTGAAGAATGGACAGATGAACAACTGTCTGCTATTCGTAATGTACTTGAGGATTATATCCTTGAAGGTGAACTCAGATCACGTGTACAATTGGATATCAAACGCCTTATGGATATTGGTTCATATCGTGGTATCCGCCACCGTACAGGTTTACCACTGAGAGGACAAAATACCAAGAACAATGCCCGTACACGGCGCGGTAAAAAGAAAACCATCGCAAACAAAAAGAAAGCTGTTTAAATCGTTTAGTATATGGCAAAAAAGAAGACAAAAGTTACCAGGAAACGCGTTGTTAAAGTGGATGCCAATGGGCAGGCCCATATCCATTCATCATTTAACAATATCATTATCAGTCTGACCAACAGCGATGGTCAGGTTATCAGCTGGTCGTCATCAGGAAAAAGAGGGTTTCGCGGAAGTAAAAAGAACACACCTTATGCAGCTCAGGTTGCTGCAGAAGATTGCGCTAAAGTTGCATATGATGCAGGATTGCGTAAAGTAAAGGTGTATGTTAAAGGCCCGGGCTCAGGTCGTGAATCGGCCATCAGAGCAATTCATAATTCCGGAATTGAAGTGACAGAAATCATTGATGTAACACCATTGCCACATAATGGTTGCAGACCATCCAAAAGAAGAAGAGTGTAACAATACTAACAAATTAGATTCATGGCAAGATACACAGGACCAAAATCAAAGATTGCAAGAAAGCTTGGAGAACCCATATTCGGCCCCGATAAATATTTCGAGAATAAGAACTATCCACCGGGACAACATGGAAATAACCGCAGAAGACGTAAAGTCTCCGAATATGGCACGCAATTGAAAGAAAAACAAAAAGCCAAATATACCTACGGTGTACTGGAAAAACAGTTTTCAAACCTTTTCCAGAAAGCACACAGCGCAAAAGGTGTTACTGGTGTTGTACTGCTCCAATTACTCGAATCACGGCTTGACAATGTTGTGTTCAGATTGGGTGTCGCACCAACAAGACAGGCTGCCAGACAGCTCGTCTCACACAGACACATTGTCGTTAACGGCGATGTCGTTAATATCCCCTCTTTCCGGGTGAAACCCGGAGATATCGTGGGTGTACGCGAACGTTCCAAAGCACTTGAGGTAATTACCGATTCCCTGAATTCTGCTAACCATACGAAATTTTCATGGTTGGAGTGGGATAATGACCAAATGGCAGGTAAATTCCTTAATTTGCCCGAAAGGGAAGAAATTCCTGAGAACATTGAAGAGCAGTTAATTGTTGAATTGTATTCTAAATAATCCATAATCCTATTTTTATGGCTGTTATACCTTTCCAAAAACCGGATAAAGTCGTCATGCTTGAGGCAGACGAATCACACGGCAAATTTGAATTCAGACCACTCGAACCCGGGTATGGTATCACCATCGGAAATGCACTCAGAAGAATTCTGTTGTCATCTCTCGAAGGACATGCTATCACCGGTGTGAAAATCGACAGTGTCGACCATGAATTTTCTACCATCAAAGGTGTCATTGAAGATGTCACCGAAATCGTCCTGCAACTTAAACAAGTTAGATTTAAGCAGCAGATTGAGGACTTCGACGGTGAAAAAGTAACGGTCACAATCTCCGGTAGTGATGTGTTCAAAGCCGGTGACATTGGTAAATTCCTGACAGGGTTTAAAATTCTTAATCCCGATCTCGAAATATGCCACATGGAACCAGATGTGACACTCAAATTAGAAATTAATGTCAGTAAAGGACGTGGATACGTCTCACCTGAAGAAAATGTGCCCGAAGAAGAAGAAATCGGGTTGATCCCAATCGGTTCAGTTTTTACACCCATCAAAAATGTACAATACAGCATTGAAAATGTACGTGTAGAACAAAAAACTGACTACGAAAAATTACTTTTCGAAATCGAAACTGACGGGTCCCTCCATCCCAAAGATGCACTGAAAGAAGCTGCAAAAATCCTGATACAGCATTTTATGCTCTTTAGTGATGAAAAAATTACTCTCGACAGGGAAGAAAGTTTCGACAATGAAGAGTTTGACGAGGAAGTACTCCACATGAGACAACTTCTGAAAACCAAACTCGTGGATCTTGACCTCTCCGTAAGAGCATTGAACTGCCTCAAAGCAGCCGATGTGGAAACCCTGGGAGACCTGGTGCAATACAACAAAAATGACCTGCTCAAATTCAGAAACTTCGGTAAGAAATCCCTCACCGAACTCGAAGATTTGCTCTCAAATCTTAACCTGAACTTTGGACTGGATATTTCAAAATACAAGTTAGACAAGGAATAAACGGATTAGCGATGAGACATAGAAAAGCATTCAATCATTTAGGAAGACAAAGTGCACACCGTAAAGCCATGCTCGGCAATATGGCCAGTTCGCTGATAATGCACAAACGCATTAATACCACCCAGGCTAAAGCAAAAGCACTCAAAAAATTTCTTGAGCCGCTGATTACAAAAGCCAAAGTGGACAATACACATAACCGCCGCGAAGTTTTCAGAAAACTGCAGGATAAAGATGCCGTATCTGAACTTTTTCGCAATGTGATTGTGAAAGTCGGTGAACGCCCGGGTGGATATACTCGTATCCTGAAAACCGGAAACCGACTCGGCGATAACGCTGAAATGTGTATTATTGAACTGGTAGATTACAACGAAAATATGCTGGCTGCCAAAGAGGAAGCACAAAGTAAGAAAAAACGGACACGTCGTGGCAGAAGCGGTGCAAAGAAAAAAGAAACCGCTCAGGTGGAAACAGCTGAAAGCAAACCGAAACAGGAAGAACAGGCTGAAACCGAAAAACCAAAGGCTGAAACCAAACCTGCTGAAGAAAAGGCAGATAAACCCAAAGCCGAAAAAAAAGAAAGTAAGCCTCAGGCTGACACTGAAAAACCTGCCGGAAACAAAAAAGACGAGAAAAAGGATAAAGAATAATCCGATACTTTTTTACACAGCAAATCAGGGAGGTTTTTAACTTCCCTTTTTTTTGCTTATATTAAGCAGCAAATTCATTAAAACTGAAAAAATTATGGCACAAATTTCGAATATTCATGCAAGACAAATCCTCGACTCAAGAGGAAATCCTACAATTGAAGTTGAAGTAATGACCAACAGTGGCATTATCGGTCGCGCAGCTGTACCCTCAGGCGCCTCCACAGGTGTCCACGAAGCCGTGGAACTACGCGACGGAGATGAAAAACGATTCATGGGTAAATCTGTTAATCAGGCAGTGTACAATGTTAACGAAACCATCGCTGAAGCACTGCAGGGCTTTTATGTGGATGACCAGAACAGTCTCGACAGGGCATTGATACAACTTGACGGGACAGAGAATAAATCTGAACTTGGTGCCAATGCTATGCTTGGTGTTTCTCTTGCTGCAGCTCAGGCAGCTGCTCAGTATCACGGAATGCCCCTGTATAACTACATTGGCGGTGTTTCTGCCAATACCCTGCCAATTCCCATGATGAATATCCTCAACGGAGGTTCACATGCAGATAATAATATCGATTTCCAGGAATTTATGGTGATGCCGGTTGGGGCTCCCACTTTCTCCGAAGCACTCAGAATGGGTGTGGAAATATTTCACAACCTCAAAGCTGTGCTGAAAGAAAACGGATTCTCAACCAATGTTGGAGATGAAGGCGGGTTTGCTCCCGGCCTCAGTTCAAACGAAGAAGCCATAGAATATGTGCTGAAAGCTGTGGAAAAAGCTGGATACAAACCTGGCGAGGATGTGTATATTGCACTTGATCCTGCTGCATCGGAATTTTACAATGAGGAATCCAGACTTTACGAACTGAAATCCAATGGAAAGAAACTCAGCTCTGATGATATGGTGCAGTACTGGTCCGAGTGGGTGAAAAAATATCCAATCCTCTCCATTGAAGACGGCCTGGCCGAAGACGACTGGCAGGGATGGGCTAAACTCAATGCCGAAATTGGGGATAAAGTTCAGCTCGTAGGTGATGATTTGTTTGTCACAAATGTCAAACGCCTCGTCCGTGGTATTCAAAATTCAGTGGCCAATTCAATACTTATTAAGGTGAATCAGATTGGAACCCTATCTGAAACAATTCAGGCTGTTGATGTTGCTCACAGAAGCTCGTTTACCTCTGTCATCAGTCACCGCTCAGGTGAAACTGAAGATACTTTCATCGCTGATCTCGCTGTGGCACTAAATACAGGAATGATTAAAACCGGCTCTGCATCAAGATCAGACAGAATAGCCAAATACAATCAGCTTATCCGTATTGAAGAAGCTCTTGGCGATAATGCTTATTACCTCGGCAAGGATTTTAAATTCATCAAATAGATTGTATATACAATGTAAAAAAGGCTCCGGCATTCATGTCTGGGCCTTTTTTTATGCCAAATTGACAAGGTCAGTTCCGGCTTGATCCATATATTGCGAAAACACCTGAATGTCTGCATCTGTATATTTCGCTCGGAAAGAATTTTCTCCCTGAAGCCATTTATCTGCTGCATCGGGATGCTCCATGGCGATCAGAATGGCATCTTCCAGCTTGGTGTTTTGTGAAAGAGCTCCGCGATCGGCAAACCACTGATTAAATCCCTCACAAAAGGCACGGCCTGTTTTCAGTGGTAAATCATATAAACGGGCAAAAATTGATATGTCTTTTGGATTGTTGTGGCTCGCTTTACACGTATCAACGTCAGCGGAGAGAAATAGCCTGCAGGCTACAGGACGAGCTTTGTGTACAATGCAGCTGCCATTTTCATCCAGAAACGGGCAGGCATGCCGGTATGCCAGATACGTGGCAGCATCCATGTCACCGGTTACCTCATGCTTTTCCTGAAGTTTTTTCCGCAACTTCTCCTGTTGACCAGATGAGAAATGCTGCCTGATGTATTCCGCGGTATGAATGGCTTCAAAGGGACTGACAAATACCGCCTGATAACAACAGGTATCACAGCCTTTCTTACAGTCTATTTTTTTGTTTTGCTCTTTTGCAAACCAGGCAAAATCATCCAGAAAGCTGTCAAGGTAAGTGTAAAAATTTTCACTTACGGACAAAAGCATGTCTTTGCTGAAATGCTGCTTTTCCTTGTTTTTTTCAAAATGATTTTTGGCAAGTAGCACACCATCCTGATAAAATTGGGCAGTCAGTTGCTGGATTAGTGCATCGTTTGTCATGATACTTTTCCCCGCAGGGTTTTGGTTTTTCATCTACAAGATACAAAAAAATCAGCAGACATTTTATTCGGCATCGTATTTGCTTTGATTCGGAAAAAATAGTTATTTTTATTATTTAAAACTGAAACCATGAAAAAGACCTTTATTTTATTGCTGATAACTGTTGCTGCCGCTGGCATAACGATTGCCCAGGAGGATATAGAAGATAAATTCAAAGCGATGGAAGACAAATTCGAGGATGCCTTTGAGGAAGAGGATAACCAGCGAATGACACTCCGCTTTTTTGACGCAGTGAGTGGGGAACCGGTTGAAAATGCACGGATATTGTTTGAAGATGATGAGTTGTTTACTGATTATGAAGGGAAGGTGCGGTTTGATATCATTGAGAAGGATGGAAATTACCCCGTAAAATTTTCCATGGAGGGATATATCCCGGCAACCTATGAATTTGAAGTGCGGGCAGGTACCATTTTCCGAAACAGGTTTTCTGTTTCTCCTGTACTCGACATTGGCAGCATGCGTGTTGTTTTGGACTGGGACAGGCGGCCCCGTGATCTGGATGTCCATTTTATGAATCGCGGAAAGTACCATATTTCATATCACAATACCCGTGTCCTGCAGGATGGCAGCGGACAACTGGACAGGGATGACCGAAATGGATTTGGCCCTGAAACCATAACCATCAGTGATGTGAATGAAAATGATGTTTATGCATGTTTTGTTCATGATTATTCAAACCGATCCAGGGATAATTCACCACGGATGTCAAAATCAGGTGCCACACTACGCGTTTATCAGGAAGATGAACTTATTGAAACCATCAGGATAAAGGAAACTCAGCGCGGAAATCTCTGGAAGGTTTTCACATACAGTAAGGGCCGCCTGAAAATTCTCAATGAAGTTACATCACGATAGATAAGTCATTCTTTATTGAATAAAAAAAAACGGTGCATTTGAAAATACACCGTTTTTTTTATTTAATACGTTTCTCGGTTAAATATCCAGCACCTCTGTCCATTCAAAGGGATCTTCTTCGTCTCCGTACTGAATGTTAAGCAGAGTGTTATACAGTTTTGTTGACCATTCTCCCGGTTTGCCGTCGGGGCAGTAGGTGAATAATTCCCCGGAGTCAAGGTCTCTGATTTCTCCAATGGGAGCGATGATGGCTGCTGTTCCACAGGCACCTACTTCCTCAAAGCTTCCCAGTTCATCAACAGGAACGGGACGGCGTTCTGTTTTCATACCCAGATGCTCAGCCAGTTCGATCAGGCTTTTGTTTGTGATGGAAGGCAGAATTGATGAAGATTTGGGTGTGATGTATGTGTTGTTTTTGATGCCGAAAAAGTTGGCGGCACCGATTTCATCAATGTATTTCTTTTCTTTGGCGTCCAGGTATAAAGGGGCTCCGTACCCGGCTTCATGTACTTTTTGAACACCGCGCAGTGAAGCTGCATAATTGCCTCCTACTTTCAGTGTACCTGTGCCCAGTGGAGCTGCCCGGTCAGTATCGCGGACAATGGCAATTTTTACCGGATTGAAACCTTCTTTGAAATAGGGGCCCACAGGTGTGACAAAAACCACAAACATATACTCCCTGGCTGGTTTTACGCCTACCTCAGCACCTGTTCCGAAAAGAAATGGCCTGATGTATAGTGCAGCACCAGTTCCATAAGGCGGAACAAACTCTTTATTTTGTTTGATTGCTTCAACAATCATCTCTTTGAAGAGAATTTTGGGTACCGGCTCCATCATGATGCCTTTGGCAGAGTTTTCCAGTCGTTTCCAGTTTTCTTCCCACCGGAATAATCGGATTTTGCCATCTTTTCCACGGTATGCTTTCATGCCTTCAAAGGCTTCCTGCCCGTAATGTAAGGCTGTAGAAGCCATATGAAGATTGATGTGTTCGGATGTGGAGACCTCTGGTGTACTCCATTTACCGTCTTTGAAATAGCTACGCAGGTTGGCGTTTGTTTTTATGTAACCAAAGGGTAATTTGGACCAATTTAATTCTGGCATAATATTTATTTTTTAAGTTTTGCTATCCCAAAAATACTGAACTTTTCGCGTATTTCCCAATTATCCTTATGCTTCACAGCATAGCTTTCGGGAAAATAAGTATATGCCTGAAAATACGTCAAAACAATAAGAAATTTTTAACAATAAATCCGTCAATAATCACTAATTTAACGCCAAAATTTATCACATATGGAATCCATTTTACAGGCAGATAATATTGTAAAGCAATTTGCCAATCATCTGGCCCTTGACAGGCTTAGTCTGGATGTTCCCAGAGGGAGTATCTACGGTTTACTCGGGCCCAATGGTGCAGGAAAAACCACCTTCATTCGTATTATTAATCAGATAACAGCACCCGATAAGGGGACGGTAACTTTTATGGGTGAGCCCTTGCGTGGAAAACATATTGAAAGGATCGGATATTTGCCGGAAGAACGCGGCTTGTACAAAAAAATGAAAGTCGGAGAGCAAGCCCTTTATCTGACACAGCTCAAAGGGCTTAGCAGAAGCGAAGCAACAAAACGCCTGCATGCCTGGTTTGAAAAATTCGGCATTGAAAGCTGGTGGGATAAAAAAGTAGAAGAGCTATCCAAAGGCATGGCCCAAAAGGTACAGTTTATTACCACTGTCTTGCATGAGCCGGAGCTGTTAATTTTTGATGAGCCTTTTTCCGGATTTGATCCCATCAATGCCAACCTGCTGAAAAAAGAAATACTTGAGTTGCGCGATAAAGGATCAACAATCATCTTCTCAACACACAACATGTCTTCGGTAGAAGAGGTATGTGATCATATCGCTCTGATCAATGATGCCAGAATTGTGGTGGAAGGCCCCATTGAAACCATCCGAAGTAAATACGCTCCCGACATATTTGAAATCGAGTTTGACGGAGAGTTTAACCGGCCGGAAGTAGCTATGACACCGGATTACGAAATACTACCACCTCCGAAAAACAAACCTTCCAATTTTTTGCGCATTAAAAGGCTCAACGATAATTATACCACCAATGATTTGCTGAAAAGTTTTATCCAAAAAGGAAAAGTCATCTCATTCCGGCAGGTAAAACCCAGTATGAATAATATTTTTATTGGTTTGGTGGAAGGTACTGAAGTTGAATCTGAATAAAACAAAAACCATGAACAGAACGCTGATAATTATAAGAAGAGAATACCTGAGCCGCGTGAAAAAACGCACCTTCCTGATTATGACCATTCTTGGACCCATATTGTTTGCTGCCATGATGTTTGTTCCGATCTGGCTGGCGCAGATGGAAGATACAGAAACCAAAACCATCGCTGTTATTGATGACAGCCACCTCTTTATAAATGAATTTACTGATACGGAATACCTGAATTATGAATATTTGCAGGGCTATTCTGTTGATTCTGCGGTCACTGCAATGGAGGAGAGGGGCTACTATGCCGTGCTTTACATTCCGGTGAGTATTGTTGAGACCGGTACGGTGATAACAAAACTGTATTCTCCAAAGCAGCCCGGCATGAATGTGAAACTGAAAATTGCCTCCAATATGGAGAAGCTCCTGGAGGATGTCAAATTGCAGATCAAGGGTGCGGAACTCGGAATATCAAAAAATGACATGCGGGAAGTTGTCAAGGCAGTAAAAACCAATGTGAATGTGCAGACCATCAAACTGGGAGACGATGGTACGCAAAAGAGCACCAGCACGGAAATTTCCATGATTATCGGTTATCTCGCAGGGTTTTTGATTTATATGTTTGTTTTTATGTACGGAAGTCAGGTAATGCGGGGGGTAATAGAAGAAAAATCCAACCGCATCGTGGAAATCATAGTTTCTTCCGTCAGGCCATTCAACCTCATGATGGGTAAGATCATCGGTATTGCACTGGTGGGGCTGACTCAGTTTTTGTTGTGGATAGTACTTACCCTGGCCTTGTTTACCGGAGCACAGACAATATTTCTCGATAGCACCAAAGGTTTCCAGCAAACACCGCAAATGGAACAAATGATCAGCTCAGGATCCAATCTTGGTGAGCAGCCCCTGCAAAGCGGAATGTCAAGTACTGTAGAGTCTGCCCTGCAAGCAGTTTCTTCCATCAATTTCCCGCTACTGCTTATCTCATTTTTGATCTATTTCCTGTTCGGGTATCTGCTATATGCCGGATTGTTTGCAGCAGTGGGATCCGCAGTGGACAATGAGGCGGATACACAGCAGTTTATGCTGCCAATAACTTTGCCGCTTGTACTGGGGCTTATCGTGATGTTTTCAGTTATCAATAACCCGGAAACATCTCTTGCCTGGTGGTTCTCAATGATTCCTTTTACATCGCCCATTGTCATGATGGTAAGGATTCCTTTCGGTGTTCCGGTCACTGATCTGATATTGTCATGGTCCATACTAATCATCTCATTTGTTTTGATGGTCTGGCTATCAGGAAAAATTTACCGTACAGGCATACTTATGTATGGTAAGAAGGTGAATTATAAAGAATTGTGGAAATGGATCAGATACAATAATTAGTATGCTTTTTGCCAGTATCGATCTCGGAACCAATACCTGTAACCTCAGCATTGCCCTTTGGGGCATCAAGGGTTTGGAAATTGTGCATGCTGAAAAGCTGGCTATCAAGTTGGGTGCTGAAGGTTTTCCTGACGGCAATATCCCGGCATCAGCACTGCAGCGGATTGTAGATGCACTTCTGCATTATCGCGCTGTCCTGGAGGAGTACAGTGTGCAAAAAACTATGCTTACAGCAACTTCCGGTGTCAGAAATGCAAACAACAGGGAGGATGTGATTGCTCACATCAAAGATAAAACCGGTTTTGATACACATGTGATCAGTGGGGAAGAGGAAGCAGAACACATCTACCGGGGTGTGCGGGAAGCTGTGCCCATGGATGAAGCACCCTGTCTGCTACTGGATATTGGCGGTGGGTCCAATGAAATTCAAATCGCAAGCATGGGTAAAGTGTACTGGCGTAAATCTGTTGATCTGGGTATAGCACGCCTGCTGAACAGGTTTAAACCATCAGACCCCTTGAAAAAGGAAGAAATCCTGGAAATTGAAAATTATTTGCATCAAAAACTTGATTTTCTTCCGGAACTTGCCGAAAAATATCAAATCAACACAATGATCGGAAGCTCGGGCTCTTTTGATACTTTTGCTTCCATGTATATCGAGAAAGCCGGTCTGCATGGGACATACAGGGATACAAGATGGTATGGGATCCCCATGGATGATTACGCTGCCATTCATCATGCTCTTATCACCAATGATAAAGAGAAACGTCTTGCTATACCCGGGATGGAGGCGATGAGGGTAGAAATGATCCCTTTGGCTTCGGTCTTTACAAATTTTCTGATAAATTTGTTCGGTATTAAGCAGTTGATTCGTTCGGCTTATGCTTTAAAAGAAGGAGTCATTGCCAGCATGGCAAGAAATTTGTAATCCGTTTGGTACTGAATAATGATCAGAAAGAAAATATTATGAAACGCATTTTTACTACCTTTATCATCCTGACCGCACTGACAGCAATGACTGCAGCACAGGAAGCCAAGTATAAAGTAACCACAGTTGCTTTTTATAACCTGGAAAATCTTTTCGATACAATCAATGATCCGGATATTTATCTCAATGAAGAATTTACCCCGGAAGGTGATAAAAATTACAATACCCGAAAATATGAATCCAAACTTGAGAATTTGTCATCAGTAATTGAAAAAGTTGGTGCAGACCTTACCAAACAGCCCCCGGTGATTTGCGGTATCTCTGAAATCGAAAACAAATCAGTGGTGGAGGATTTGGTCAATGAAACCTGCCTTGAAAAATACAATTACGGTATCGTACATTACGACAGTCCCGATGAACGTGGCGTGGATGTAGGTATGATTTACCGCAAAGACTTTTTTGAAGTAACTTCCTCAGCTTCGTATCCTGTGAAATTTGATTTCGATACTACTGATAATACGCGTGATCAGTTGCTGGTAAGTGGAAAACTCGATGGCGAGGAAATGCACTTTATCGTAGTGCACTGGCCTTCCAGGGGGGGCGGTGAAATGGCCAGCAGACCCAAACGTAACGCTGCAGGGGATGTGGCACGCCATATTGTTGATTCTTTGCTCAAGGAAGATGAAAATGCTAAAATTATGGTTATGGGTGACTTCAATGATAATCCCACTGACGAATCCCTTCAGGACCACCTCAGCGCCAAAGGCAAGAAGAGAAATCTTGAAAATGATGATCTTTTTAATCCAATGGCAGAATTGTACAAAGATGGTGTTGGCTCCGGAGCTTATCGTGATAAATGGTACCTCTTTGATATGGTGATTGTCAGCCAGGGATTGCTTGAAGACCCCAAAGAAGGATACAGTTTTTATAAAGCACATATTTATAACGAACCCTTTTTAAGACAAAGTAAAGGCCGGTTCAAAGGCTATCCGTACCGCTCATTTGTTGGTGATACCTGGATGGGTGGGTATTCTGATCACTTCCCGGCATACATTTATCTTATCAAGGCTGTGGAGAAAGAATAAGGAGATTATGAGAAAATTGTTTTTACTGTTGGCAGGCTTTGTGCCTGCCTTTTTTGCCTTTGCTCAGGTGCCGGACGGATATTATGACAGTGCTGACGGATTGGGCTTTGAAGAACTGCAGCAGGCTCTGCATAATATCATTGATGATCATACCGTCCTCTCATACGATGACCTCTGGTCTGCTTTTTATGATACCGATCCAAGGCCGGATAATCCAAACATTGTCTGGGATATGTACAGTGATAATCCGTATGGTGCAGAACCTTACACTTTTACTTTCGGAACAGATCAGTGCGGCAATTATTCCGGAGAAGGATCATGTTACAACCGGGAACACTCATTCCCAAAATCCTGGTACAATGATGGGTATCCAATGTATACCGATCTGGTGCAACTTGTTCCTACCGATGGCTATGTTAACGGAATGCGTGGAAACCTTGCTTACGGAGAAGTTGACAGCCCTGACTGGACATCACAAAACGGCAGCAAAAAAGGGTATTCCAACGCTGCTTGGGCAACCGACATGGTATTTGAACCCATTGATGAATACAAAGGCGATTTTGCAAGAATTTACTTTTACATGGCCACCCGGTATAAAGATGAGATTTCAGGCTGGGAAGCATACAATAACAATGCTGATGCCATGCTGAACGGAACATCCTATCCCGCTTTTGAATCTGCTCCGCTGGCCATGCTGATGACCTGGCATGAAAACGATCCGGTGAGTCAGAAAGAACAGAATCGAAACAATGCCATATATGACTGGCAGGG
>JBNJGS010000024.1:0-37259 GCA_051747965.1 Bacteroidota bacterium
AATTTTATTTGTCCAACCGCTTTCAAATTTATCAGGAGCGTCAAAATAAAAATTGTCAATAGTATTTGTCTCATATTATGTCGTTTTGCAATGAACTCATTTACCCCCATACCTCCTGCCACAAGCCAGAAAACTCACACCACTCCCGATGCAGCAATGCCAATCCCGGGGATAAGCATTGTAACTATGTACAAACAAGAAACACATTACACGAAGGTAATTGCTCACTTGCTTAGTTTCTTTCCATAAAATCCAGAACGTCTCTCCAGATGAGGGCTTTTCCCTCTTCGTTCAGAACCTCATGGCGCAGGTGTGGATAGATCATCAGATCAGGAGATATGCCATATTTCTCAAAACGGTGTTTAACTTTTTTGACACCGATGCCGTAATTCCCAACGGGGTCATCGGCGCCGGAAATCAGTAGCACCGGCAAGCCTTTTGGCAGTTTACTGAGTTCACTTTTTCTGTGAATCACATTGATGCCAAACAACAAATCGCGGTAAAAAGCTCCGCTGGCCACAAAGCCACACCAGGGATCCTTTGTGTATGCTTCCACTACGGATTTATCAGAACATATCCAGGCATATTCGCTGTTCTCATCTTTAAACTTTTTGTTATACGCACCAAAACTGAGCTTGTGCAGGAAGCCGGCTTTTTGTTCCGGATCTTTAAAAAAGAGGCTCAGATTAGCCAGGGCAAAGCCTCCCAGCCTTTCTGGCAGGGTAAAGTTTCCGGTTCCCGACAGCACCCAGGCCTTTGCCATGCGCGGATGGCGTATCATGAGACAGCGTACAAAGAAACTCCCCATACTGTGTCCCAGAAGATAAACCGGCAATTTGTAGGTTTCCTGCAACTGATCATTGAATCGTTTTAAATCCTGACACACCTTATTCCAGCCGTTTTTCTCATCAAAATAGCCGGTTTTTCCTGCCTCGCTACCGGTTACACCATGCCCGGGATGATCGTTGGCAGCTACAATAAAACCATTTTCACACATATATGCGGCAAATTCTGCATAACGGGCTGAATGCTCAGCCATACCATGCACAATCTGAAGCACACCTCTGGCCTCAGTTTCCGGCATCCAGATGCGGTAAAACACATGTTGTCCTGTGGCTGACGGAAAACGTCCCTGATGTTCTGTCATGATTTGAAATATTTATCAAAATCCTGAAGTCCGAATTCTTTCCACAGCCCTTTCATTTCATCAAAGAGGGCAGGCGGTACAGGCACTCCATATACAGAACGCTCCAGGTAACTCAGATGCTCTTTTTCACCAGCCGTATAAATGTGCTTCTGATCCGGCATTTTCTTAGATTTCCGTAGACTGCGCAAGATATCCCCGGTAATGCGTTTAAAAGATTTTATGTCGTTGAATGCTTCAATATTTATTGCAATGAAGAAATGGCCAAGCCTGTAGGGAACTTTTTTACCGTCGTGCATACCGGAGAGCGCGTGCATAAACCCACCGCCTTGCAGGGCAGCAGATAGAATTTCCACCACGGTAGCATAACCATAACCTTTGTATCCGCCGCCATCTTCGCCTATACCCCCAAGCGGTGTAAGTGCAGCTTCCTTATCAACCAGGGCTTTAAGAACAGCTTTGGGATCTGTCATGGTTTTGCCTTCACGGTTTATCACCCAGCCTTCCGGGAGTTCTTTGCCGTGCTTTTCGTAATATTCAAATTTGCCGCGCTGTGACACAGAGGTGGCACAATCCAGGAAAAAAGGAAAATCTTCATCGCTGGGCATCACAAAAGTCAGTGGGTTGGTACCCAGCATGTTTTCAACACCAAAGGTAGGCGCAATGGATGGGCGTGCATTGGTTCCGGTGATGCCGATCATATTTTCTTTTTCTGCCATCATCCCATAATAACCGGCAATTCCGTAATGGGAAGAATTCCGTACGGCCACCATACCGATACCCTGTTCCCTGGCTTTATCAATGGCCATCTGCATTGCTTTTTTGCTGATGACATGTCCCATACCGTTGTTGCCGTCAAGAACAGCGGTAGCACCAAACTCTTTTATCACATCCACGGTGGTTTCGGGATTCAGTATTCCATCATCAATACGATCCAGATAAATGGGTTTGAGGCGGTTAAGGCCGTGGGAATCTATCCCGAGCTTATCGGCACAAATCAACACATCTGCAACAATCGCTGCATCAGCCTCAGGTACGCCTTTTTTCATCAGGCATTGTTGCATAAAATTCTCAAGTACATCAAAAGGGATATGTTTCATCGTTTTCATCGTTTTGGACGAAGTTACAAAAATTTCAGATGTTTATCCTGTTTAAACAACAGATTTGAAAATCATCATCATAAACCAAAAAAACAAAATTTATCATTATATTAGTGCGATTTTTCAAAACCTTTATAAACCAATCACTATGAAAAAATTTATCAATCCAATGATTTTTGCTGTAGCGGCACTGATTCTGATCACATCCTGCAGCAAACAACCCGAGCACATCAACACCATTCCCGGCGATGCATTTGCTGTAATCACATTTAATCCGGACAATGAAAACCGTGATGAGGTGGTGGAAGACATTCAGAACAATGAAGATTTTCGGGAGTTTATGAAAGAACTCCGTGAGGACAGTGAAGTCATGGCCAATATTCTGGAAGAGTTCATTGAAGATCCCACCACTTCCGGGATAGATATGTACGAAGAGATATTTGCATTTGCTGCGCCGCTTGATGATTACATGATTTTTGGCACCAGCATGTTGCTCAAAAAAGCTTCCACTTTTGAGGAAGTTCTCAAAAAAGTAGCAAAGGAAATGGAATTTGAGTTAAAAATCGAGGACGAAGACGGTTTCAAAAAAGTAAGATTCCCTATGGGCATTGCCATTTGGGATAAAAGCAAAGTTATGGTTCTGGGGAGCAACGGCATAGCCGATCTGGAAGAAAAAGCCAAAGAGTTCATGCAGCAGAAAGTCAGTAATAGCATCATGAACAACAAGGATTTTTCAGAATTTTACGAGAATGCCATGGATTTCAATCTTTGGTTTTCCAGCAATATTGAAAATCTGGAAACCGAAATTACCATGATGGAAAAAATGCTGGAAGTTCAGTTGGATGACAATTTTGCCCATATGCATTTTGACTGGGATAAGAAGGCCGGTCAGTTTACTATGATTACCAAAATGCGTGTCAACGAAGATATCCGGGACATGAGCATCACTGACATGTCGGAACTCCTTGAAGAAACAGGTGCCATGAACCGCTTACCAATGTTTGGCGGGCCACGGGAATACTCAGAAGAGTGGGCAGAAGAACAGCTCAGTCAGGAAGACTGGGAGGAAGCAGAAAAGATCATGGATACCATCACAGAAGAAGATGTAGAAGCCATGCTGGAAGAACTGGAAAAAGAAATGGATGCACAGTAGTATCTATGGCAATTGAGTTACACAACATTATCCCTTCTCCACTTGAAGAACTTCCCATGGAAGAATCTCAGGTATGGAGAAGGGATATTTCATTTCTGCCGGGACATGATTATCTGATATATGCTGAATCCGGCAAAGGAAAAACCACCCTGCTCAATCTGATTTACGGCCTACGAAGCGATTATCAGGGAAGCCTGCTAATTGACGGCCGTAACTGCAGGGACTTCACACACAGGCACCGGATTGCCCTGCGCAGGGAATATTTTGCTCTGGTACCGCAGGGATTGTGGCTATTTGAACATCTCAGTGGCATAGAAAATATACGCATAAAAAACAATCTCACCGACTATATGGGCGAAGCCGGAATTCAGGAATATCTGAAAGCCTGCGGCATTGCGGAGCATCAGCACAAACCTGCAGGATTGCTGTCCTTCGGGCAAAAACAGCGTTTTGCTATCATTCGTTCCTTATGTCAGCCTTTTCGTTTTCTATTACTGGATGAAGCCTTTTCTCATCTGGACAAAAGCAATAAGGACATCATCACTGACATTCTGAAAAAAGAAGTCAGACACAGAAATGCCGGCATGATATTAACCAGCCTGACTGATCATGAACCAGGTTTTGATAAAATTATCAAATTATGATTTGGAAAGTATTGCGGCAGGAATTCAAGGTTTCACAAATGCTGTTGATCATCACAGTGATGTTTGCCGGGTTTAGTATTATCATGCTTACTGCACGCTTTTATGCAGATATCCGTCCGGCTTTTTCAGGTGACGATCTCTGGCAGACCGAACATCTGATCATCAGCAAGGAGGTATCCCCTCTTGCAACAACAGGACAGCTACTCAGGAAGCGGGATAAGCCTTCATTTTCCGAAAAGGAAATGGCAGAGATTAAGGAACAGCCTTTTGTAAAAGACCTTGCTGCATTTACAGCCAGCAACTTCAAAACCACTGCATATACCAAAAATAAAGAGCTCGGGGGTTTTTATACAGACTTGTTTTTTGAATCTGTACCCTCCCGCTATATTGATCTGGACAGCGATTCATGGAACTGGACAGAAACGAGTAAATTCATCCCGGTAATATTGCCAAAATCTTATCTCAACCTATACAATTTTGGCTTTGCCACAGCACAGAATCTGCCTCAGATATCCGAAGAAGCTGCGGGTCTGATTCCCTTCCATGTCACGGTTCAGGGCCGGGGCAATCAGGAACAGTTTGATGCGAGAATTGTAGGTTTTTCCGACCGTCTCAACACAATTCTTGTCCCCGAGTCATTTCTGCAATATGCCAATTCTGAATTCGGCAGCAAAAAGCCACCGGTTTCACGCCTGATTCTTATCACCCCGGATCCGTCAAATCCTGACTTGCTGGAATATATCAGAGAAAACAAGTATGATTACAACCAGGAACAACTCAACAGCGGTAAGGCAAGGATGCTCCTGAATACCGTTACAATCATCGTGCTGGCTACCGGACTATTCATCAGTTTACTGGCTTTATGGATGTTCATTCTCTCCTCCCATCTGCTGCTGCAAAAAAACAAAACCAATATTCATCATCTTATTGCACTCGGTTACAGTCATTCCCGGATAATGGTACCATTCAGAAATCTCAACATTATCAGCAGCTTGTTTGTGTTTGCTATGAGTCTGCTCCCGTTTTTCATACTCCGCGGGATATGGCTGGAAAATCTGCAATCAATTTTGCCCGCTGAAAGTTCTGGCAACATCCTGATACTGGCAGGTGGTTTTGTTTTGCTGATGATCTTATCCGGCCTGAATATTCTGAGTACTGCCAGAAAAATCAAAAGAATTTAAGATATACAACCGGATTTAAAACAATCCAAGGAAAGTATTTCCGTTTTCATCTGTACGCAGGTAAATTTCATCACCCGCTTTCACACGGTCATTTTTGCCAAGACCATTACGCCGGCGTAATTTTTTCTCTTTCACTCCGTAGCGCTGGCTGATATCCCAAAGGGATTCATCTTCTTCAACAAGATGCTTTTCAAATCCTCTATCAGCACGGTTACGTTTTGGCTCAAGATAAACAAACTGTCCTGCCGAGATATCCTCAGACTTATTCATATCATTGTACTGATACAATTGCCAGGCCGCCATGTCAAACTCCTGTGCCAGGGCTGTAATGTTGTCACCACGGCGGGCAACAATCAGTTGACGACCATTGTTCTCAATAATTTCTCGGTCATAGGGATCAATCACCCAATCATCGGAAAATCCGGGCTGTACCCTGTTCCTGACGCTACCATCAGCCAGTACATGCAACTTATCGGTTTGCGGTTTAACACCTTTGTCGTATTCCTGCAGGTTATGTCGCTCTATCAGGCCGATCAGAATGTCAGCATATTTGGGGTTGGTGGCATAGCCGGCTTTCTTTAGTCCTCTGGCCCAGCCGACATAATCAGTGGGCTCAAGATCAAACAAAAATGCATAACGAGAATACTTCATCAGAAATTCCGAATGATCCTTAAATGATTCATAAGCATTTTTGTATTTTCTGAAACATTCCTGATCTGCATCATCATCATGAAAAATCTTTTCACCATTCCAGTCAGAATGACATTTTATCCCGAAATGATTTTTTGCTTCAACGGCCAGCCGGCTGTTTCCGGAGCCGGATTCCAGAATCCCCTGCGCCAGGGTAATGGAAGCAGGAATACCGGTGCGTTTCATCTCATCAATAGCCCAGTCTGCATACTCGTCTATATACATGTCAGTTGTGAGGGTTTCCTGTGCTTTAAGCGAAAAAACGCAGGATATCAGAAGGAAAAACACAAGTAACTTTTTCATAAAAAATGCTTTTATCCAAAAGTACAGACTTCTGTTTTTGATAATGCAATCCCCTGCTTTAAGTTATCAACATCACAGAGTTAAAAGCAGCACAATCAGCGTGCGTCAGGCTTTCTCCCTCTTTCATTTTCTTCGATCATCACCAGGGAACCGCGATAAAAAATAAATGCAGCCACGGCCATCAGGGTGTGGGAAATATCAAGATAATTGAACCAGATATCCAGGCTCCACCTGTTAAGATATATAATGGAGGAAATAACGGCGAGAATCACAGCAAGGATGAAAATTTTACTGGCCCTGCTTCTTGTTTTATAATAGACATAAACAGAATATGATCCCACCACAAACATGACACCATAGGCGGAGTGTATTTCAACAAAGCGGAAATTCATGAAAGCAAAGGTAAGTGCCATGAAAGTAAGCAGCTCGATAACATTCATCCACTTAAAAAAAACAATGGCTTTTGGGGGAGCTACGCCTTCTGCATGCTCAATGGCTGCCCTTTCAAGCAACATTACAGCCAGCATAGAGGTAATCCAGCCGGGCAGCTTCCAGCCAAAACTCAGGGCATACAAAAATCCGTGACCAATCACTCCGCCAATGAAAGTAGCTATACCCATGCCCAGAAAATAAAACATCAGATATTTGCGTATTTTCAAATCACTTTTCACCTGCATTAGTTTGACAAATGCATAAAAGCAAACAAGTGCTACCAACACATCAGTAATCATAGTGACTGGTTCATCTATCCGGATACCCAGAGGGTAAATTGAAGGTTGGTTTTGTAATATCAGCATTGCATCAATCAAATTTTATTTCTGTATTCTTTAATCGCCAACAAATAAACAAAAAAAAAGATTAATCAAGTCTGCATTTTTTTCAATGGTTTTTTGGGATTGAAGCTGAAAAATTATGGTCCACAAAAATAATCACCACCTGTGTTGTCATAGGTATTGTCAGATTCCTCCAGATTGAGGTTGGGGTTACATGCTTCCGGAGCAGCGTAAAACACACAATTCTCCAGATGATTGAAATGAACATGATGCACATTGAGCTTAGGTGAATCCCACATTCTGATTGCTCCCATATTTCCGGAATCCGCAGCGTATTCTATTTCAGCATGACCGATTTCATTGTTCGGATTTTGAGTTTGATCAAATACAAAACCTCCCCAGGCACCTGGCATTTTTGTTTTTCCGGTAAAAATCAGTGGTTTTTCAGGAGCTCCAACGGCATACAGACCTGCCTGATCTGATTCACCAACGGTAAGCGTAGCTGCATCTTCAAAGGCCATTATTATGCCGGGACTAAGCGTAAGCACCCCGGAAGCAACATGTATGGGTTTGTCTATGTGATATGGCACACCGTGATCCTCCCACAACACATCATTCGAAATAAGAGCAGGATTACTAAAACCATCCGTACCAACCACGATGGCATCCTGAGCATTGCCGGTAAAATAACCGCCTTCAATGGCACCTACCATATTGGCAGGAATGAACACGGGTGCCATATTACCACTGAGACTGTTGTTGGCAAATGAGATGAGCCGGGCAGACTGGTTGCTGATGCGCAAGCCATAACGTCTGCTGTTGCGTATGCTGCTGTTATTGATGGCGGCAGATGCATCTGCATCGACAAATACAGAAGCAATATCACCATGTGGACTGAATTCAAATCCGCCACCGTATTCTACCACACAATGATTCAGCAAATTATTTTCGTTTTCAGAGAGAAAAGCAATAAAACCCCACGCTCCGGCCACTTTTTCTTCGCCGGTAAATACAATGGAATCATCAGGGGTTCCGTCGGCTTTCAGTGAACCACGGACATCCAGTGCGGCATCCTCAGCAAAGGCAATTTCCACACCCGGTTCGATCTGCAAATCGCCCCTTACTACAGACCTTCGCGTAATCAGATAATCAAGGCCTTCTCTGTGGTTTTCCAAAACCAGAAGAGAGTCTTCAGGCACCAGTATGTTGTTGTCATAGGCACCCTGGGGAAGCTGTACCGGTATCAAATCCGGAATATTGTCATCACCTGCAGGCTCACAAGCAGGAATAAGGATAAAAAGCATGGCAAGAACGGACAAAACAATCAACAACTTTTGCATATTCTGCATAATATCTGGATTTATGTGTTACCATCACAAAACGATAAGCACTACATAAATGTTTATTTTTTTTTCCGGAAAGCCAAACTACAATCTTTTTACCCGGCTTGTCTTTTGAAGCCATGGCCACTTCTTTCCTGCGATGAAAAGAATGCCGTACTGGATGATCGCCATTATCAGAATCATCACAAAGGAAAGCCGGAAATGTCTGACTTTTTGCCCTGCCACCTGAACAAAGGCTGCTTTTGGTGATAATAGATTACCGGTTCGGTAGTAAGGATATGTATGTAAAACAAGCTCCCCGTCCTTCAGATCAACAACATTGTTGCTGGTAAATTGCAGTGGATACCAAAGCGCCGGAAAAGATTTCGGCATCGGTTTTTCAAACCCCTGCAAGCTGAGGCTGAACAAGTTGCTCACATACCGGTCAAGTGATTCAGGCTGGCTTGTGTGTTGAGAATCAATTTGTGCGGTGATCTCGACCGGCAAAGCATCAAGCAGCAGTTTTCCGCAGTTTTGATTTGTAGTATCGTTCTCACAAAATTCACGCCATGCCGGCAGCACATCCTGCAGATAGAACAGGCTCATGTAATATACCTTTTCTTTCCGGTATTCCGATTCGGGATGCTGATAAAGGCATTCGGTAATCAATCCTTCATAAGCCCATGATGCGGCAAATATCCGGCTCACCGGCAATGCTGTGTTATCCTCAGTTCTCCCGGGGAACTGTTCCCATGGTATCATAGCTCCGCTGAAAAGTATCTGAGGGATCAATAAGACCGGGACAAGGAGGTAAACCCACAGCCTGCCGCGGGACAAAAGTGACAAAAGCAGGCCAGTTGCAGCAGAAAAAACATACAACGCAAAGTACATCAGTGTCAGGGGTAAAAAGAAAAACTGCAGTTGCAAAATCCAGACAGCAATAAAACCAAACAAAACAGCCTGCAGCAGACCTCCCGGAATAAAGACAGCCATTTGCGCGGACAAAAAGGAAGCATTGTTTCTTTCCGTCACCCATTCCCTTTTGCGTTCAGGAGCAGCACTGCTCAACTCGCCGAGCGTGAACACCAGCCCTGAGAAAAGTGCCACGACAATACTCATGACAAAAAAGACCGGCAAATGGGGATTGAATTCGGGTACATATTCCTGTGATTCTGAATAACGGCATACGGAAGCGATCAAAACTGCCATTACAGGGGCATAGGCAAGAAACATACTTACAAAGGCGGGTCTTTTTCTCAAAACAGCCATTAAAAACCGCAGGTGTTTCAGCCAGGAAATTTTTTTCCTTCCCGGTTCCTTACCGGCTTTTGTGGGACAAGCAATTTCCCGCACGGGATATTTTCTGTGCCAGAACTCCGGCGGATATTTTCTTTCCCTGCCGGGCCTGCCGTACTCATCGGGTCTGGTTTGTCTGATAAAGCTTTCCGTATTTGCCAGACTGACATTCTGCATTTTTCCCGGAGAGCTGTGCTGTATTTCAGGGATGTTGAAAACGTGCCTGGCAAAGCCGTCAGGTTTGCCAAAATAAACTGGTTGTCCGCCTTTATCCAGGTAAAGCATATTGTCAAAATATGACATCAGCGCTGCATCCGGCTGATGCAGGGTACATATCACCATGCAGCCTTTATTGGCGGCATCTCTCAAAAAATGAATAACTGATTCCGTATCTTCAAAAGACAAGCCACTGCTGGGCTCATCGCAAAGCAATATATCAGGCTGGCAAACCAGGCCACCGGCAATATTCAGGCGTTTTCTTTCTCCCCCTGACAAGGCAGAATCCCGTGGTGGCCCAGGGGCTGTATTTCTTTTCTCGTACAGGCCGGTTTCTGCCAGCAGTGTGTTTGCTCTTTCCTGTGGCGTGGATACACCAAATTTCAGCGCAATTTGCTCCAGTTGCATCTTTGCAGGCAAATCAGCATTCAGACTGTCTTCCTGAGGAACAAAAGAAATCAAGGGATTTTCAGGATAAAACAAGGGGCTTCCTTTATCGGGATGCAGAATCCCTGCGAGTATTCTCAACAGGCTGCTCTTGCCGGCACCACTTTGTCCCATTATAGCACTTAGCGATGGTGCCTGTATTTCCAGATTGAGGCCATGAAAAAGACGGGTACCATAGCCATGAAAATCAAGACCGGAAATACACAGGTTCTGACTTGAGTCCACAAAAGATTCTGCAGCTCTGAGAATATCGGAATAAATCAGAAATCCCCCTTTGCTCAGGTTGATTTTCCGCTTATATTCCATCCGCACAAACAATTCCGGGTTTGCATCTTTTGCTGCCTGTCCAATATTTTTGAAATAGATTTCTTCCGGAGAAACAAAAATAACGGACAGATCATCTGGCAAAAGCTCCGACCTAAGTTGTCTGCTATGCACAATATCACCAGTAACCACCTCATGCATTGCCTGATACACACGTGGCCTGATAAGGAACACATCTGCAAGAAGCCGGACAAAATCAAAATTCTCCTGCTTGTTGCTTGCATATTCTGCAACAAATTCCATGGTTCTCAGGCACAGGAGGTGTCTTTCTTCAATATTGAGGGTTTCCCGGATGCTCTCTACGGATTTTAAAAACTTTACCGAATTTACACTCAGGCCTTTTTTTCCGGTTTTTGCGGAATATTTTTCCCGATACTGATGATAAAGCATCCATGCCTGTTTCATTTGCTCATCTGATAGGACATCCGATAAAAATATTTCGAGGAAATACTCTGCTTCCTGCGAGATTGTTTTATCACTTTGAGAAGCAAGTATGGCAAATATCTGCAATATGGAATGATGAACCGGACTGAGCATATCAGGAAAATCCAGATTATTTCACAGTAAATGTATGACAAATATCAGAAAACACAAAACCACCTTAATATCAATCTGTCAGTAAGTGCATCTCATAAATCCGTAGTAAGAAATAATTCTGTATTGATCAGAAGCATATGTTAAAATCACAGGGATAATGAAACAGGCAAATAAGAGACCTAAAACCAACAAATTTATTTAAAAAATGTATCCAAAAATCAGAATAAACCAAAAAAACAGAATAATTCTATCAAAATGAATTATATTTGCGTAAATACTTGTGTTATGGAAACCAAAAAAGTTGTAATCATTACAGGAGCATCATCCGGTATTGGATTAGCCTTGTCGCGTCATTATGCCGATCATCATTACAATGTGGTTATGGTAGCACGGAATAAGGAGAAGCTAGAACAGTTGTCCGGAGAGCTGTCTGAAAAGGCCGAGGTGCTGGCTGTACCTACAGATGTTTCAAAGGAAGAGGAATGTAAGCGCATGGTTGAAACGGCCATAGACAGATTCGGAAGGATAGATATCCTGATCAACAATGCAGGCATTAGCATGCGTGCCATGTTTGCGGAGCTGGACCTTTCTGTCATGCACCGGCTCATGGATGTCAACTATTGGGGAACGGTAAACTGCACAAAATATGCTCTTCCTCATATTCTTGAAAATCAAGGCTCCGTTGTTGGTGTATCATCAGTTGCGGGCATTCACGGTTTACCCGGACGCTCCGGCTACAGTGCTTCAAAATTTGCCATTCACGGATTTATGGAAACCCTGCGCATTGAACACATGCACAATAATTTGCATGTACTGATCATTGCCCCGGGCTTCACCTCGAGCAATGTACGGAAGTCTGCCCTCACCGCTGATGGCACACCCCAGGGAGAAACTCCACGGCAGGAAGACAAAATGACTTCTCCGGAACATGTTGCATACCGGATCTACCGTGCCGTCAAACAACGCCGCCGTTTTATCGCTATTTCCAGAGCAGGCATACTTGCCAATCTTATAAAAAAATTCTGGCCTGCCTTTCTTGACCGCATGTTTTTCAGAGCCATGAAAAAAGAACCTGACTCTCCCTTAAAATAAACCATTGGCATACTGGCTTGTTATTATGCATACAGTACGAACCAACAAAGACATCTTATGAGAAATTTACTGACTCTTACATTGTTGCTCATTGGCAGCATACTAATGGCACAAAGCTATACTGTTGAAGTAAATGTCAGGAATGTACGGTCCGGTGATGGTGTTATAAGCGCCGGTTTATACAATAGTGCAGACGAATTCCCGGAGAAAGGCAAAGAGTTTATGGGTGTAAAAACCGACGCCAAAGAAGGCATCACCACCATACGCTTTGAGGATGTGCCAGCGGGGAAATATGCCATTGCAATTTTGCACGATGAGAACAAGAATGACGAGATGGACAGAAATTTCCTGGGATTCACGCAGGAAGGCTATTGTTTCTCCAACAAGGCCCGGAGTAAACTTGGAGCTCCAAAATTTGAAAAAGCAGCATTCCGGGTTCAGGGTGATGTGTATACAACGGTTTTCATGAATTATTGAAGAGAATCTGATGAAATGGATTATTTCATGCAATGATTTCTGTGCCGAAAACATTGGCATATCCGGCTCCCCTGACATCCTTGTGAATCCGGGCAAATATTACTTTTTCTGATGATGAAGGAGGTTTCGGCCTATTGCATACAAGCTGTTGATTTTCAGACTTTCTGAATTGTATTTCAGGCTTTCTGCACCGGGTCCTGACAAGACCTTTCCTCCGGATGCACGCAGAACAGCATCACCTGCGGCAGTATCCCATTCGTTCAGGCTCCCTGCCCTGAGGTGGATATCAGCAGAACCTTCTGCCACACGACAAAATTTCACAGAGCTTCCTTCCTGTGCAACCCGGGCTTTGGGGTACACCTGTTTGACTTCCTCGATATAGGATTGTGTAGCAGCATTCATGTGTGACCTTGTCACAAGGATAACAGGATTTTCCGTTTTTTCACAAGGCAGTGCCGTGCTTTTTTTCATGATGTCTGCAGCCGGAATTTTTCCATCAGCAACCTTCAGTTTCCATGCGCCCATATTGTTGACGCCGTACCACAGATCTGCCATCCCGGGTGCAAAAACAACACCCAGCACAGGTTCGTTGCGTCGAATAAGGGCAATATTGATGGTATATTCATCCGTCCCGTTCAAGTAGGCTGCAGTGCCATCTATGGGATCAATCAGCCAGAAGAGACTGAGTTTTTTCCTCTCTTCAAATCCGGGCAAATCGGACTCTTCTGAGATTACAGGCAAATCATGCTCAGACAACTGCCTGATGATTTCTTCATTCACCGCATAATCTGACTCAGAAACCGGTGTATTGTCGGCTTTTTTCTGAATTTTTATGGTTTCGAACTGTCTTTCCAGAGCAATTTCTCCGGCATCTATTGCAGCCCGCAAGGCGGTTTCGAGATAATTCAGCATCTACCAGTTATCCTCCTTATCTTTATTAAAATGGGTTGCAGCGGCCTGAGCCGTTGGCATCACGAGAATATCATTAATATTGACATGATCAGGACGTGAAACCACAAACAATATAGTTTCCGCGACATCTTTTGCCATCAGTGGCTGATAACCTTTGTAAACTTCCTCTGCCCTTGCTTCATCACCGTGAAACCGCACCACTGAAAATTCAGTTTCAACAGCACCCGGCGCAACCTGAGACACTTTTATTCCATCCTCGAGCATGTCTCTCCGCATTCCTTTTGTAATCGCGTCCACAGCATGTTTGGTGGCACAATATACATTGCCATTGGGATACACTTCCTTGCCGGCAATGGATCCTATATTGACAATCTGTCCTCTTTTGCGTTCAATCATCCCGGGAGCAACAGCACGGGTAACATAAAGCAGACCTTTGATATTTGTATCAATCATTTTTTCCCAGTCTTCTGTATCTCCGGACTGCAGAGGAGACATACCCGATGCCAGGCCGGCATTATTGATAAGGATATCAATATTTGCCCAGGCTTCAGGCAAGCTGTCGATGGCCTCATCCACCTGTGCTTTGTCTCTGACATCGAAATCAAGAGTATAAACGCTGCCGTTGTTACGAAGTTTCAGCTTGTCACCGATTTCGCCCAGTCTTTCTTTACGGCGGCCTGTGATGATTACTCTGTATCCGTTGTTGACAAGAAGTTCAGCAGTAGCTTCCCCGATACCGGCGGTAGCACCTGTTATTAAAGCAATTTTATTCATAAGGAACTCGGTTTGTAAATATCAATTGTCATGTAAAGATAGAAAAATCACCTGATTTTTTCCAGAAATACAATATTTTCGACGTGATGCGTATGAGGGAACATATCCACGGGTTGCACCTCCTTCACCCTGTAGTTTTCTTTCAAAAGGCTGATATCTCTGGCCTGGGTTCCGGGATTACAACTCACATATACAATTCTGTCCGGAGCTGTTTGTTCAATGACTGCAATCACATCCTTATGGACGCCGGCACGTGGGGGGTCAAGCACGATAATATCCGGTTTTCCGTGAGTTTTCACGAAACCGGTTTTCATCACATCTTTCATATCCCCGGCAACAAAAACCGCATTTGAAATATGATTCATTTCGGCATTGAGTCGGGCATCCATGACCGCTTCGGGGACAATTTCCACCCCCACAACTTTTTTGGCATAGCGGGCAAGGTAAAGAGATATTGAGCCGGTACCCGAGTACAAATCATACAGCACGTCCTCACTTTTCAGTTCAGCCATTTCTCTTACTTTATCGTACAGCACTTCTGTCTGCCAGGTATTTGTCTGGAAAAAGCTTTTTGGTCCGATTTTGAACTGCATACCGTCCAGAGTTTCGAGTATATAATTTCTTCCGGAAAAGGTATGCACATCCAGATCAAAAATGCTGTCATTCCATTTTGGATTGATCACAAACATCAGGGATGTAATTTCCGGAAACTCATCATCGATAAAAGCCAGCAATTCACGCAATTCAGGATTATCTTCAGAGGCAATCAGCACTGCCATAACTTCACCCTGTCTGCTGATTCTCACGATCAGGTTTCTGAGCAATCCCTGGTGGCTTTTTGCATTATAATAGGACAGGTCATTTTTCAAAGCATACCTGTGGATTGCGTTTCGTAAGGCATTGGTAGGTTCATCCTGCAAATAACAGGTATCCACCTGCAATACCTTATCGAAACGTCCCGGTGCATGAAATCCCAGAGCCCTGGTATCATTGAATACTTTTTCCGATTCAATATCTGATTTTTCAAGCCAGCGTTTGTCAGAAAAACTGTATTCAAGCTTATTTCTGTAAAACTTTGTTTTTTCAGATGCTTTTATCGGATTAACATCCGGGATGTCAATATCCCCGAGCCGGGTAAGCTGTTCCTTCACCTGCTTTTCTTTAAAATACAGTTGACTTTCGTAGGCCATGTTTTGCCACTTACATCCACCGCAACTGCCAAAATGTTCACAAAAAGGCTCTGTTCTGTATTCGGAGAAGGTATGGATTTTCTCCACAACACCTTCAAAAAAACGTTTTTTCTTTTTTATCAATTGTACATCCGCCACGTCTCCCGGCACAAGTTTAGGAACAAAAATCACGCGATTTTCATGTTTGCCAACTGCCTTACCATCAGAGGATATATCTATGATTTCAAGCTTTTCGATTTTAGGTAATTTACGTTTTGCCACAATATTTTGTATTTTGCGCACAAAGTTAACAATTTCGCAGAACTCAGGCATATGGCAAGAATAGGACGTCAAATACCACATTTCCAGGAGATAGATACCACTACGATCAGTGCGGATTTTTCAAAAGACATGCTGTATCGTTACAGTCTGGACATGAATTACAAACCCTCCCTGCTGCGGCAGGATCAGAATGAGCACATCAGTGTTATTCTTAAAAACCCAAGTTCGGCAGATGAATCCATGGCAGACGCCACCATCCGCAAAGTAGAAACCTATGTTTACAAGCATTTTCCAAAGGTTTCCCGGCTCAGCATACTGAACATGTTTGCATTGCGTGCCACAGATGCAAAAGAAGTAAACATGTTGCTGAAAGAAAACGGCAAGCCCTATATCACCGGGCCCGGTAATGATGCTGCTATACGGCGGATTTTCGGGTCATGCGATCATATCATCTGTGCCTGGGGTAACAACAATGGGATTCATGCCAAAACATATTATGAACGCATCGACGAAATAAAAGCCATTCTTCAATCCACAAACAAGACAGCACGCTGTGTAATGAGCCCGAAACAGACAAAACAACCATTACACGGATTGATGTGGGGATTTGACTATCCACATTCTGCCTTCAACTATAACAACTGATATAATTTGTCATGATCATGGGTGGCAATTAAGGGTTTTTGATATATTTTACTGACAATCAAGCATCAAAGGACATATAAAAACGTTAATTAAGCGGAAGTCAGATACAATAAATGTTGAAATGTTTTTGATATTCATCTGGTTTGCTTTGGTTTATCATGGAATAAAAATATGTTTAAAAAAACGGGCATAAAGATTATATTCAACTCAAAATAATGCCTTATATTTGGCTGATAATATTTTAAGGGAAAATATCATGAAAAAAAGAATTGGAATTATATTGATTATTGCTGCAACTGCAGTATTTTTGGTATCATGTGGAAGCACACAGGATTGTCCTGCTTATGATTCACACAATACCGATCAGGATCAGACAGAGCAAGCTGCATAGTTTTCCTGATTATTATCAGCCCGGAAAGGAACAGGCATAAACAGTTGGGGATCAGACAATGAAAAGCGTTCTGAAAATATTGTTATTGATATGTTTGCCGATGGCTGGATTTGCACAGGGTGAGATTCTGGAACAAAAAGAATTAAACTACTACAACAGAAATTCCTTTGGCGGAAAATTGGTTTCCACAGGCTGGGGCATAGACTACCGGTTTGACTGGCGGTATACGAGTAAGACACGTGGACTTGCGGAAAGCAGTATCAATCTGGTAAAAGATCCCAAGGAAATAAAAGTGTACAATCCGTATTTTGACAACCAGAAAAAATTTGTTTACGGCAAGAAAAACAGTTTTTTCACGCTTCATGTGGGCACCGGCATTCAGAAAGAGATATTCAGCAAAGCCGACAAGAATTCAATTTCCATTACCTATCAACTAGTTGGAGGCGGGATATTAGGATTTGAGAAGCCCATATATTATAATGTGGTTGACAGCTCTGAAATTGTCGGCAATTACATCAAGTATTACACAAGTCCTCAAAAATTCAATTTGAATTATCACAATCCCATTGATATAGTATCCCGGGAGCCTTTTACCAAGGGATTAAATGAGACAAATATTACGCCAGGGATATATGGCCGGGTGGCACTCAACTTTGAATTCAGCAATGACAAATTCAAAACCAAAGCCGTTGAGATAGGATCATATGTGGAGTTTTATCCTGAAAATATTGTCATTCTGGCGGAACATGAAAAACAAATATTCTGGAATATTTATTGTTCATACCGGTTTGGCATTAAATACAGTACAAGCATATCCAGGGATGCGAGAAAATTCATGAGGAAACAGGAAAAAGAAAAAAAATAAAGAATCTTGGATGATAGAGGAAAAAACTTTTGATTTTAATCAAAATAGCTTATATTAGTAGCTTGTAAAAAATGGGTTAAGTATTGCGTTCAGACTAAAGTTTAATATTATGAAAATGAAGAGTTTACTTATTGGTTTCTTAACAATTGTTCTGGCAGGTACCCTGACAGTTTTGTTCTTATCAGAAGAAAAATCTGCAAAAAGGTATATGCCACAAGAAGAAAAACCTGATGCCAAAAAAGGTTTTCAGGATGCAGCTGACTGGATTCATGCCCGTAGGGCAAATCAGGAAACCGGCCGTGTAGATATCAAGGATATCAAAAAAGCACACGAACAGATTAAAACATTGCAAGGCAAAAAAGGCCTTGATTTGCAATGGACAGACGTAGGTCCCACCAATATAGGTGGAAGAACCCGTTCCATTGTGATTGACAAAGACAATTCCGATATTATATATACCGGTGGTGTCAGTGGAGGCTTGTGGAAATCAACCACAGGCGGTGGTTCCTGGGAACAAATTGTCTATGAAGGTGATGAGTCAACCGATGGCATTCCCAACCTTGCCATTGCGAGCATGTGTCAGACAGCCAACGGTGATATCTACTTTGGAACAGGAGAAGGTCATTATAAACCTTTCCCTGCAGGTACAGCTACACGTGGTATCCGGGGTGCCGGAATGTGGAAATCTACAGACGGAGAAAATTTCACAAGACTTACTTCCACCTGGGGAAGCCCCGAAGCAGAAGACACCTGGGCTTATGTTAATAAGCTTGCTGCTGATCCCAATGATGCCAACCGCCTTTTTGCGGCTACAGCCAAAGGAATCAGACTAAGTGAAGATGGTGGTCAAACCTGGGAGAATCCTATTAAAAACCTTGCCGGCTCACCCTACGAATTCTTTGCCGGTGATGTGAAAATCAGCGAGGATGGCACCTATGTTATTGGCAGTGTAAAAGATGAAGCATGGGTTTCTCATGAAGGTGGAGCCGTTGACACTTGGCAAAAAGTGTCTGGCTATGACGACGGACAGATTTCGCTTTCAGCAGCACGCCTTGAATTTGGCATTGCGCCAACTGACAAAAACTACATCTATTGCCAGGCTTCCAAATCAAACGGCTCACTACTGGCTATTTACAGATCAACAGACGGTGGTCTTACATGGGAAGTTATCGGCCCCGGAGGCAGCGACACATTTAACCCGCTGGGAGATCAGGGAACCTTTGACAATGTCATTGCCGTATTCCCGGACAATAAAAATGAAATTATTGTCGGTGGTCAGCTCAATGTATGGAAATGGGAGGAAGGCGGAAACTGGGCCATAAAATCATTCCACGCACTTGAAAAGAGCAGCCCAATGTATGTACATGCAGACCAGCACGAGATTAAATTCCATCCCGACAATCCTGACATTGTATATATCGGTTGTGATGGTGGTATCCATCGTTCACTCGACCGGGGCAATAACTGGCAAATGATGAATAAAAATTATAATATCACACAGTTTTATGCAATCGGTCACGGACCTGACGGCTCCTTGATCGGTGGTACACAGGATAACGGCTCACTGCTCCATGATCCCAACCAGGTAATTAGCGGCGGTACGGAACATCCATTCTATGAAGTTAGCGGCGGTGACGGTGGTTATGCTGCCATCTCACAGATGAATCCCAACATCATATTCTCTACTGTATATTTTGGTGCGCTTTATCGCTCGGAAGAAAAAGGTGCTGAGGGAACCATGTTCCCATTTTACGACAGCTATATCGACAATACAGTATATCCCGGAGATGAAGAGGAAGGACATAACTTTGTCACTCCAATTGCCTTGTGGGAAAGCTTCAATGATGTTAACTCAAAAGACACCATTCGTTATCCTATCATGAATGATGTAGCTCAGGATTCCTTACTCCAGATTGAAAGCGAAACAGTAAAAGAAAATTACATCCGCTGGGTTGCAGATCAAAATTACACTGAGGGAGATACCATAGAGATCGTAGACCCATATCAGGCTGCACTTGCTGTAGGTTTCAACGGCTCAGTATGGATGACCCGTGAACCACTGAATTTTTCAGCCGATCCTGCCGTAGACAAGTTCTGGTTCCCAATTGCCGATACTGTCGGACTGGTTGAAGTACTGGAATGGTCAGCTGATGGTGAACATCTCTATTTTGCCAACACAAACGGCAGTCTTTTCAGAATCAGTGGATTTGAAAATGCATATGCTGATTCACTCATGAGTTGTGTACACCCGGCCTGCGAACTGACAACAACCCGCATTGCCCGTTTCCCCAACAGATATATCACAGGAATTGGCGTAGATCCTTCAAATGCTGACAATGTAGCTGTAACGCTTGGCCAGTTTGGAAACTCAAACCACATTTACTATTCAACCGAAGCCACCACAGCTACGGAAACAAGTGATGCCGGTACATTTGAGTCCAAACAGGGAGACCTGCCGGCCATGCCACTCTACGATGCAGTCATTGTCTGGGACGATTCCGATAAAGTTATTGTTGGTAGTGAATTCGGATTATTTGCCACTGCAGACCTCTCATCCGCTTCACCAAGCTGGACTGATGAAAACAGTGGAGCTGATTATGTTCCTGTATATAACATGAGCCAACAAATCATGCCAAACGGCTGGAATCACGAAATTGATCAGCCCACACCGGTAAGAAATCACGGTTATATCTGGGCAGGTTCCCACGGACGTGGTATTTTCGAGTGTTCCGAGTATCAGGGCCCTGTCGGAATTGAACCACAGGAAGAAATGACCTCTGCAAGCCAGGGCTTTGACCTGTATCCCAACCCTGCAAGGAACAATGCAACCATCAGCTTTAACCTGAATTCGACAGAAGATGTAAGCATCAGAATATTCGATATTCAGGGAAGAATTGTAAAACAGGAAAGTTTTGATAAGCTAAGAAAAGGTAATCACAACAAGCAACTGAACATTGCCGGACTAAAAGCAGGTACATATATTGTACGCATGACAGCTGACGGTAACAGCAAGGTTGAGCGCCTGATCGTGAAATAATATGTTAATCAATATATAAAAAGGCTTTGCGACATGCAAAGCCTTTTTTATTTTTGTACTAACCAAAAAACAAAATATTATGTCAAAAATAAATGTAGCAATTAATGGTTTCGGTCGAATAGGCCGCAGCGTTTTTAAAATCGCTTTTGAAAAAGAAAATATCAATATCGTTGGGGTCAACGATCTGACGGACACAGCAACACTTGCTCACCTGCTCAAATACGATTCAACACAGGGAATATATGACAAGGAAATCGAACATAAGGATGATGCCCTGTCAGTGGATGGTCACAATATTCCTGTGCATTCAGAAAAATCACCAGCCAACATTCCCTGGGAAGAAACCCCGGATGTTGTCATCGAATCTACCGGCATTTTCAGAAAACGTGAAGATAGCAAGGGTGGCTATGGTGACCATTTGAAAAACGGCGCCAAAAAAGTCATACTGACAGTACCTGCCAAAGATGAAATTGATGCAATGATTGTTCTCGGTGTCAACAACGATGCCCTGAAACCTGAGCACACCTGTGTCTCCAATGCCTCATGTACAACCAACTGTCTGGCACCACTTGTTAAAGTACTGCATGACAATTTCGAAATTGAGAAAGGTCTGATGACCACCATCCACTCCTACACAAACGACCAGAATATTCTTGACGCACCACACAAAGACCTTCGCAGGGCGAGATCAGCTGCCATGTCACAAATCCCGACAACCACAGGAGCTGCTGTCGCAGTAGGTAAAGTTATCCCCGAACTCGATGGACAACTTGACGGCATGGCTGTCAGGGTACCAACCCCAACAGGTTCGCTGGTAGATTTCACAGCCTATCTGAAAAAAGAAGTAAGTAAAGATGAAGTAAATGCTGCTTTTAAAGAGGCTGCTGAAAGCCAGATGCAAGGCATACTGCAGTACAATGAAGACCCTATTGTTTCTGTTGATATCATCCATAATCCCTATTCCTCCATTTTTGATGCTGACCTTACCATGGTAAATGGGAATATGGTAAAAGTTATCAGTTGGTATGATAATGAATGGGGATATTCCTACCGTGTAGTAGATCTGATCTCAAAATTAATGTAAGATGAATGATTTAAATAATTTGAAGCGCTCTGTAACGGGGCGCTTTTTTTTATTCATATCGCAGGGATTCGATGGCATCAAGTTTTGACGCTTTAACCGCCGGAAAATATCCCGAAATTACCCCAACCAGGAAACATAAGGCCACACCACCCAGCACCCATCCCCAGGGTACCACAAAGCCGCCACCAGTAATCAGACTTACAGCATTGCCTGCCAGGATTCCGAGCAATATGCCCAAAATGCCCCCAAGCTGACCGATAAATACGGATTCAAAAAGGAATTGCTGCTTGATGGTAGACGATTTAGCGCCTATGGCCTTTCTTATCCCAATTTCACGGGTTCGCTCAGAGACAGAAACAAGCATAATATTCATCAGGCCTATGCTGGCACCCACAAGGGTAATAAAACCGATGAGTGTAGCTCCGATTGTGACATCACTGATGTTCTCAATCATCATACTTGACATTTTATCAGCACCACTGATCTCAAAATTGTTTTCATCGTATAAGGTGAGCCTGCGAATTCGTCTGAAAACTCCTTCGGCTTCGTTCATGGCAAATTGCACATCATTGGGATCAAGAGGCATAATACTGATTCGATAGGAATAATCATAAAAACCACCAAAGGTTTCTCTCATATTGGACAAGGGTATCAGACAAAACTTATCACCCTGACCGCCAAAGCTTGTTCCCTTTGATTGCAAAACAGCCAGTACTTTATACCGTGCATTGCCCACCTGAATGCTTTTTCCCACTGGGTTTTCATTCTTACTAAACAACTCATCTGCAATAGCAGATCCGATGATTACATAAGCTGTATTGCTTTCAGTTTCAGACTCGGTAAAATTTCTGCCGTGCCTCAATTTATGGTTGGAAACATCCAGATAGTTTTCATCCACCCCGTATACAGAAATATTGGGATTTGTCTTTTCAGATTTGTATTTGCAGGTGGCAATGCTTGTAGCCAGACAATTGACAGACACCAGGGCAGGGAAATTGAAATCTTCCCTGAATTCTCTGGCATCACGGTAATCAATTTTTTTGATATCCTGCTTTCGTCTGTTGCCGGAGTTACCACTCACCCTACGACTCATTTTTTGTATGGTAAAGGAGTTGGCACCCATGTTTGAAAACTCACTGCTGATGGAGGTTTTGATAGATTCCACCGCTGTGAGAATCCCCACCAATGCCATAATACCAATGGCAATGATCAAAACAGTCAGGCTTGTCCTCAGCATATTGGAGCGGATCGCAACAAGCGCTATTTTTACATTCTCAGAAAACAGACGACCAAATTTCATGACACGAATGGGTGTTAATTACATCTTAACAGCTGAACAAATCTAATGAATAATTGTAATAGTGGTAATATAATCAGATTTTACTTACTAATGAAAAAAATTGGTGCAATTATTGGTTTTTTAACACTCGCTACCGGGATTTTAGCTCAGACAGGGACCATTGAAGGCAGGGTGTTTAATAAGGTAAACAATGAGCCGATACCCTTTTCCAATGTTTATATCGATGGCACTGAAATAGGCGCCACTACGGATTATGACGGCAACTTCATTATCACAGCCGTCAAGCCGGGCTTTTATGAGCTAACAGCCTCCTCCCTGGGTTTTGAAACAAAAGTCACAGAAGAATTCCGGGTATTTTCAGGACAAACAACAAATATAGAAATAGAAATGTCAGAGACATCTGTGCAATTGGATGAAGTGGAAGTAAGTGCCACTGTTTTCAGTAAAAAAGAAGAAGCCCCTGTTAGCCTGAGAAGAATAGGCGTTTCGGAAATTGAAAACAGTCCGGGTGCCAATCGTGATATTGCCAAAGTGATACAGAATCTTCCCGGTGTTGCGGCTGTTCCTTCAGCCAACCGTAATGACCTCATCATCAGGGGTGGTGCAAGCAATGAATCAAAGTTCTATCTTGATGGCATAGAGATTCCCAACATCAACCATTTTGCCACACAGGGTGCAACAGGTGGCACCAATGGCATTCTCAATGCAGATTTGCTTCAGGAAGTGAATTATTATTCCAGTGCAATGCCGGTTTCAAAAGCCAATGCCTTGAGTGCTGTCTTTGATTTCAGGCAAATTGAGGGCAATAAAGAGGCATTAAAATTCAGAGGCACACTGGGCGCAAGTGAAGTTGCAATAAGTGCTGACGGGCCAATTGGTGAAAACACTACTTTCATTGTAAGTGCCCGGCGATCATATCTTCAATTTCTGTTTAAAGTTCTGGGATTACCGTTTTTGCCAACTTTCAACGACTATCAGATGAAGGTTAAATCCAGAATTGATGATAAAAACCAACTCACCCTGATTAGTCTGGGTGCACTGGATCAAAACAGGCTTGATCTGGACATTGAGGAACCGGATGAGTTTCAAAGGTATCTTCTTGCAAATCTTCCGCAACAGGACCAGTGGAGTTATGCCATTGGCGGGGTTTGGAAACATTTCAAGGACAATGGATACCAGACCTGGGTTTTGAGCCGCAACATGCTGTCCAATCGATCATATAAATATGAAAACAATGATGAAGAATCCGGAGTATTACTTCAGGATTACAATTCAACAGAAGCGGAAAACAAGTTTCGTTTTGAAAACTACACAAAAACTGATTTTGATCTGGATTTAACATATGGTGTGGGAGGTCAGTACGTAAAATACTTCAACAATACCTACCAGCAGGTTTTCATCCAGGATGCTCTTACTGAAATTGATTACAACAGCGAACTGGAATTCTTTAAATACGCGGCCTTTATTCAGGCTTCCCGTACTTTTTTTGGAAACAGGCTCACACTCAGTGCCGGTTACCGGATGCAGGGCAGCAGCTATTCCGACATAATGAACAATCCTCTTGAGCAAAGCTCTCCACAAATATCTGCATCATATCTGCTCAGTGATAAGTTTTCACTGAATGCTCATACCGGCCGCTATTATCAACTACCACCATACACTGCTCTGGGATTCAGGGACAACAGCGGCACACTGGTAAATAAAGAAAACGACATTGAGTACATTGCTGCTGACCATTATGTGGCCGGTATTGAGTACAGGCCAAGCAAAACCAATCTCATAACGCTTGAAGGTTTTTTTAAAGACTACTCCAATTATCCGTTTTCTGTCAAGGATAGTATTTCACTGGCACACCGCGAAATTGATTTTGGCAACATTGGTGCTGAGGAGCTGGTACCCACATCAGAAGGACGTGCATATGGGGTGGAATTTCTCAGTCAGAACCGTTTTCCCGGAGATATTACTTTTGTATTGTCCTATACCTATGCCATCAGTGAGTTCAAAGATAAAGACGGAGATTACGCCTCCACCACCTGGGATAACAGGCATATTTTGGTAGCCACCGCCTCGAAAAAATTCAAAAAGGACTGGTATGCAGGAATCAAGTGGCGTTTTGCCGGTGGACTGCCTTACACGCCCTACGACCTTTATACCAGTAGTTTCAGATCTGCCTGGGATGTCAGGAACCAGCCTTACCTGGATTATGATTTGCTGACAGAAAACCGGTTTGCACCATTTCATCAGCTGGACATCAGGGTAGATAAATCCTTCTATTTTGAAAAATCAAGTCTGAAAATTTATCTTGACATTCAAAATATTTACAATTTCACATCAGAAGCCCGGGACATATATACAAATCTTGATGAAAACGGAAACCCTGTTATCAGTTCCGGTAACCCGGCAAGGTATGATTTGCGCAGGCTGGAAAACGATGGCAGCGGTACAATTTTGCCCACAATCGGGATAATATTTGATTTTTAACTATGTGGATTATGAAAAAACATATCATTTTACTGAGTCTCATTTTTCCGCTTTTGGGATATGGTGAAACCGGACAACACAAAGACAAAGACCAGGACCCATGCAGGGTAGAAACAAACATCAACGGCAAAGGATATCAGATAACAATCAGATTTCATGCCGGAGAAGCACACAATTATCCCAGCATGGCCATCTGGACAGAAACCATGTATGGGGAATTCATCCAGCCCCTATTTGTCACATCATCCTTTGGCAAAGGCGTGTACCGTTATGGAGAACAATCAGACAATGAATGGAAAAGCGGTACCAGGCGCTACAAAGCAGCCCTGCCCTATTTTATTCATAAATGGACAAAATCAGACTCAAACGGAGGTTTTATCATTCCCTCACCCGAACAACCCGTGCCGGATGCTTACACAGCTGCCACGCCTTCCAGTGACTTTATTCTGAAAACCAAAACAAGCAATACACAGGAAAGCAAATTCAGAATCGTACTGGAAATAAATCAGGCCTGGGACTTTAATGAATACTGGCACAATGCACGTTTTCCGGGCAACAGCCAGTACAAGGCATCATGTCAGCCGTCCCTGATATATGCTGTTACCATTGACACAAATAATCCAATGAAATCTTATGTCATGAACCCTGTTGGTCACGGACATTACGCAGGCTCCAACGGCAAAATGTACACCGATCTCAGCACCATTACAACGGCAAAAAACATTGCAGAACGGATTGAAGTTGAAATTCAGACGTCTTCGAACTGACAGTCAATATGTTAATCAATCCGGCATTTCTCAGATTCCTAAGGATACTTTGTGGATATCCATGGTCAAAATAACAGCAATTTTAAATACCTTTACAGCGAAAAATAGCGTTAGTTAACAAACCAAGGCGGGCATTTTGCAATTAAGATCATTCATAAAACGGGATATCAATCTGCTGGAGCTTTTTAAAGGAGGGGCCATAGCACTGGTATTCAAATTCCTTTCCATCATTATCGGGTATCTGTTTTTCATCTTTCTCGCAAGACTTGTTGATGCCGAGGGTTTGGGTATTTTCTCAACATGCTGGACAATTCTTATGATCGGAGCCGTCATCGGAAAGCTGGGATTTGACACTTCCATCGTAAAGTTTATTGCGGAAAACACAGGCAGGAAATCATATCACCATATCAAACCTTTGTACACCCATTGTATGGTAATTGTCTTGATAAGCAGCAGCCTGGTAGCTGTCCTGATACTCCTAACAGCCAGGCCATTGAGTCTGCTGTTTTTCGATGTGGCTGATAAAGCCTTTATTATTCGGATAGTCGGTTTGGCAGTGATTCCGCTGGCACTGATGGGTTATAATGCCGAATCCATGAAGGGCCTGAAAAAGATCACAGCGTTTTCGGCTTTTCAGAACGGAAGCATTTATCTTTTAACAACAATCATCATTCTGATTTTCAGCACACATGATGTCAATAACAGCACAAGTATCATTGCATTGTTCATCGCATTGCTTATCTTGCTGGCAGTCAGCTATCAGGTTGCTGCATGGCATATACGCAGGGTTCCAAAGGCTTCCAAAAATATGCCGGATTACAAGCCTGATATCAAATCCCGCCTCAACACCTCTCTCCCGATGCTGCTTACCAATTCACTGTTTTTGATCATGAGCTATATTGACATCCTCATGCTTTCGGCCTTTAAGGCGGAAGCCAGTGTGGGGATATACAATGCATCCCTGAAAATTGCTGCTGTAATCAGCATAAGTCTTGTAGCAATCAACAGCATTGCTGCACCCAAATATGCAGAATTATTCGGCAAAAATGACAAAGCCGGCTTTCGCAAAGTTGTTAAGCAAACCAGCTTCCTGAATTTCAGTATTTCACTGCCGGTGTTTTTGCTTGTTGTCATTTTCCCGGGATTTCTGCTTGGTGTATTTGGAGAAGAGTTTCCTGCAGGCTCAGGCACACTGATAATTCTGGCCATAGGGCAGATATTTTCAGCATTTTCCGGCTCCACAATACACATTTTGAATATGACAGGACGTGAAAAAATCGCACGCAATATCATCATGACAACCGCTGTGGTAAATGTTATTCTCAACTACCTTTTGGTACCACCAATGGGGATTACAGGGGCTGCCATCGCCACTACATTTTCAACCATTCTGTGGAATCTCATGTCTGAAATTGTGATTTACCGGCAATTTGGTTTTCTTACCTATCCTTTGGTTTCACTTAAACGAGCCAAAAACATCAAAGACAACATTATGAAAAAATAATTGCATGAAGGCCAATTTATTCATCATAGGAGCAGCAAAAAGTGGCAGCACATCTCTGGCACACTATCTGGGTCAACATCCTGATATTCACCTTAGTCCAATCAAGGAGCCCAACCATTTTTCCAGAGAAATAAAGCTCGAAAAACTATCACCACATTACAAAAAACACAATTTCCTGGATACTGACAGTTACTTTTCAAAAGACAAGCTTGAAGAGATTCAACTGAGCATTGTTCAGAATCCGGATCAATATGCCCGCCTTTTTGAAACAGGTAAAAATGCAAAATACAGGGCTGAAGCATCTGTAAGCTATATGTATTCACCTGTGGCAGGCAGGGAGATATACAATTACAATCCGGATGCAAGGATTATCGCGATATTGCGTCATCCTGCAGAGCGGGCTTTCTCACATTACCTGATGGCACTTCGATACGGGTACACATCTCTTCCATTTCGCGAGGCTTTTGAAAAAGATAAACAGACAGAGCCCAAAGGCTGGGGAATAACTGAACTGTTTTATGAGCTGGGATTGTACCATCAACAGTTACAAAGATATTATGACCTGTTTCCTGCAAAGAACATCTGTGTGCTTTTGTTTGAAGACCTGGCCAGGCATCCTGATGCTGTCATTCGCAAATGCTTTGATTTTCTTGATATCCCCTACCATCCGGTTAATAGCTCCGGCATTCAGAATGCAGGAGAAGTACCAAAAAACCCGGGTCTCAATAAAATACTATACCGCAGCGGTCTGACAAAAGCGGCATCTGCACTCTTGCCAAAAAAAATTGTCAGCAGAGCCAAATCAGGACTTCTCAAAAAAGAAAAACCAGTTCTCTCTGATGCAGACAAAAATTATCTGAAACACCTGTATGCCGGAGAGATCAAGCGTACTGCTGAATTAACAGGGGTGGACCTGAATCACTGGCTATAAAACGATTTCCGGCAAAGCACACTCATTTATACAGTTTGCTAAATTCATTCTGAAAAGGAAAGGGCGGACATTGTATTTAATCAAGGCTTGGGATATAGTCATTGGCGATAACGCGGAATTCAGTACGCCGGTTCATCTGGTTGGCAATTTCCTGCTGTTCTGCGCTAAGATCTTCTACAAATCCCGGAGTGAGGACATCACCCTGTTCCAGCCAGTCGTATTGCTGCGCAAGTTCCTCATCAGCCTCAATGGGCCGGGATTCTCCAAAACCTTCTGTTGATAGTCTTCCGGCAGGGATTCCCTGCGACTGCAGATAAGCGGAAACGGCCTCAGCACGTTTTTCGCTGAGTTTCATATTATCTTCATCACTACCGATCATATCAGTATGTGCTGCCAACTCTACTACCAGGTTGGGATTGTCATTGAGCAGCTCAACGACACTATCCAGGGAATGTTTGGCGGCATCAGTGAGATCAAAGCTGCCAAATTCAAATTCAATATTGGGGATTTCAAAGGTTTTATTGTATGTTTCCAGTTCCACCTCATGCACAAAAGTGTGGTTATAGTACAGAGTATCAGTGGTAAATCTGTCTTTTCCATTAAAGTATCCGTCTTTATGCACTACATACACGTAATCGGTATTGGATTTCAGGTTAAAAGAGAAGAATCCGTCATAGGCATCTGTAGTATCGGTAAACATGGTCCCATCTGAGCCAATCAGGTGTACAACCGCACTGTCAATGGGTTCTTCGGTATCTTTATCAATCACAAAACCTTCTATATCAAATTTCAGGGGAGGTTTCTCAAAATAATAAATATCGGCACCCTTGGATCCTGGTCTGTCGCTGGTGAAATACCCTTTATCTTCCTCCTTATAATAATAAATACCATAATCATTTCCTGGAGAAGAAAAGGGAGGTTTCATATTGTTGACCCTCCATTTGTAAGCACTCGTCTTTACAGCTTTGAAAAGATCAAGTCCGCCCATGTTTGGCAATTGGTTGCTGGCAAAATAAAGGGTTGAATCGTTTCGCATATATGGGAAGAGTTCATCTTTTGGCGTATTGACATCCGGGCCCAGGTTTTTGGGTTTTCCCCAGCTTCCGTCCTCTTTTTCCACATACCAGATATCAGCACCACCGTAGCCCCCGTCTTTCCGGGCAGAAAAATAAAGTCGTTCTCCATCCGGTGATAGAGCAGGATGACCAATTGAAACAGTATCTGAAATTATCGGTACTCTTTCGGGATTCATCCAGTCTGACCCGGATTTTGATATTTCATATATCTGACATCCAAGTTTTTGTCCTTTTTCAACCTGACAGGAAGTAAAATACATATTTGATCCATTGCCAAACAATTCAGGTGTTCCTTCGTCCCACTCTGAATTGAGGGAGTCAAGATTTTTCGGATCACTCCAATCGCCCTGCCGGTTTTTCTTACTGACAAAAATATCAGAAAACCGTTCTCCGGTAATATCGGATTTCTTTTTTCCGGTGACCCCTTTACGCGTGGAGGCAAAAAACACATGATCAAAACCATCCTTCTCCACAACACCTGGTGTGAAATCGTCATCCCGTGAATTAAAATCACGTACATCGCTCACCTCAAAGCGGGTTTTGGTATTTTTCCATTCCATTGCCAGCCTGGTGCTTTCCCGCATAATATCAATAACACTGTCAGCACCGTTTATCTCTGTGTATTCATCATACACTTCAATGGCATCTTCATATTTGTCCATCAGGCGGTACACTTCAGCCAGTTTAATCCAGGCCTCTTTGTTGGATTCATCGTATTTTGCTGCTCTGCGAAGATATGTGCGGGCACGACGAATATTTCCGGACAGATAATAAGCATTTCCGATTTTAAAATAAACCGGAGCTCTTTCATCACGGGTATTGAGTTTTTTTAATGCTCGTTGATATCTGTCTATGGAACGATGATACTCACCTGCTTCATAAATGGCATCAGCTTTTTGGATACGTTTCTCCTGTGCCTTCAAAGGCATGCTGAAGCTCAATGTAAGGATCAAAATAATATATGTCAGGTAGCGCAGATGCATTCTTTGCAAAATCAGATGTATAAACGATGCGATCAAGGCTTTATTATTTAAAAAGCATCAAATATAAAAAAGATAAACGAGAAAAAATTACTGTCATGGTGTAGGTACAGAATAAGTAGAGAAAAGCCTGTCCATAAAAGTGACAGGCTTTTCAGTAGTTTTAAGAATTACTGGAATTATTTTACATTTTACTTTCGGTAATGCGAATGATTTCATCTTCCATGGCTTTGGCCTTTTTCTCAATATTTTCCGCCTCTTTAAGTGCATTGTCAACAAAATCTTTATCATCAAAATCGGCTGTATTGATGCGGACATTCAAGCGTGCACCACGCACACCGGCCATTGCGGCCAGAGCACCGACTGCAGCATCGGAAACAGAGTTGGGATTGCCATCTGCGGCCATTGCTTTCATCACCTCCATGCTTTCGTAACACACTCTCATTGTTTTCAGTGGTACTTCAATGGCATAGCGTGTGGCATCTTTTATTGCCCTGGCACGGACGGCCTTCTCTTCTTCCGTTTTTTTGGGCAAACCGAAGGCATCCATGATTTTGTTAAAAGCCTTTGTGTCTTCGTCCACAAGATGCAGGAGTTCATCATGATATTTTTTTCCTTTTTCTGCCCACTGGCTGAATTCTTCCCATCTTTCATCCCATCCTCGTTTATGTGATGAAAGATTGGCAACCATGGTGCCAAGTGCTGCACCCATGGAGCCCATGTAAGCAGAGATGGAACCGCCACCAGGAGCAGGAGATTCGGAAGCTGTTTCCCAGACAAAGTCGGTCAGTTTCATATCAACCAGCTTTTTCTCCTTGTCTTGCCGGGCCATGACATATTCGATGATCTTCTCTTCCGGTTTAAATTCATAGAGATCATCAAGCCCCATAGATTTCACGGCAATCTTGATAAGTTCCTTATCGCTGATGCCAAGGGATCGGTTTTGTTTCTTCAGGAAGTACCGGCCAGCTTCAAGCATGGCTTCGAGTGGTACAAGTCCCACCAGTTCTGATCCGGTAACCCTTAATCCACGGGCATTTGCGCGCTCATACACGGTATCGTAAGCCTTATGCACCGATGTTACACTGATGTTGGTCAGGTTCATGGATATCTGGGCAATACCAAACTCATCAATAAACCAGCCAATGGCTTTTACTGATTTGAGCAGCCCGGGTTCCCACACCTGATTACCGTTTTCATCTTTGATGAGTTTTCCGGTAAGTTTTCCTCCTTCACGCTTTTTACGGCCCTTTTCTCTCACATCAAAGGCCACAGCATTGGCACGACGGGTGGATGTTGTATTCAGGTTGACATTAAAGGCCACCAGAAAATCGCGTGCACCAACGGCAGTAAGGCCTGTACGTGCAACTCTGTCGTTAAACTCCGCAGGACCAAAGTCTGGTTTCCACTCCTCAGTTACAATGCGTTCCGGCAGGGCTTCATATTCACCGGCACGGCAATTTGCAAGATTTCTCCGCTGCGGAGTAAATGCTGCATGCTCGTAACAATACACCGGAATTTCAAGCTCATCGCCAATGCGTTTGGCCAGGTCTCTGGCGTATTCTACAGTTTCTTCCATGCTGATGCCTGAAACAGGAACCAGGGGACATACATCTGTAGCGCCGAAACGCGGGTGAGCACCACTGTGCGTGGACATATCAATGAGTTCAGAAGCTTTCTTTATGCCCCGGACAGCTGCTTCCATCACCGGCTCCGGTTCACCAACAAAGGTAACCACTGTACGGTTGGTAGCTGCACCGGGATCTACATCCAACAAGGATATACCATCCACGGATTCTATGGCATCAGTGATTTCTTTAATTACGGACATGTCGCGTCCTTCACTGAAATTGGGAACACATTCGATCAATTTTGTCATAAGTCTGAATTTTTTTCACAAAATTAACAATATTTGACACTCATCGGACAGAACCGAAGACCTTTTTCAGAAGTTCTGTAACACGTTTTTGAGGATTTTCACGTATTTGCTTTTCTTCCTCAGCAATCAAAATGAACAATCCGTCAATGGTTTTTTCTGTAACATAAGCATTCAGATCCGGGTTAATTTCCGGGTCACCACTGATAATTCTTGCTTTATTGTATACTTTTATCATAGGCTCCCAGTATTTGGTCAACTGTACCTGATTGGTTGCCTTTTCAATCTCAGGGTAACAAATGGCCTGCAATTCTGATTCAGTTTTTCCCTTAAAATACTGTGTAGCCGCATCTTCTTCACCATGCAAAATGCGCCTGGCTTCCTGTATACTCATCTCCCTGAGTGCCGCCATAAAAACCGGCTTCACGTTGGCAGCAGCATTTTCAGCAGCCCGGTTCAGGGTTTTCTCAAAGGATTCCACTTGCTTGTCAAGCCCAAAGTCAAGTGCAGTTTCCTTTACTTTCCCGGCAGCGGGAGGGAAAGGCACATATATTCTGCTGTTTTCATAAAATCCATTCCTGACAGATGCCTCACTCACCGCCCCGGCTATTCCTATTTCCAGGGCTTCAGTTAATCCTGCCCGGATTTCTTCCCTGCTTAGTTCCGTGCTCCCCTGATCAAGCTCTCCCGAAATCTCCTGCAAAACATCACATGCCGATGCAACAAGCATTATCAGAACTAAAAATAAAATTAACTTGGGATTCTTCATGTTTTGCTTATTTTTGGAATACTGTTTGAACATAAAAATACAAAGATTTTTTTAATCAGCCTGAAAAAATCATGAAAAGAATATTTTTCATACTTATCATTGCACTCATTTCTCTGCATTCTTTTGGCCAAAACGAATGGGAGCTACAAAAAAGTGAGGACAATATTGATGTCTTTTTCAGGCAATCATCAGAACATAAATATGACATAAAGGTTGTGACTGGTTTCAATATTTCCCACCAGGATCTGATGTCCGTTTTATATGATATTGAACACTACCCTGCCTGGGTGTATAGATGCGAAACAGCAACGTGGCTAAACAAGAAGAATGGTGAGCGCGTTATGTATTCCATTACTGATATTCCCTGGCCTTTCAATGACAGGGATATCATAACCAAAATGCAAAAACCGGAGTATAAAAATCAAAAAGTAATATTGCGATCAGTAGCCCTGCCGGATTACATTCCTCCCAAAGAAGGCCTGACACGTCAGGATTTCTCACAAGTGACCTGGATTATTTCCACCGATGATGATAAATCAACAAGAGTAACCTATTTGTTGAGCCTGGAAATAACAGAAAACATCCCTGAATTTATTTTGAAAATGATCACAACCAAAGGCCCCTACGAGAGTTTTAAAAATTTGCACAATCTGATTTCCCCCAAAACAAACTAAAAATCTATTGCACCTCTCACCCCTATCTTAATTTAGACTTCTTTTATTTTAACCAAACAAAGCCAACCTGCCTGCAAACTCCCTGAACTACTGCCACTTATGCAGGTTACATACAAACCTCATATAATAAATATTTTAAGAATCACAAATTTTTTTGTTAAAATCATTATCAATAGTGTATTTTATATTATACTTATAGTGGGTACTTAACAAATTAAGTGTTTTTACTTAAGGCTTAAATGCAACTTCCGGCATTTTTGCATCGTATATTTAATAAACCCCAAAAGGCCCAGCTTATGAAATCGCAAATCATTACACTATTATTAGTCTTTGGCCTGAGCCTGTGTGCTTTAGGACAGGTCAATCCTCCCGATACTGCATCAACAGATCCAGAATCTGCCACGCTTCTTGATGTAACAAATGACCTAAGCTATCGGGATTTTTTACTTCATCCGGAAGAAAATATTTCCGTTGATTTTCCAATAACACGCAGAGCAGTATACCCTCAGAACTACTATTTCAGAACCACCATGCCGGCAGGAGATGCATTGGCAATATCCGGGACATTTCCCACAGGGGTTTCCATGGGGATGACTGCTTTTTACAGCAATGGAACAGAAAATATTTACATAGATCACATTGAAAGTCCCGGGAGTCCGGTGGAGCTTGTCCTCACTCCGGATGAAGTTGATGCCGGAAGAGAAATCATCATAAAGCTATGGTTTTCTGAAGACATGAATGGGGAAACCATTTCTCTCGCTGCCACAACCCGTCCATATTCATCCCCGTCTAAACTCATAAACGTTAGCACCAGCACATACACAGCTCAGGAATTGGTAGAAGATATTCTGGTTACCGGTTGCCTGGAAGCCTTTAATGTCACATACAACGGCGACCCTGTCAGCCTGGGGTATTTTTCAGGAAGCATGGGAAGCACTGATTTTGATGAAGGCATTGTTCTGACAACAGGAGATGCCAGCTTATCCGAAGGTGGTAACAACTCAGGAAGTACCGGTTACAATTCAACCGGGGGCACTGACCCTGACCTGCAAGCTCTCATTCCCGGCTACTCCGTAAATGACGCCGCCATACTTGAGTTTGATTTCATCCCCGCCAGCGACAGCCTGGTGTTTGATTTTATTTTCGGTTCTGAGGAATACCCTGAATGGGTAGGTTCAGATTATAACGATGTTTTCGGATTTTTTCTCTCAGGCCCGGGTATTGCAGGACCATACTCCAACAATGCTATTAATGTTGCTCTGATCCCAGGAACAACTCAACCAGTAACCATTGACAATGTTAATGATGCTACCAATCCGGCATGGTATGTTGACAATTCTTATGGCGGTGATATTGAATACGATGGCGCTACATTACCAATGCGGGCCAGAGCCGATGTGCAGGCCTGCGAAACATACCATATAAAAATAGCCATAGGTGATGCAGGAGATGAAGCTTATGACTCCGGTGTTTTCCTTAATGCCAACAGTTTTAAGTCCGGTGAAGATTTTGTTGCAGACCAATTCAATCCCTGGTACCAGACAGACGAAGTATATGAGGGATGTCAGACCCATGCCGTTTTTACCCGTGTGGATACAAGCGATACTTCCGAAGAAATTGCCATTGCGCTGGATATTTCCGGAACCGCTACTGAGGGTACAGACATTGAAGCAGCACCTGACACCGTTTATATTTCTCCCGGCGAAATATCAGATACCTTGATCTTAGACAGCTACACCGATGGTATTGCTGAAGGACCTGAGTATTTCATATTTACATATTCCAATGGCTGCCCATGTACACCGGTTGTCAACCACGACACAATCTGGCTTTATGACGAAATTGATCCTCAGATCAATATGCTGAATTCAGGACCAATTTGTGAAGGTGACTCGGCAACCTTAAGCTTTACATACGATCCGGCTGTTGACTCTCTTATCGACTGGACATGGTTGGTTAACGGATCACATGATTCAACGATCACCGTAGCCCCAACTACCACAACCACCTATACGCTGGAAGTAGATTATCCATGTACTACTGAACAGTACACAACCACACTTACTGTATATCCCGATGTGGACGCCACAATTGATCCGGTTCCTGACCAATGTGCAGATAATCCTCCTGTAAGCTTAACAGCCGCAGATCCCGGAGGAACATGGGCCGGAACAGGTGTTACCGGCGATCAGTTTGATCCGGCAACAGCAGGCCCGGGCGACCATATCGTATCGTATAGTCTGGATAACGGAAATTGTTCCGATACTGACAGCATCACCATTCATGTGGATGATTACCTGGATCCAACCATTGATTCCATTGAAATACAATGCCGAACTGATGACGCATTCCTGCTGACAGCTGCGACACCAGGCGGAACATGGACAGGTCCCGGCGTTGTTGGAGGGCAAAATCTTAACCCGACAAATGCAGGTGTAGGTTTCCACTGGATATATTACACACTTACAAATGGAGGTTGTACTTCTGTTGACAGCATTGAAGTTGAAATTGTTGACGATGTAGATGCAACAATCCATGACCCCGGCGCTCTGTGCGAAACAGAACCGGCAATAGACCTCGAAGCCAACTGGCCTGTTGGTATATGGAGCGGACCCGGAATTGTGGATGCCGCAGAAGGTATTTTTGATCCCGCTGTAGCAGGTCCCGGTGACCACATCATTCAGTTTGAAGTTGGTTCAGGCGGTACCTGCTCAGATGAAGATACCATTATGATCCACGTTGATGCCATGCCGGATGCTTCTATCTCTGCAACCGGCCCTTTTTGCTTTCCCGGCGACACAGTTAGCCTTACAGCAAATACTCCCGGAGGCACATGGGCTGGTCCTGCCATATCTGATCCGGTCAACGGAACATTTGACCCGGCATTGACAGGCAGCGGATCAACTCAGGTTACTTACACCGTGGGTTCTGGTATCTGTTATGATGCCGATACCGTTAGTATCAATGTCAACCCGGCTCCAACTGCTAATGTCGGCGCTGATCAGACACATTGCGATTATGATGTGCCGGTTACCATCGATGC
>JBNJGS010000025.1:0-33012 GCA_051747965.1 Bacteroidota bacterium
AAAGGGACCCGATGGAGGTATTGTGATGTTAGAAGATCCCTGCATATACAATAAGGCCATGCAGATAAAGAAGGAAACAGAATCTGCCGGAGTATAATCAGGCAGGGAAACTTGCATTTTGTGTGTTGTACCCTTGCAGGAACGCTTCAGTATTCATCGGTTTTTTGTTTTCAGCCTGAATTTTTTTCAAGCGGATGAACCCGTCCCTGACAGCCACATCAAGTATTTTGTTGTCAATGTTGCGAATGCTGCCTGTTGGTGAATCGTGATTTTCTTCGATAAAATCAGCTTCAAATACCTTCAGCCTGCTGGGTTTTTCATCGCTGATGATTTTTGTCCATGCTGTAGGATAAGGACTCAGGCCACGGATGAAGTTATATACATCTTTGCCGCTTTTGTTCCAGTTAATTTCACAATCATTTCTGAATATTTTTGGCGCTGTTTTTGCCTCTTTTGCAGTAGATTGTGGCTTGGCTGTAATCTTATCCTGTTCTATGGCGTTGGCGGTTTTCAGAACCAGATTTGCTCCCTGATCCATCAGTTTGTCATGCAAACTTCCGGCAGTATCATCCTCGCTGATAGGGGTTACTTCCTGAAGCAGGATATTGCCTGTGTCAATCTTATCATCAATCAGAAAAGTAGTGACACCGGTCTGTTTTTCGCCGTTCATAATGGCATGGTTGATGGGTGCGGCACCTCTGTATTGTGGCAAGAGCGATGCATGCAGATTGAAAGTGCCTTTGGGCGGGATATTCCAGATGAGTTTTGGTAGCATGCGGAATGCTACAACCACCATGAGGTCGGGTTTGAGTAATTTTATTTGCTCAACAAATCCGGGATCTTTCAGGTTTTGTGGTTGCAGGCATGGCAGATCGTGCTGCTGAGCAAAGTTTTTTACCGGCGACTGTCTGATTTTACGCCCTCTGCCGGCTGCCTTGTCCGGTGCGGTGACCACGGCTTTGATGTTATGCCGGGTATGCAGCATCTCCAGTGATGGCACAGCAAAATCAGGTGTCCCCATAAAAACAATGTCCAGCATAATTTATTTATCTTTTGTATTCCATTTATCTTTATCGGAGAGCATATTGAGATTATGTCCCATCCTGTCCCGTTTGGTTTTCAGATAATCAAAATTGTATTTGTTGGGTTCTATCTCAATAGGTACATTATCAATAATGTTTAGCCCGTAGCCTCTCAGGCCTGCCCGCTTGACAGGGTTGTTGGTCAGTAGTCGGATATTTTTCAGTCCGAGGCTTCTGAGAATCTGTGCTCCTACCCCGTAATCTCTCTCATCTTCATTGTATCCCAGATGCAAATTGGCTTCCACTGTATCCATACCTTCTTCCTGAAGTTTGTATGCATCAATCTTAGACATGAGTCCGATGCCCCGGCCTTCCTGATTCATGTATATTACAACGCCCCTGCCTTCTTTTTCAATTTTTTTCATCGACTCATGGAGCTGGTCGCCACAGTCACAGCGTTGTGAACCAAAAATATCACCGGTAATGCAAGAGGAATGCACCCTGACCAGAACATCGTCCTTTTCTGTCCATTCTCCTTTTATCAGTGCTACGTGTTCCTGTCCGTTGGTTGTTTGTCTGAACGGGATGAGGTCAAAATCACCAAAATCTGTAGGCAGATGTACCCTGGTGCCACGTTCAATCAGCGACTCATTTTCTAACCTGTATGCGATAAGATCTTTAATGGCGATGATTTTCAAATTGAATTTTTCGGCAATTTTCATCAGTTCAGGCAATCTGGCCATGGTACCGTCATCGTTCATGATTTCAACCAAAGCACCGCCCGGCTTAAGGCCCGCAAGTCTGGTCAGATCAACCGTTGCTTCGGTATGCCCTGCCCGGCGAAGTACACCGTTATTCTTGGCTTTGAGCGGAAAGATATGACCCGGCCGTCCCAGATCTGCCGGTGTGGTCTGATGTTCAACCAACGCCTTGATTGTTTTGGATCTGTCACTGGCAGAAATTCCTGTAGTGCAGCCATGGCCTACCAGGTCTACGGATACCGTAAATGGTGTCTCGTGCAGACTGGTATTTTTGCCAACCATCAGGTCAAGATTCAGCTCATCGCAACGTTCTTCGGTGATTGGCGCGCAAATCAGGCCACGGCCGTGTTTGGCCATAAAGTTAACTACCTCAGGTGTTGCTTTTTCTGCAGCCACAATAAAATCACCTTCATTTTCGCGGTCATAATCATCCACGACGATGATAACTTCGCCTTTACGAATGGCTTCAATGGCTTCGGGTATTGTGTTCAGTTTGCTACTGATGTCGTTTTGTGGGTTTCCAGACATTTGTTTTAACTCCTTTTAGTATTCTTATGAAACCAAGCAATAAAGCCAGGTTCATGGTGAAAAAATGTGTTGCAAAGCGCAAAAATACATTATGTGTTGTGAACTTTTTCAGTAAAAAGTCATATATGGGCAAAGAAAATACAAAAATGGTAAGTAAGGCAGTAATCAGGTAAAAATCCGAATGGAACGCCAGAATTATCTGGCTCAGCAAAATGAAGAGCAGGAAAAACGGGCCAAGCCATCGTAAGGCTTTGTGCGACCAGAACGCAAAGGCACTGGGTTTCCATACAGGCCACAGCATATCGGAAAAGTGAATCAGATTTTGAAAATCGCCGGTGGCAATGCGTATTTTTCTCCTGAATTCGTCAGAAAGATTATTGGAGACATCTTCATAAACACGGGCTTCCAGGTTGTTGATTGTCATTCTTCCTGAACGGATTACGTTCATACAGATAAAAAAGTCATCCACCAGATATGTCAGTGGTACATCGGTATAGAGTGACTTTCTCACGGCGTAGCAACCGCCAAAAGGGCCCATCATACATCCCCACAGTAATCCTTCGCGATGCTTGATCATTACTTCCCTGGATATGTAGGATTTTTCCTGTATGCTGATGCCTTCTTTTTTTAGGCCTGTGTTTATCATTTGTGAATCAACAAGGCCAATCCCTTCATCTTTAAAATACTTTACCAGCTCAAAAATGCTGTTTTTATCAAACATGACATTGGCATCAGTGAGAATCAGAATGTCGCCTTTGGCCTGCTTCTCGAGCTTATTGACGATGGCAATTTTTCCTTGTCGTTTACTGTACGGGGTGAAGTTTACTTGTTCGTACTTCTGTTCCAGTTCAGAGCAGATTCTGTTTGTGTCATCTGAGGAGTTATCTGATCCGATAAGAACTTCAATTTTATTTACCGGATAATCATTGTCAAAAATGCTGATTACTTTTTGTTCAATTACGGCCTCTTCGTTGTATGCTGCCATGATGATGGAAACCTCCGGTAGATTCTCCCGGTGGGAGTATGTTTTATTCTGCAGATGCTTATTCCCGGCTTTGATTTTGAGTATCAGTGGGTAGAGCAGGTAGGAATGAAATATGCCCAGGAAAGAAATCAGTAGTATGATTTGAAGTGCTATCATCCGCTTACCTGTTGATAAAAATTATACAATTCCCGGGCAATTCTGATGTTGTCATAGGATTCACGAACAAACTTCTGGCTGTTTTCTTCAAGTTTTTTGCGTTTTTCCGGGTCGTTCAGTAGTGTTACGCAGGCATCAGCAAATTTCTTGCTGTCATCTGCTATCAGTAGGTGTTTTCCATGTGCAATATCAATTCCTTCAGCACCTTTGCCTGTGCTAACCATGGTTTTTCCCAATGCCAGGGCTTCAATGATTTTTACCCGCATTCCGCTGCCACTGAGCAGGGGGACAATCATGATGTCCTGTTCCTGTATGAACTGATATGCATCACTGACTTCACCGAGATATTCAACGCCGGGGCTGGAAAATTTCTGCTTTAATCCCGGGGCAGCGTTTCTGCCGGCAATCCTGAATGTTACATCAGGCCGGGCTTTATGAATAAGAGGCCAGATATCATTCAAAAACCACGAAAGGCCTTCCAGGTTTGGAATCCAGTCAAGGGCCCCGATATGTCCTATTGAAGGCTGATTTTCTGTTTTGGGCTCTGTTTTCTGACTGTCCATATGATCAAAGAACATCCCGATTTTTGCAACATGGACCGGAACTGTAACACCCATGTTTTTATAGGTTCTGGCATTGGTTTCAGCAACCGGAACAAGGGAGTCCCATGTGTTAAGTTTCCTGTATTCGTAGGCTTCAATACGACGGGCCAGGGATTTCAGGTAAATGCTTTTTACGGGTTTTTTTTCATGTCGTGCAACTTTTTTCCAGATTTCATGCTCAATATTGGGCGCATGAAAGCTGATATGTGCATTGGAATATTTTCTGATTACCGGAATATATTCCGCCATGTAAAGAATTTCTAATATCACCAGATCAAAATCCTCTTTGCTAAGAATATCCTTCAGTTTTTCAGCATAGTCTTTGCTTTCAAATCTTTCTGCAATGTATGGCTTTGTTGAAAATAAATAATTTTTCAGCAAGGAAAGTGCTTTGATTTCTGTATTGACATCTACAGTTTCCAGTTTTATTTTTTCCAGTACATTGTCCGGAATATCCTTTTTTGATACGGGATGTTTGGAAGTGTTGATCGATAGCATATGTACGTCACAACCAATGGTGGCCAGGGCGTAAGCCAGATTAAAAGTGCCAATTGCTCCACCGTCTTTCAACGGCCAGGGTACTTTGTTTGTGAGAAATAAAATCTTCATCTCTATACGCCTTCAAAATTAGCGCAAGATAAGAAAACTTAATGATTTATTTTGCGTTTATGACGTTTTCGTTTCCGCTTTAGCCGCAGGCTTTGTTTCAGCTTGTTGTAGGATTCCGGCCTGATGTTCATGGAGTCGTTTGCAGCTTTGATGGTGAGCAATACGCCAACTGGAAGGAGAATAAAGGTTGACATCCACATGCCGATTTCTGCCGGAAGAATGGCTTCTCTGACCATCTTCTCACTGAACATTGAAATGATAAAATATATGATAAACAAAATAACAGAAATAACCACCGGCATACCGAATCCGCCTTTACGGATGATGGCACCCAGTGGAGCACCAATAAAAAAGAGAACAAGGCAGGATATGGATAGCACAAATTTCTTGTGCCACTCTATTTCATGCCGGGTTATCCAGCGACGGCTGTTTTCGATATCCTTACCGGCGTAATAAACATAAGACTGCGCTGAGCGTGCATGATTCTGTGCAAAATTCACCGTGCGGTTTTTTTCTGTAGTTGACATGGCTTGAAAAATGCTGTCAATATCTACAATCCGAAGACGGGATTTGTCAACTGTATCCAGTACAGGAAAGGGGAAATTATTTTCCTGCTCTTTCTCTTTTTTGTCTTCTTTTTCCAGTTCTGCATCCAGGGTTCTGGAAACTTGCCTTCGGTTATTCTGAGACGGTGTATTGCTCAGATCTGTCGGGTTGCTTTCTTTTTCTTCAGCTTTTGCGTTTTGCTTTAAATCATCTTGTTTCTTATCACTGGCAGAATCCTTTATGATTTTCTCCTTTTGGCTGATAAGAATACCTCCTTTTTTTACTGAAGTGCTCTTTTCCTTATGTATAACCTTCCCTTTTTTTGTTTGTTCGCTTCTTGCTCTCAATCCCCTGAACAGTGAATATTTCATCACATTTGTGCCCACCACCTGCTTTCTTCTTATCAGATCGTAGCCCAAAGAGTCCATGGCTGTATCCAGCTGATCAAGACTCAGCATTTCAAAATTATCTTTAAATAAGTCTTCATTACTTCGGTTCAGACCAAATCCTTCTGTGCGTATGTAGATGGTTTGCTGATCAAAATCAGTTGTCTGGTATGGATAGGTCCGCTGACCCCTTTGTTTTTTTTCTTTGACTTCATCATAAAGATGGCCATTGTATAATTTGAAAATTATATAGGATTTGTCAGGGGTGACTTTCATGGTTCCGCTTTCTGCGGTAATTATGCTGGCATTTTTGCGTTTGTTGCGATGATCATAAATCAGAACATCACGCAGTGTGTTGTCATCTTTGTCTTTTTCCCGCACTTTGATGCTGAATCCATCCACAGCATCGGTAAAAATGCCTTCCTGTATGCTTACTTCCGGCCGTTGGTTTCTGACGTCGTACAGCAGGGTTCTCATTTTCAGATTGGTGTAGGGCAGTAGATTGTTGGAAAAATAAAATGCACCAACACTAACGAAAACCACCAGAACAATCAAGGGCTTCATGATGCGGTAAAGGGAGATGCCACTGGATTTCAATGCAAACAATTCATATGTTTCACCCAGGTTTCCAAAGGTCATCAGGGAGGATAGAAGTATTGCCAGGGGTAAACCCATGGGCACCAATGTTACTGAGGCGTAGAGTAACAATTCGGCAATTACTGTCCATTCAAGACCCTTTCCTACCAGATCATCAATGTATTTCCACAAAAACTGCATCAATAACAGGAAAATGGAGATAAAAAAGGTAATTATCAGCGGTCCGATAAATGAATTAAGAATATATCTCTGCAGTTTCGTCAACACGTAGATTTTTAATGAAACGACTGCAAAAATAATGCTTTTTTACACATATTTATTGTGTTGTCAGGAAGCTTTTATAAACCCAAAATGCGTTTGAGTTCCTGAATTTGTGTATCCCAGAGTTCTGTATTGTCTTCTTTTTCTTCTTCATCATCCGCAAAGTCAGTAATGATAAGGGCAAGGTCACTGGTTAATTCATCCTGGTGCAGGCGGAATTCAAAAAAGGTATCCTCATCTTCATCATCTGTCCAGTGGAACTGAACATATTCATTGTTTTTTTTGCCGATCATCTCTGCTGATTGTTCACTGCCATCCCAAATAAAAGTGTAAATATTTTTATTTAATCTGACATCATCGGCGAACCATTCAGATAATCCGCTGGCTGTAGCCAGACGGGGATACAATACCTTTGGTGTTGTATTCAAAGTATATTCAATTTCATATTTGATTTTATCCTCATGCATAGGAATGTAATTTATTTTCCGAAGCAAGATAATAAAACTTAACAGAAATACAAGCAAATCAGAAAAAAAGTCAGGCAATTTTGTGTGGTCGGTATGCTTTGTATATAATTAGGCATGATGTGCATATGGCTTGTGCGGCAGTAGCTATCGAGTGGTAAGATACTATCCTCTGAAAAACAGGATCTGTATCAGCATATCAATAAAAAAGCCCTGAAAATCAAGGATTTCCAGGGCTTCCGGTAGCGAGAGAGAGACTCGAACTCTCCACCTCAGGATTATGAATCCTGCGCTCTAACCAACTGAGCTACCTCGCCATAATTTCATTTCCACATTAAACAGTAAGCGCTACACATCACTGTTCTCAAATCGGATTGCAAAGATAGTAATATCTTCTTTTTTCCAAATATTTGCCACGCTTTTTTTCTTTGTTCGTTGATTTAGCATAACTTTCTTGAATCTTCGAAATCCTGAATATATTTGCTTTCAGAATGTTAATGCATTTTGCGGAATACAATTTTTATTCAAATAAACCTTCATCCCTTATCAACATGAGGATGGCTGTATGGGGAAGTATAAGATACTTTTCATCATTGAATTCTATTTCAAAACCGCTTTTGTGAAGGTAAACTGCCAAATCTCCCGGCTGAGCCTGCAATGGAACATATTTTACTTCTTCTTTTTGTTTCCAGATCTCATCATTATCCTGCAGGGCGGGAATAGGGTAGCCTGGTCCTGCCTTAATCACATAACCGCTGTGGGTACTTTCTTTTTCCTCTACGCCCGGTGGTAGATACAGGCCTGATTTTGTTTTTGTTTTGGTCGTTTTGGGCTTGATAAGTACTTTATCTCCTACCAAAATAAACTTGTCGGTATCTTCATTTGTTATTCTTGTCATGATTAACTTATTTTTTACACAAAAATACATAAGATTTTGATTTTTATGATTCTGATAGTGGAATAAAATCATCAAAATGCGATGCATTCAGAAAAAAATTGTAACTTTAACGTATGAAGCAGGAAAAATTACATATAGATTATAAAAGGTACACCTATAACGAAATACCTTCTGACGTAAAAGAACTTTTGCAAAGTGCCCGCAGTGCGATATCCAGGGCTTATGCACCATACAGTAAATTCAGGGTGGGAGCAGCTGTGAGACTGGAGAATGGGATGATTGTCACCGGCAACAATCAGGAAAATGTAGCCTATCCATCCGGACTTTGTGCCGAGAGAGTCGCTTTATTTTATGCCAATGCCGAATATCCTGATGTGCCTGTTTCCGATCTTCTGGTGATGGCGGAATCAGGTGATACAGGGATTACAGAACAGCCGGTGTCTCCATGTGGTTCATGCCGGCAGGTGCTTCAGGAAACAGAATCACGCTACGAGGCTGATATCCGCGTTATTCTGGCAGGCAAAGAGGAGGTCTGGATATTCGAAAACGGCTCCCAATTACTGCCACTGAATTTTACAGATGATTTTTTGCCATAAAAAAGCCGGAAACAGTTTAGCTGATCATTGCCTGACGTAGCTTTACGAGATTTTCAAGTAATTCATCCAGCTTGTCCAGGTTTAACATGTTTGCACCGTCCGATTTGGCCTGTGATGGCTCGGGATGAGTCTCCAGAAAAATACCATCCGCACCTGCAGCAATGCCTGCCCTGGCAAGCGTTTCAATCATCTCGGGCTCTCCACCGGTTACGCCTGCTGCCTGATTGGGTTGCTGAAGACTGTGGGTTACATCCAGAATGACAGGAACATCCATGGCCTGCATCTTTGGAATACCACGTATGTCAACAATCAAATCCTGATATCCAAAACTATTGCCGCGCTCTGTCAGCCAGATTTTAGCATTGCCCGATTCACGCACCTTGCTTACTGCATGTATCATGGATTCAGGACTCAAAAACTGTCCCTTTTTTATATTGACAACTTTTCCTGTTTTTGCTGCTGCTACAAGCAGGTTTGTTTGCCTGCATAAAAATGCCGGTATCTGTAAAACATCTACATATTCAGCAGCCATTTCAGCTTCATCGGGCTCATGAATGTCAGTTAGAACCGGTATGTCAAGATTCCGTGATATGTTACGCATTACCTGCAATGCCCGCTGGTCACCAATGCCGGTAAAACTGTCAAGCCGGGAACGATTGGCCTTTCGATAGGATGCCTTAAAAATAAAGGGTATCTGATGCTTATTGCATATATAGCGGATTTTCTTTGCAATGGGCTCTGCCATTTCTTCATTTTCAATAATACAGGGGCCGGCAATTAGAAAAAAATTACCGCTGTTCAGATGTTTGAGTCTTGCCAGTTTTTTTAAGCTTTCCATAATACAAAAATAGTAAAAAGATTTCAGTTGAAATAAGCCGTTTTGAATCAGACCAAAGATGAGTGACCGGGATATATCACCATGTACATGAGGATTTGTGTTTGTCGCTGACTTGCAATACCTGGGTTTTCTCCGGAACGGAGGACTGATTGTTATTACGAAAACTAAGTAATAAAATCAGAAATAGCCTGTCCAACTTCTTTTTCAAATCTTTTCATTCTTGGCCGGAAAATACTCAAATAAATTATCAGAGGAATGATGACGCCAAGTACCAGTAATGAGACGTAAAACAGTGTTCTGGCTCCTGAAGAAGCCCAGCTTCCCTGAACAATGATTTGGTTGTTGCCCGTAAATACCTCAGCGGCAATGGTTTTATTCTTCGGTACAACAAAGAAGGATGATGTCCTTTTTTTAATTCCCGGATAATCCGATCCCAGATACCTTATCAGTTCATCTGCCTTGTATGCTTTGTCAGCCTGGCTAATTTTCATTTTTTCCCGAAAGATAAACATTTTTGAAGAATTTAAATTGCATTACAGGATTTCGAATCCAATACCCTGATTTTTATCGCCATATTGCATAACATAAAACAATCATATGTTCAAAAAGAATTGCTGAAAATATATCTTTATATGGCCTGGGTATTCATCTTTAACGTGCTATGTATAAACTCAGTGGCAAGGGATTGTATGAAAATTCTTCTGTGGGGGGATTTTCATTTTATTTCAGACTTAAAATACTTAAATTTGTAAAAAATTTGTCAATAGAAAGAAAGTATTATGAAAAAATATGATGTGATTATTTTGGGCAGTGGCCCGGCAGGGATTATCACGGGTGTAACTGTAAGAAAACAAAATCCGGAAAAGTCAGTATTAATGATTGCCAAAGATGAAAAAGGGCTGGTTCCATGCGGAATTCCCTATGTATTTCACAAGCTTGATGATGTAAGCAAAAATGCCATGGGCCCAAAACCGTTTGTGGCAGCCGGAGGTGAGCTTGTTGTTGATGAGGCGGTATCCGTTGATCCTGATGGAAAATCCGTTAAGCTTCAATCGGGAACGGAATACTTTTATGATAAGCTGATTTTTGCTACAGGTTCCACTCCGACGGTTCCGGAATTCATAAAAGGTTATGATCTTGAGGGTGTGAAATACATTAAAAAAGACTATCAATACATTGAAGCCCTGAAAAAGGAAACCGATACGATCAAAAATATTGTTGTCGTTGGTGGTGGTTTTATTGGTGCTGAGGTAGCAGAGCAGTTACAACTCAACGGAAAGCATAAAGTTTCCCTGATTGAACTTGAGGACAACTGTTTTAGCAAGGCATTTTCACCTGCACTGGCAGGCATTGCTACTGAGGAATTGCGCAAAACCGGTGTCAATGTGATGACCGGAACAAAAGTTGACGAGTTTACGGCCAGGGATGGAAGATTATCCACGGTAAGACTTGATTCCGGGGAAGAGATTCCTGCAGATATTGTCATTGCTGCTGTTGGCTATAAGCCCAATACTGAAATGGCATCCGCTGCCGGTCTTGATTTGAACAGCATTGGAGCCATCAAAGTGGACCAGTATGGCCGTACCAGTGTCAATGATGTTTGTGCAGTAGGCGATTGTGCTGGAACTGTTGGTTTTCTTACAGGGACAGAGGATAATATTATGCTGGCTTCTACAGCTACGGCAGAAGCACGGATATGCGGGTACAATTTGTTCGGTATCAGAATTAAACGTTGTTTTGGTGGAACACTTGGCGTTTTTTCAACTGAAATCAATGGTCTGGCGATGGCTGCAGCCGGTGTTAATGACAATACTGCAAAAATGGCCAATGTTCATTATGTGAGCGCTGAGTTTTCGGATATTGACAGACATCCTGCAACATTGAGTGATGCTTCACCGCTTTCCATTCGCCTGTATGCATCGACTTCTGACGGAAGCATTCTCGGTGGTGAAGTGTGGGGAGGGCCTACCTCCGGTGAAATTATCAATATCATATCCCTGGCTATCCAGAAAAGGGCCACAGTATATGATTTAATGTTTTATCAGCTTGGTACACATCCACTGCTTACTACAGCTCCGACAAAGCCGGTGCTGATTAAAGCAGCAGAAGGCATCATCGCCAAACTGCAAAAATAAAATTCTCTTGTTTTTCTAATTGGCCGGATCCAAACCTGGTTCCGGCTTTTTCTTGTTTTTTTCTTGTTCTACTTTGTAAAACAATATTGGTGATCTTGTGTTTGTTTTAAAAAGCGCGATATGAAATCAACATTGATTACCGGAAGCAGCTCCGGCTTAGGCGATGGTCTGACACGATTTCTTGTGTCAAAAAATACCTTCGTTGGTGGTATCAGCCGCAGCGAAAATGAACATGTAAAACACAGTGAACTTTACCGGCATTTTAGCATAGATTTGGGCAATGAATCAGAAGTAAGAGAAAAATTGCCCGGGGTTTTGAAACTGTATACAAGCGGGATGGATCTTCTTGTTTTGAATGCAGGTGTCATGAGTGAGCCTGCAGATATGTCTGAAACCAGTTTGGAGGAATTGAAATCTGTGATGGATATCAATTTGTGGGCCAATAAACTGATTCTTGACGAAGTGATAAGATCTGAAATACCGGTAAAGCAGGTTGTGGCCATTTCTTCGGGTGCTGCCGTAAAGGGCAACCGGGGCTGGAATGCATACGCAATCAGTAAAGCTGCCTTGAACATGTTAATCCAACTTTACGCCAAAGAGATGCCGGAAACACATCTTTCTGCTCTGGCTCCGGGTCTGGTGGATACTGCAATGCAGGCTTACATTGCCTCTCTGTCTGAGGATGAGCGGTTTCCTGCTTTTGACAGACTCCGGAAAGCCCGCGGAACCTCTGAGATGCCAAAACCACTGGAATTGGCACCCAGACTGGTTAATGCCGTGCAGAATCTGTATGATAAATATCCTTCAGGCAGTTTTGCTGACATCAGGGAAATGGACAATGTCTGATCGCCTAATATTTTTTTAGATAATCAATGGCTTTTTTGCGTAAATCTTCCCGGATACAGGCAATGCTGATGCTGTTTATGATGCTTTCCAGATGGCCTGATTTGAGAACATAGTTTCTGGTATAATCGAAATTCAAATCGTAAATCCATGCCAGTTGAAGGATTTTAAAATCGTTCAGATATGTCATGTCTGATTTGAGGATGATTTCTTCCCGGTAAAATGAATCAAGAACCTTGTCAGTGAGCTTGTCCTCATTTTTCAGGCCCAGTTCCAGGCTGATGTTGCGTTTCCCCGTGAGCATTTCCCTGTAGTAGGCATCCACAATACGGAAAATGTCCATTTTATCGGCATCTCTAATCATTTTGGAGAAATGCAATTCCCTCGCTGATAATCCTTCTTCAATTTGCGGCAATCCGTGATTGTGTATTGCTGTACAAATCAATCCGGCCTCCTCAGCATCAAATTCCGACAGTTTTCCGGTTTCTTCAAGCACCCGGATGCCCAAATCACCATGATAAACAGAGTCCCGATCTGAAAATGTATTGTAATCCCTGTATTGTTTAAACCTCCCGATATCATGGAACAGGCCAATGATACCGGCCAGTGTGCTGTCATGCAGGCTTTTGTCCATATCGCGTGCAAGCGCAAGCATGTGGTCTGCCACCAGGAAAGAGTGCATGCGTTTCAAAACTATATTTTCATTATAGTGAGGTTTGTCCGCTTGCAGAAAATCTTTCACATAGCTGGCCAGCCAGACTTTTTCACAGTTGAAGCATAGGCTTTGCCTGCACATGAGCTTAGTTTTCCTTTTTAAACATTGCAATGCGTTCTTCCAGCTCATCCATTCTGTCAAGACCAATCTGTGAGACACAGGCACGTAGGCCTTCGGTATGGTCTGAACCGGTATTGTCTAATGAAATGGCTGAAATTCCGAAACGAATGAGTTCTTTCAGTAGTTCTCCGCCAGACATACCCGGGTATGCGATCGTGAAATAGAAACCATCGGCAAGTTCTTTGTCAACATCTTTGTCGTAAACAATTGTAAAACCTGCGTCCAGGAACAGACTCTTCATGATTTTGGCGCGCTCACCATATTCTTTAACCGATTCCACAAAATTGAATTTGCCTTCATTGGCAGCTTTAAACATAGCTGCCAGTGCATACTGAGCTGAGTGGGAAACCCCTGATGATAAGGAATAAATGATACGCAAAACAAAAGTGTATCCGAATTCTTCAGCACCAAATCGCTCTTTCAGCAGGTCATATTTTTTATGGAACAGGGCATCGGATATGGCTGTAATGGCCAGCCTCTGACCTGCATAGCTGAAAGCTTTTGAGCTTGAGATGAGTAAGATATAATTGTCTGTATATTTGGTGACACTGGGCTGGTATGGTGGAACACCGGGTTTGGATAAATCCATCCTGAAATCCATGGCAAAATAGGCAAGGTCTTCAATTACAATGACATCATATTTATTGGCCAGTTCACCAATAATTTGCAACTCTTCTTCGGTAAAACAAATCCATGTTGGATTGTTAGGATTGGAATATATGATGCTGTTTATGTTGCCATTTTTAAGGTAGGATTCAAGTTTCTCCCGAAGTTTGTTGCCACGATAATTATACACATCAAAACTTTCATATTTTTGATTCAATACCCTGAATTGTTGTTTTTGAACGGGAAAACCCGGGTCTATGAACAGTGCTGTGTCTTTTTTGGGGTCAAGATTATTACACATCAAAAAACTGGCATATCCGCCCTGCATGGAGCCCACTGTCGGAACGCAGCCTTCGGGTTTAATATCCACATTCATGAAGTTTTTAATAAAACGGGATGCTTCCTGTTTTAGCTCTTTTACGCCGTCAACCATGGGATAATCAGATGCTACCCCGCGCCGGAGGGCATCAATTTCTCCCTGAATGCCAACTTCTGCAGGCGCCAGGCCGGGAACGCCCATTTCCATGCGCATGAATTTGACACCGGAATCCTCCTGTATCTGATTAACCATACCAACAATTTCGCGAATTGTTGCTTTACCAAGATTTTGAAGTCCGAATTTGTTTGCAAATTCATCAACGTATTGTTTATTAAAAGGCAATTGCTTATCCATAATTATTATTTTTCTATTTCTGTTACAATATTAGGAAAAAAACCGGCGGATATGAAATTTTGTACAACATATGATGCAGCGTTTTTTTTATTATTTGCGTCTTGAAATCATGGAACTGTAAAAATATGGGGTTAACAGATTTTTCTTAGTTTTACCAGTTGAAATTGTGTTTTCCCGGCTGGGGAATGCTGAAAACAATGAAAGTATATTTGATATGAAACGTTTTTGTTTATTTTTAATTCTGATTATTGTTGCATCCGGATTGTTTGCCGGGCCGGTCAATGAAGGCAAAGTAAAAAGGATCGCTCTCACATTTCTTGAATATCAATCCAGCGCAGAAAACCGTAGTCTGCAAGGTGATATGATGCTTGTCCAAAAGGGGGTTTCAGCATCATACTACCTTTATAGTTATGACAATGCCTGGGTGCTGATGTCAGGAGATTCTGACATGTATCCTGTGCTGGGCTTTTCCATTGAAGGAGGGATTGACCAGGATAATATTCCCCCGGCCATGTTGTCTTATCTTGGAGCAAGGGAGAATCAGGCTGAAATACTCAAAAACCGAAAGCAGACTGTAGCATCTTCCGTCAAAGCCTGGGAACTGTTTGAGGAAAGAGCATATGAAAAAACCAATGGTAAATCAGTACAACCACTGCTTGAAACTAAATGGAACCAGGGATGGCCTTATAATGCCGCTTGCCCGGCACATCCAGGAGGCCCCGGTGGTCATGTTTATGCCGGATGTGTCGCGACAGCCATGGGGCAGATTATGAAATATCATGAATTCCCCTCCACCGGACGATTTTCAAATTCAATTTCCTGGGGTGAGAATATAGAAGTGGATTTCAGTAGTGTTGATTACGAATGGGACGTAATGGGGACCAGCATTGGCAGTCAGTCACAAGAGGCAATTTCTACATTGTTGTTTCATTGCGGGGCTGCTGTTGATATGAATTACGGCGCGAATGGCTCAGGCAGTAATATCACAGCTTCGGAGTATGCTTTGAAATATTACTTCAAGTATAAACCGGGCAGTAAGGTTCTTGAAAAGAGCAAGTTTTCTGATGAAGATTGGCGATTTAAACTCAGGGAAGACCTTGATAAAAATCATCCTGTGCTATATAGTGGTGTAGATGATAACGGTGGCGGGCATGCTTTTGTTTGTGACGCTTATCAGGATACCAGTTATTTTCACTTCAACTGGGGCTGGTCCGGTTCCGGTAATGGGTATTTTTTCCTGGACGGCATATCTTTTCACTGGAATCAGCGTGCTGTTTTTAATATTTCTCCTTACTGGGGCGAATATTGCAGCAGTATGTTTTATGAACAAAGAAACTGGACTTTTGATGATGGTTCCGGACCCAATTATTATTGGAATGACAGCGAGTGCGAATGGCTTATTCAACCCGATGGTGTAGATGCCATCAGACTGAAGTTTAATTATTTTCATACCGGAGCAGGGGATGTGCTGTATGTTTATGATGGCAATTCCTCGGATGCTGAATTGCTTGGCAGCTTTTCAGGAGATGAAATTCCTGAAGAAGTTGTGTCAGGCGCCGGGGAGGTTTTTCTGAAGTTTGTAACTGACGGTGATGGTCAGGAAATTGGCTGGGAACTGGAATATGAAAGCATAACCACAGGCAAGGATGACATGGATTCGAAGAAATTCAGCTTGTATCCCAATCCTGCAGATAAACAACTTGTTGTGCATATTCCCGGAACACAGCCCGCTGATGTTAAGATATTCAGCTCAGACGGCCGCCTGATGTTTCACGAAAAAATGACTGCCGGTCGAAGACTTTTTGATTTGAGCGATTATAGCGGGGGGGTGTATGTTTTGCATTATGCAGCCGGTTCAGAAAGCAGAAAGGCACGTTTTGTGGTAAAATAAGCCCGGCACTTTTCCCTGCCATCTTGTATGCCACTGTTTATTCATATGTAAAGAACATAAAGATTTTATTTCTACAGATATGCTGCTGCTTTTTTTGATTGATGATATCAGGATGTAATATGTTTTGTATCAGTGACAGACATGCTTGCTGTTTGTCTGGACTGTCATACGGCATGAAACGACCTGGAACCCGGGTGTTCATTTGTTGTCATGTAAAAGTGCCGGTTTGAACCAGCATGTTACAGGTTTGTAATCCTTGTAAAGAAAAACCCCCATTCTCATAGAGGTTGGAACAATAAAGCATACATTCAGGTTAATGCGAAATCGTATGCTTGTATTGTTGAGTGCAGTGGAGTGCCTTGAGGATTAACCGTTGGACATGATAGAAAAGGAGTTGATATAGCATGTGTTGTTTACCGGCACTCCATAGAGAATGGGGGTTTGAGAATGAATACTGCATTTTCTCCGCCAGAGAAAAATGCGTGTGTGTGTTGTTTTGCAATGGACGATATGTTGAGTTGTAGGCTGTCATGCTTTGTTGTATTCCGGGATAATAAGCCCGTAACGGGGGTATAGATTTGTTCCCCAAAGTCGGAAATTTCTTTCACCGGCATAAGGGTACTTCATGGTAAAAATTTCTTTCCAGATTCCCGGGTGACTGTTGATTTGTTCGTCTGCTTTAATGACCAGATTTTTAGCTCCTTTGGGAATATTCAGGCTACGCTGTTCTCCTGAACCGAATCTTCCCGAATTTTGCGATAACTCAATCGTGTTCAGTTGATAGCTTACTTCAAATCTGGCTTTGTATTGACCATCATTGCGAACTGTAATCAGACCGCTAAATCCACGCGACAATATTTGTTGCTTTATGTCCATTTTATCAGTCATCAATTTTTATGTTGTTTATATATTTGTAAAGAATATGATGAATTTTTTCGAATTTATCTGTATGTAACAGCCCACTGTTTTCGGGCAGGCATGCCGAAAAGCATTTGTTTGTCAGTAGGGCATTGTGAAAATAGTCATTGATATAGCCCAGTTTAAATTTAAATTTCTCATTCAGTTTGGCTACCTGTGCTGCCCAGAACATTATATTAAACTGTTTGGCTGCTGTCAGATAATGTTGTTTTTTATTCATCACAGGAATCATTTTCTGTGATGTCTCAAAAGATTCGTTTGCTGAGTATGGTAAGCACTGCAAAACCCATGGCAGACCGGATGGTACTGAAGCATCATCAGTATGCAATTCTGATAATGGTTTGTATGACAAAATGGTTTTGTTTAGCAAAGCAGCTTTTAATAAACTGTTTTTGAGGATTTTCAGTTCGGCGCCCGTATAATCAGCTTGATAGCCTGAATAGGGATTTATGATGATGTCAGGGGCATTGTTTGCATCGTTGATGCTTGTTTTGAGTGCAGATAACATACTGACATCATTATATATTACAATCCTGGCCTCAGGAAGCAATGTTTGCAGAAGATGTACCTCAGCAGACAAGGGAAGTCTGAGTTTGTTGGTGCTGTCTTTGCAGATGCATTCACTTCGCGGGTGTTTGCTTATATTGAGAATCCCAATGCATTGGCCATGTCCACTAAGTTCCGGAATATATTCCCTCTGCATTTTTGCAGTGACATTATCATATTCTGTATGGGAAACTGCTTCGTACCGGTAATCTGGAATACGCTTTTCAGTAATGGTTTTTACATAGCCTTTTAAAAAGGAAAGCCCTTGTTGATTTGTTTGTTTGTGTTGTTTTTTGTCTTTGTTCGATGAATTGTACCGGAAAACGACATCTCCGAGGAAAGTCAGGAGTGCTATTTTGCCGTTTTCTTCAAAACTTAGTGGATGATTTGAATCAACAGAGGGGCTCTCTTCATGAATTGCAGCGTTTGATAGTTGATGTTTTGGTATTTCAATTTGTATTTCCTGTTTGTTTTTATAATGCTCCAAAACCAAAGATTTGCTTTCAGCATAGGAATACAGCTTATTGATGCCGTCCCTGTTTTCCTTCTGCTCTTTGAAAGTCAGATATGCAGGAATGTTCTGTCTTTGTCTGGGGTGGCAGCTTAAGCAATTGCTCAGCAAAGGATGCTCTGCTTCCATTGTGTCTGTATGAAAGAAAACCTTTACCTTATTGTATCTTTTTGTTTTGTCCATTATATTTTAAGCTTCCATTACAAAGGAAGAACAAAACAAAGGTGGTTTTACCGTTATAAATACCCGTTTTTAAAAACAGGTATTTATAACGGGTGTTTCCGGAACATGAAGGGGGGAAGTTTTCAGTCTATATACAGGCTGTTATGTTTCATCAGGTTTACTGTGAGACAGGAGTGTACAGGAATTATTGAAAGCAAGTCGCCAGGCAAAAATGTTTTGGCTTCCGGGCCAGAAAATCGCACAGTCCCGTGTTCCTGAGACAATTTTGTAACGAATGCCGGCGGGGAGAAAGTTTGAAATTCCCCTTCCCTGGAGATTTTCATTACTTCCCCAAAATGGAGATGTCCCTGACTGTAGAGGCTTTCTTTGGATAAATGCACTGCACCACAGTGCAGTATAAGCTCTTTGCGCTCTGTCTGAACGGATATTACAGGTGCCGCGACAAGACAGGCAATGTCATCTAACCGGCAGGCGCCAAGTTGATATTGCATGTAGTCATAGTATACAAAGTTTCCAGGCCTGAGCTCATCAACAGGTCCAAATTCTTCACATATACTGGCACTTGGTGTGTCTCCAAGGCTTATGTATGGAGAGAAATCTGAAAATTCATTTTTGAGGTATTGTAGTTTTTTCAGGGAATCTGTATGTATGGCCGATATTTCATCGCGTGATTCCGCCTGATAGGTCTGTCCGTTGTGAACCAAAAAACCTTTGAAATGTAGTCGGCTTTGCCGGTTGATTTTTTTGATGATCTCCATTATTCCGGATGTATTGCCGTAATTCACACCTGTGCGATGATATCCTGTGTCAACCTTAATCATAACAACCGTGGGATTTGTGCAATGTTCATTGTATAAATCAAGATGATGGAGCGAATCAACAACAATACAAAACCGGCTTTTGCTGCTTAGTTTTTTGAGATGATGTGCCTGCAGTGGATTGAAAGGTATCGCAAGACAGATATCTTTGAATCCGGCATTCAGAAAATGATAGGCCATATCAATATTGGATACGGCGATTTTTTCTATTCCGTGCTTCTTGAAAATCCCAGCCGTTTCATATGATTGATGTGTTTTAAAATGTGGCCGAAAATCCAGACCTTTTGCTTTTGCCTTATCTGCCATGCGGCGAATATTGGCTTCTGTCCTTGATTTGGAAATCAGTAAAACAGACTTTTCTATTCCGTACATTTTCATATTTTTGTTTTCATAATTTGCTGATGATAATATTAACCAAAATTTTAAAATATGAAAAATTACATGAACGAAGCCAAAGAATTGTGGCCGGAACTTGACTGGATTGAGAACGAGGAATTGCGTGAGAAAGTAACAAAAACCTGGGCCCTGGCCCTGGAGCGCAGTGTTTTGAATGCTGATGACCTGAACAGAATTCCTTTTACCCTCCTGGCAGGTCCTGATCTGAAAGTTACCTTTATGGATCACAAGCGTTCTGTTGTGCATATTGCAAAAGATGCGGGCGAGAAAGTCAACGGTTTTTATAAAGGTGAGCTTACCGCTGATATGGACGTGCTGATTGCCGGAGCCATTCTTGCAGATGTTGGCAAGCTGCTTGAATATGTGCTGGATGAAGATGGTAAGGCTGTGCAGGGCAGCTATGGTAAGTATCTGAGGCATCCCTTTTCCGGGGTCTCTCTGGCCGAGGAATGCGGTGTGCCGGCGGAAATTTGCCATATCATTGCTACCCATGCAGGAGAAGGCAATATGGTAAAACGAACCACAGAAGCATATTTGGTTCACCATGCAGATTTTATGACATTTCTGCCTTTCAAAGAAAGATTGCAGATTACATAAATAAACAATAACAGGGCTGGCATCAGCCCTGTTTCATGATAAAGCGAGAGAATGTGAAAGCAGTGATTATTACAATCGGGGATGAGATTCTTATTGGCCAGACAATTGACACCAATGCAGCCTGGATAGGAGAGAAGCTGAATCAACTTGGCATACAGGTAGAAAAAAACATCAGCATCAGGGATGAAGGTGATGCAATTCACCGAGCTCTGGATGAAGCATGGCAGCAGGCTTCCCTGGTGATAATGACCGGCGGACTCGGACCTACGCGGGATGATATTACCAAAGAAAGCCTGGCTGATTATTTTGATACACGTCTTGTTCATTCTGAAAGGGTTTACCGGCAGGTAGAGAAATTTGTTGCCCGGCGCGCTTATTCCATGAATGACAACAATGCTGGTCAGGCTATGGTTCCTGAGGCCTGTGAAGTGATTGATAATCCGCTGGGTACAGCGCCGGTAATGAAATTTACACGTGGCAATGACGTGCTTTACAGCATGCCAGGCGTGCCTTTTGAAATGGAAGAGATTATGGAAAAAGAAGTGCTGCCACGTATTAAGCAGCGCTATCATTTGCCTTCAGTGAAACATGAAACCCTGATGACCTATGGTTTGCCGGAAGCTATTCTGGCGGAGAAGCTAAATGGGTGGGAAAATCGTCTGCCCGAAGCAATCAAGCTTGCCTATCTGCCCTCACCTCGTGGGATTAAAATCAGGTTATCGGTTTATCATAAGGCTGAAGCCTGGAAGAATGAACTGGATAAAGCCATTAGTGAACTTCATCGCATTATACCCGGGCATATCTTCAGTGACAAAGAGCAGAGCCTGGAAAATGTATTGCTTTCCAATTTGAAACGGCAGAAGCTCAGTATTGCCACCGCAGAAAGTTGCACGGGTGGTTTGCTGGCTTCTCTGTTAACATCGGTTCCAGGAGCATCTGACGTTTTTCAGGGCAGTATCGTGGCTTATCAGAATAATATGAAAAGCAAATTACTTGATGTACCGGAAAAAATCATAAAAAAATATGGAGCGGTGAGCAAGGAGGTGGTGATGCACATGGCAAAAGGCGTGATTGAAAAGCTTACCGCAGATACTGCCATTGCAGTTTCAGGCATTGCCGGGCCGACTGGTGGGAGTGAGGATAAACCTGTTGGTACAACCTGGATTGCTATAGCTACACCTGATGGGATACTTGCAGAGAAATTTCTCTTTGGTAGCACCCGGGAAGTTAATACCCTCAGGGCTGCCTACACAGGCATGCATATGCTGAATAATCGCGTCAGATAAACTTATGAACAGGCAAATGTCAGTAAGTCTGCATCTTTTTTGTGTTTTTATTTTGTGATTAAGAAAAAAAATCCGATTTTTGCATTCCAAATTTGAAACATATACAGTCATGGCAAAAATTTGTCAAATAACAGGAAAGAAAGCGATCGTTGGGAACAGTGTCTCTCACTCAAAGACACATACCAAGCGCAGATTTAATGTAAACCTTTCAAAACGGAAGTTTTTCCTTGAGGAAGAAGACCGTTGGATCGAGTTGGTTGTCTCTAACAAAGCAGTTCGCGTTATTAACAAGGTAGGTTTGCAGAAAGCATTGAAAGAAGCCAAAGCAAAAGGTTACATTACAAAGTATTAAAAGGAGAATTAAGTTATGGCAAAAAAGTCAAAAGGTGACAGGGTTCAGGTTATTCTGGAATGTACGGAACAGAAGAAATCCGGCATGCCGGGCATGTCTCGCTACATTACAACCAAGAACAGGAAAAATACACCTGAACGAATGGAATTGAAAAAATACAATCCCATTTTAAGAAAAGTTACAGTACACAAAGAAATTAAATAATTGAATTATGGCTAAGAAAACTGTTGCATCACTAAAATCCGGAAAAGGAAAAGAATTTGCACGCGTAATCAAGATGGATAAATCAAGGAAAACAGGTGCATATACTTTCAAAGAAGAAATTGTGAATAGCGAAAATGTGAAAGATTTTTTCGCTAAGAAGTAATCAATACGGAAATAAAAAGTTACAGCACCCTTCATTCCGGAGGTGTGCTGTTTTTGTTTTTATATGCATTAATTAAAATTCATCAGCATGGCATTGTTTGGTATCTTTAATAAAAACAGTCAGCAGGATCTGGATAAAGGTCTTGAAAAAACAAAAGACAGCGTGTTTAAAAAACTGGGACGCGTTGTTGCTGGTCGTTCCAAAATTGATGATGAGGTACTGGATGATCTGGAAGATGTACTCATTTCTTCTGATGTAGGAGTAGACACCACCCTGAAGATCATCGACAGGATAGAGGAACGTGTAAAACGCGACAAATATCTGGGTTCTTCCGAGTTGAATGCCTTACTTCGTGATGAAATCAGTGCCCTGCTGGCCGAAAATGAAACAGCAGACTTTAGCGACTGGGAGCTGCCCAAACGGGATACTCCCTATGTAATTATGGTCGTTGGTGTTAACGGTGTAGGAAAAACTACCACCATCGGTAAACTGGCTTATCAGTTCAAAAAAGCCGGTAAAAAAGTGTTGCTTGGTGCTGCCGATACATTCCGGGCAGCTGCTATTGAACAACTAGAAATCTGGGCACAGCGGGTTGATGTTCCCCTGATAAAACAAGGTATGGGTTCTGACCCTGCATCGGTTGCCTATGATGCTCTTTCTTCTGCCATCAGTCAGGATGCAGATGTGGTTATCATAGACACTGCCGGCCGTTTGCATAATAAAGTGAACCTGATGAATGAACTATCCAAGGTGAAACGTGTAATGAAAAAACTGATTCCGGATGCACCGGATGAAGTATTGCTTGTTATTGACGGCTCAACCGGACAAAATGCCTTTGAACAGGCCAAACAGTTTATCAACTCTACCGAAGTCAATGCCCTGGCGGTTACCAAACTCGACGGAACGGCCAAAGGAGGCGTAGTCATCGGGATATCTGATCAGTTTAATGTGCCTGTTAAATATATTGGTGTAGGAGAGGGCAAAGACCATTTGCAATTGTTTGAAAGAAAAGCCTTTATTGATTCTCTGTTTAAGGATTAACCGCAGAGGGCTTGCTTTTCCTTTTGCCTGCGCGTCTCAAATTTTGAGGCAAAACAGTGTATAATGCCCAGGATGCGTAAGCGCATGCCACACCCAGTAAAGCTCCCACTGCGATATCAGCGGGGTAATGTACGCCCAGATAAATTCTGGAAAAAGAAACCAGGGCGGCCCAGAAAAATATCATCCACCCAAACCATTTCTTTTGCAGCAGCAAATAACTGATTGTGGCCAGGCCAAAAGTATTGGCTGCGTGTGAAGAGACAAATCCATACAATCCACCTCGGTAATTATTCACACTGACAATCAGATGCTGAATATCCTGGTTGTGACTTGGCCGGTATCGCTGAATGACATCTTTAAAAAGATTAACAGAAATCAAATCAGTCATAGCAAAAGTCAGAATTGCAGCAAGAATCATGAAAACTCCTCGCCACCCGGCTTTTCTTATCATCATGAAAATGATGAAAAGATAAAGGGGAATCCACACGTATTTGTCGCTCAGAAACCACATTACAGCATCTGCAACCGGGGAGTGCAGTTTATTGTAAAAAAGCAACAGGCTGCGGTCGAGCATTTCCAGATATTCAATCATTCATGCAGGCTTTTCCAGATTTTGTCTTTCATTTCATTCAGTCCTTCTCCGGTAACAGAGGAAATAAATACAGTTTCAATCTCCGGAAGTTCAGATTGCAGCATGGCTTTGAGTTCTGCATCAATCAGGTCAGATTTGCTGATTGCCAGAAGTCGCTTTTTATCCAAAAGTTCCGGATTGTATTTTTTGAGTTCATGCAAAAGAATATGATACTCATCTGCGATGTTTTTGCTGTCTGCAGGCACCATAAACAGTAGACTGGCGTTTCGTTCAATATGCCTGAGAAATCGCAGGCCAAGTCCTTTGCCTTCTGCAGCCCCTTCAATAATGCCGGGAATATCTGCCATGACAAATGACTTTCCGTCCCGGTAGGCAATGATACCCAGGTTTGGAGTAAGGGTGGTGAATGCGTAATTTGCAATTTTGGGTTTTGCTGCAGAGATACTGGCAAGCAGGGTGGATTTACCTGCATTGGGGAAACCCACAAGGCCAACATCTGCAAGAACTTTGAGTTCCAGGATAATCCAGGCTTCCTGCCCGGGAATACCGGGTTGAGCATAACTGGGAGCCTGATTTGTGCTGGTTTTAAAATGTGTATTGCCCCGGCCGCCCATGCCACCTTCAAGCAATATTTCTTCCTGTCCGTCCTCGGTGATTTCCAACAGCACTTCGTCGTTTTCGGCATTTTTGGCTACTGTACCCAGTGGTACTTCAATGATGATGTCATCACCATCGGCACCGAATTTTCTGGCAGAACCTCCGGATTCTCCGTTAGGTGCAAAGTGGTGCTTTTCGTATTTCAGATGCAGCAGTGTCCACCGGTGTCGTGAGCCACGCAAAATGATATGACCTCCACGTCCTCCGTCGCCACCGTCCGGGCCGCCTTTAGCCACATATTTTTCACGGCGGAAATGTCTTGAACCGGCGCCTCCGTTCCCTGAACGACAGAATATTTTAACGTAGTCAATAAAATTTGGATTGCTCATGTATCAGCGTATATCTTTGAATGCTTTTTGGATTGCTTTTGTCAGTCCTTCATGAAGCTCTTCTGGGTCACCACTGCCGTCGAAGCACTGAATCTTGCCCTGTCGTTTGTAATATTCCAGTACCGGTTTCGTTTTCTTTTCCCATACTTCAAGCCGGTGAATAATGATATCTGTGTCCTGGTCGTAAACCCTGGCTTTTCCGGTTTTTGCCCTTTGTGTCAATCGCTTTATTGATGTAAGGGTTGGTGCATCAACGTTAAGGACCAGTGAGACTTCCGAATCATGACGTTTGAAAAGTCCGTCAAGAATATAAGCCTGCACCAAATTGCTTGGAAAACCTTTGATAATAAAGCCACGTGCGTCTTCATGATTGTTTTGTATTCTGCGTTCGATAAGCCGGATTGCGATATCATCCGGTACAATATCACCGCTGTCGAGATATTTTTGTGCACGCTGACCGATTTCAGTTTTCTGTTGGATTTCGTCGCGAATCAGTGCTCCGGTACTGATATATACAAGCTTGTGTTCTTTGGCAAGTTTCTTGGCCTGGGTTCCTTTGCCTGCACCCGGAGGGCCAAACAGAACAACGTTAAGCCAGGTTTGTGACAATGCCTTTTCAATGGCATCACACAATCTGTCAAAGACCTGGTCAACATCACCAATTCCGTCAATTTGTACGTATTTGTTCTGCTCCTTGTAAAATTCAATCACAGGAATGGTTTTTTCTTCATATTCACGGAAGCGATTCAAAATGATTTCCTTTTTATCATCTGAGCGGTTTTCTTCGCCTGCTCTCTTGAGCATGCGACGCATGAGCTCTTCTTTCGGTACCTCCAGGCTGAGCATGCAGGTAAGCTTGGTGTTCATTTTAAGTAATAAGCCTTCCAGAATATAGGCCTGGGCATAAGTTCTTGGAAATCCATCAAAAAGAATGCCTTTTGCTTCGGGATGCATTTGTATCCGTTCTTCAATTATCTGGACAATTATCTCATCAGAGACCAGTCCACCACGGTCAATGATGGATTCTGCCTGTTTCCCGAGCTCTGTCCCTTCTTTAATCTCTTTTCGTAAGATATTCCCGGTTGAGATATAGGTCAGATTGTATTTTTCAGCAAGTTTTTTGGCCTGTGTGCCTTTGCCGGCTCCCGGAGGGCCAAAGAGTGCAATGTTTAACATATCAGTGTTTTATTGGGTTATCTGATAAATGTGCCTGAGGTTTCTGCCATACCCATCATAATCCAACCCATAACCTACAATAAATTTATTGGGAATCTCAAAACCTGTATAATCTACCGGAATATCTTTTTGATAAGCATCCGGTTTCAATAACAATGTGGCAATCCGTATTTCAGAAGGCTCATATGCCTTCAGTTGCTTTATGATATGCTCAATGGTAATGCCTGTATCAATGATGTCTTCAAGAATAACCACCGGCTTGTTTTTTATGTCTTCGTTCAATCCAATCAGTTGCCTTACTTTTCCTGTAGATCGCGTTCCTTCGTAAGATGCAATTTTTAAAAAGGAAATCTTACAATCTACATCCAGATTTTTGAATAAATCAGAGGCAAACATAAAACAGCCGTTCAGTATGCCTAAAAAAACGGGTGTCTGGGATTCAAAATCGGCATTCATCTGATTGGCCATCTCCGCAATCCGTTCCTTTATCCGGTAATCCTCAAGGTAAATCTTGAAATTTTTATCCAGTATTTTGATGGTATCCATTTGCTGCGTATTTTTCCGACGAAGATAATCATTCTGCGCTTATTTTAAAATTCCCGCACTGTTTGCTTGTGGAAAATTGGCATTATCTGCATCAAACAGACCTCCTGCACTATGATTTAATGACTTGATATTTAACTTATATGCATAATTTCATGTTTTTTCATTGTCGATAATGATAAAAGATTGCGTTAAAGTTTTATTTTTGTCAATGACAGTAATAATATACATGGTGTTAACCAATAAATTTATTTAAAATATGAAACCTGTTGTTAGTATTATCATGGGAAGCACATCGGATTGGCCGGTGATGGAAAAGGCTGCAAATTTTCTCAATGAGATGCAGATTCCTTTTGAAATCAATGCTTTATCAGCTCATCGTACTCCGGATGAGGTTGAGAAATTTGCACGCAATGCAGAAGAACGTGGCATAGAAGTTATCATTGCAGGTGCCGGTATGGCTGCCCATCTGCCCGGTGTGATAGCCGCCATGACCAGTCTCCCTGTGATAGGTGTCCCCATTAAAGGCAGCTTTGACGGACTGGATGCATTATTGGCCATTGTTCAGATGCCACCGGGGATTCCTGTGGCTACAGTGGCGGTCAATGGTGCTCAGAATGCCGGAATCCTTGCTCTGCAAATTATTGCCTCCGGTAACTCAGGCATGAAGAACAAGGTGAAGCGTTTCAAAGAAGGACTGAAAGATAAAATTGTAAAAGCCAATCAAAGTCTGGATGATAAAAATTTTGAATACCGTGTGAAATGATGAGAAAATTCAGCATATCGGTTCTGTTGCTGTTTGTCGCCTTCCTGTCATTTGCAGAACAGGACAAATGGCAGGCAGGCAGCAGGTCCTCCGGAATGGGCGATGCCAGCTTGATGAATCAGGATGTCTGGGCAGGTTTTAATAACCCGGGAGCACTTACAGGTGTCAGTGATATGAGCCTGGGGCTTAACTGGGAAAATCAATTTATGGTCAATGAATTGTCCCGGGCTTCTCTGGCTTTTGTTAAACCATTTTCCAATAGTGCAGTGGGGGTTAGTTTCAGCCGCTTCGGTTATTCACTATACAGTGAGAACCGTCTGAGTGTGGCATACTCAATGCAACTGGCAGAATGGCTTTCCATGGGTGTGCAGCTAAATTATTTCAATACCATGCAAGCTGAGGCATACGGAAACACCAACCTGCTGACTTTTGATATTGGCTTGCTTGCAACACCAGGAGAAGATTTTATGTTTGGCGCTCATGTTTTTAACCCGGCAAATATCGCTTTTAGCGGAGAACAAAACAGAGAACTTCCGGTGGCCATGCGCCTGGGTGTGGGATACTGGTTTTCAGAGGATATGCTGGCCAGTGTAGAAGCTGAAACCGATATGGCTGACTATACCATGGTAAAAGTTGGCTTTGAACACCGTCTTCTTGACAATTTTTTCCTCAGAACCGGTATCAATGCCAAACCCCTGAAGGCCAGTTTTGGTGTTGGGTGGAAATGGAAAAACCTAAGTATCGACCTGGCTTATTCATACCACAATATTCTTGGTAGTTCACCTCATCTGGGAGTCAGTTATGCATTGTAAAAAGATTCTGCCAAATATAGCCCTGATATTTATTTTGGTGAGTGCATCGGTGTCAAATCTGTATGCCCAGGCCGACCCGGATATCAGTTCAGAAACAGATTTGAGCAGCATCATTGAATTGCTTGCTGAACGTGCCGATGCCGACCTCGATTATTCATCTTTTGTCGAGAGAATGGTGGAGCTGGCCGACGATCCTGTCAGTATTAATCAGGCCGGTGAAGATGATTTGCGGGAATTGATTTTTCTTACGGATTTTCAGATTTTTAGCCTGCTGGAATACAGAAAAAAAGCAGGTAGTATCCAAACTCCTTACGAGTTACAATATTTGTATGGATTCGATGCAGACCTGGTTTCCCTCATGATGCCATTTATTACTTTTGAGGACAAAGCCCCGGGTGATGAGTTTTCGCTGTGGGATGCCTTTCAGTATGGCAGGCATGATGTGTTCCTGCGATACGAACGTGTTCTGGAAGAACAAAAGGGATATATTACTGTACCTGACAGCGTACTGGAGGAAAATCCTGATAAATCACGGTACCTCGGATCACCGGATAAACTGTATCTTAAATACAAATTTCATTACAAAAACAAACTCAGCATCGGCCTGACTGCAGAAAAAGATGCAGGGGAAGAATTCTTTCAGGGAAGCAATCCTTATGGCTTTGATTATTACGCTGCGCATATTCAGTTGCAGGATATCGGCATTATCAAAACCCTGAACCTCGGCGATTATTCCGTTCAGTTCGGACAGGGACTGGTGGCCTGGTCTTCAATGAGTTTTGGCAAAACACCATATGTAATGAATGTTATCAGGAAAGGCCGGGGAATTTACCGGTACTCCAGTGCCAATGAAAACCAGTTTATGCGCGGGGGTGGTGGTACTGTTCAACTGGGAGATTTCGATATATCTGCCTTCTACTCCAATAAGATGATAGATGCCAATATTGATGCCACAGACAGCATTGGAAATGATATACAATCAGTGACATCCTTTCAGAATGTCGGATACCACCGGACACCCGGTGAAATTGAAGATGAAAGAGCCATCAACGAGCAAATTGCCGGTGGTAATGTCAATTTCAACAGAAATAATCTCCGACTTGGAATGACTTACGCATGGTATAATTATGGTGCCGATTTAATGCCCGGGAATCAACTATATGATATTTTTGATTTTGCCGGAAACAGCTTCATGAACCTTGGCATGGATTTTCGCTACCAATACAGAAGCTTTTCCCTATTTGGCGAAGCAGCTACCAATGATGTATATGAACCCGCCATTGTCAGCGGATTTGTGCTGAATGCTGCACCGCAGATCTCATTTTCTGGTGTTTACAGAAATATTTCTCCGGGATATTATGCAGGTTATGCTTCGTCTTTTGGCGAAAGCTCCAGTCTGGGTAATGAACAGGGGTTTTATCTTGGAGCTGAGGTTTTGCCATTTAAAGGATGGGAACTCCGGGGATATATTGATATTTTCCGTTTTCCATGGATGCGATTTCAGACAAGTTCTCCCTCAGGCGGATACGACTGGCTCGTGCAGGCGGATTATTCACTCAACAGAAAAATTTCCATGTACTGGCGCATCAAAGGGCAGGAAAAAGATGAAAGCTATTTTACAGATGATTCCTATATGGCCTTGATGAAACCTGAAAATCAACTGAAAGCCCGCTATAACCTTGTGATGGAACCATCCCGGGACATCCGGCTGAAAACACAGGTTGAATATGCAGGATATAAAGCCAATGATGAAGAAGAAAGGGAAGATGGCTGGCTTTTGTCACAGGATATTATCTGGCAATTGCAAAATGCTCCCTTGCGCTTTGTTACACGCTTTGCACTCTTTCGTACAGACTCATACAATACACGCATATATTCTTATGAATATGATGTTCTGTATGCATTTTCAATCCCTGCATATTATTATCACGGTAAACGGTTTTACCTTTTGGCAAAATACTCACCCTCCGACAATATTGACTTTTGGTTCAGAATTGGCCGCACCTATTACGACAATCGGGAAACTGTCAGCAGTGGCCTCTCGGAAATTGATGCCCCGCACAAAACCGACGTGAAAGTTCAGTTGAGATACAAATTCTGATTGGTCAGCGGTGGCCGATCACAGAAATGCCGCCGGTATGTATTATTTATCAGTCCAAAAGTTCCCAGTCGGCAAAATATTCCACCACTACATGGGTTTTGGGTTCAGTTGTGTGAAATTCATTTGAATTGTATGTCCATTCCATGCTTTCAGAATTTCCTCCACCCTGGGTTGTGATGAAAAAGCGGTTTGCCAGATGGCCGAAATAGTCTGCCTGGGCACGTGGTGAATCCTGATCTCCGCCACTGGGATCCACCGGAACCCAGCCGTAATTGGGCAGGTAAATCTCAGCCCAGCGGTGAAAAACATCATCCATGCTGGCATCATCGCCACGGACAACCACAGACCCAACATATCGCGCCGGTAATCCTACAGCCCTGCACATGGCAATGTAGACAAAGCTGTACTCCGAACAAGAGCCGTTGCCGCGTTCAAGCACTGCAGGTGCAGTATTCCATCCGCCTGACATTTCATAATACATGTTTTCCATTACATAATCATATATCTGCCGCGCCATCCGGTATGGATTTTTTTCATCACCAACAGCTTCCTTCACAGCTTTCTCTATGACAGGATGATTGATTTTATATTTTTCATTGTCTCTCAGATAAAGAGATGTGATATTCTCAGGAATTTCATCCAGGCTGCCTACCTTGTCGGGAAAGATAAAATACCGGACATCCCAAAGCTTTACCTTATTTGTGATGACTATTTCCCGTGTTTCACCGGCCTGAATGTTGGTGAAATTAAAGTGAGCTGTTTTTTGATTCCACTGATCTTCAGGGAAATCTGCTGGCTTAACTGAGTAATCAGGCTCAGACAGCAGTTCCTGATTATCACGATCACTGCCAAGAGCAAAATGAACATCCAGAGTCAGCAGTTTACCGGGTCCGAAATTGGTGCTTTGGTGGGTGTATCTGACCATGTATTCTTTTGGATCCTTTTTGCGCATGTTTTCATCATCTTTGCGGATGATTTTGTAAATACTCTTGTCCTGCCAGTCTACATTCCACAAAAACTCACCGTCCCAGGCCAGACCACGTGAATAGTCTCCAGGTGCATCGGTAATCAGCAGAACTTCTCCTGTTTCAGGACTCATCATGTAAATTTCATCATTGCCCCGGTCACTGACCCAAAGGTAGGTGCCGTCAAATGTTAATCCCATGCTATTCCCGGCCGGTGCTTTGAAAGATTTTATGGTGGTTCCGTCTTCCGGACTGAATTGAATAATTTGATTGCCGGCATCATCTGCTACCCATAGATATGTACCGTCCCATGTAAGACCGGTTGGCTTTTTGCAGGGCAGATTGATCTGATGTAAAATATTCCCTGTAGCATCATCCAGTTTGTAGGCAATCCCATTGTAATTCTCAGCCAGTGGAATGCCACCTTTGATATCAATGCACCAGAGGTTTTCACCGTCATGGGTTATCCCCATAGGCCAATATGCAGGCGATGATATGCTTCCTGTATGCTCGCCGGTTTCCGGGTCAATCTGTATGATTTTATCCAGTTTGCGATCTGCCATCCATAAAGATGCTCCATCGTAACACAAGCCGGTTGGAAAATCTGTGCCGGTAGCAAACTTATTGATGATTTCTCCCGTATAAGAAAAAACCGGCATAAGAAAAATAATAAGAAATAAACTTGTCGTAAATGTGCGTTTCATACTTTTTCAGATTAGTTTTTGTACGAAGATAGTTGTTTATTTCTTGTTGACAAATAGTTAATAATCTGTTTGTAAGCTTTTTGAAGATATCATTGGATAGTTTGAAGTAAAATGATTAAATTTGATCATAACATAACCAATAAAACCTGACATGATGAAAAAAACACTACTTATTTCATTTGGAATTCTGTTTCTATTTCAATTTGGCTACTGCCAGGAAGACTTTAATGAACCGCCTAGCCGCAGCGAATTTGAACAATTAAAATCCAAAATACAGGTATATGAACGCAAACAGAATCAGGTTCTTGGCCGTATGGATGCAGTGAGTCAGGATGTTGATACTGCTCTGGCACGGCTTGACTCTGTTATGAATGAAAGAATGGTAATGATGGACAGCATGGTGCAAAGTATCAGGATGGAAAATGAAGGCATAGATTCAGAGATGGCCGGGATGTTTCTGACGGCAGATGATCTGGAGCCGCTGGAAGAAAAAATTGATCTGACCTCCTCAAAAAATCAGGAAATGGATAATCTGGAAAAAATGCTATTCGGCCTGGCAGGACTGGTTTTTATTTTGCTGGTGTTGATTGTTATACAATGGACAAGTCGTGCAAAACGGATGAAAAAGCTTAAAGCAGAGCTTATTGAGAAAAATGAGCATGATTTGAAAGCACTGAAAGAGGATATTGAGGCAAATATTATCAATAAGGAATCGACCACAAATCAGCGCATTGATGCGACGAAAAAAGATTTGCTGGATAAAATTAAGCAGAACAAAACAAGTGCAGATGTTGCTCATAAGGAAATAAAAGACAGCCTGAAGCAGGAAATTGCATCCGTAAATAAAGAAATTGAAAATGCACATGATGCCGCAGTAAAACGAGAAGATGAGAAAATTAAGACCATGAGCAACCGCATGAATAAAGCCATTGAAGAACAATACAAAGAAATGGGTGGAGAAATCAAGGATGTTGGGGATAGACTGACAGCTATGAATAAGGAGCTTGAAAAACTTAAGCCCAAAAAGGAATAGCTGACGGCCGGATGCCTTGCATGGTTTCCGGCTTTTTTTTACTTTTGGGCAAAGACTGCCTTTATGAACAAACGCAAAAACCAAAAC
>JBNJGS010000026.1:0-32188 GCA_051747965.1 Bacteroidota bacterium
GAAAACATGAGCACGGCCGATGTGAAAAGGCCGAGCAGAACGAGTAATGATAAACTTTTCTTTTGCATAATATTTGATTTTGGTTTACACTTTTAATCTATTTGCTAAGTTAGCAATTACTGTGCCATTTGACAAAAAAACAACTTATACTTTTGTTGTTTTCTATTTTCTTCTTCAAAAAAAATGTTAAGCAGGTTTCAGCCATCATTCAGGATACAAAAATTATCAAAAAAGACGATCAGTAAGTGGTGTACACTGTATTGACAAAATCTTCCAGAGCAGTTTTTGCCTCCCTGGAGCTGCAGTCAAAACGGTTCAGTATACCGACTATGATATATTCTTTTTTGGATTCTGTGGTCAGATAACCTGCATATGAATAGACCCGCTTCATGCTTCCGGATTTGCCGGCAAATTTTCCGCTAAAATCCCGCCGGTGTCCAAAATATCTGAGGGTCCCGGACTTGCCTGCTACCGGTAATGATGCACGGAAAACACTGGCATGTTTGGAATCCTGCATAAATTTCAGGATATAGGCAAGCTGGTAGGCAGATATTTGATTGAAGGGAGACAGTCCGCAGGCATCTTCCATTTTCAGGCCTTCTGTGCGCATGCCTTTTTGATTCCAGAATTTTGTCATTTCGTCGCATGCCTCATCCATAATCCGTTCATCACTGAAAAGCAGACCAAGGGAGTTGGCATACAAATTAATGCTTTTATGATTTGTGATTTTAATGAGCTTTTCCAGGCTGGGAGAATATGTACTCTGAATTTTCTGTGTTGTTTCCACCGGCATACCTGTTCCGGCTTTGCCATCAACAGAAATCCCGTCTTTTTCAAGCTGTTCGTGCAGGTGCCTGGCAGCCAAAAGGGCGGGGTCGGGTATCGCTCCTTTGACAACAAAACTGTTGTGCCCCATGGGTAGTGTCCCCCGAATCACACGTTCATTGCTTTCAGGCACGCCAAAAATATAGGCCTGGTCACCACCGCCGTTGGCAGCAATTACCTCGTTGCTGAATGTCAGGTCCATGCCGCGCGGTGTGAGTTTTGTGATAGCCGTTGGTTCTCCGGCAAGGCTGCCCGTATTAAAGCTCAACTGATAGGTGTTTTCATATATGTTCAGCATGGAGGCTGCTGCACCAAAGTAGTTGGCAATGTCTTCCCATATCCAGGTACGGGGAATTTTGTTGTTGAGTCTTTGGTTTTCAGATCCGATGATATCCCCCTCTATCCTGGTGATACCTTCCGCTTTGATCGCATCAGACCATTGGTTTAAAAAGTCAACCGGCTGATAGTACTGATCCTGAAAACGTACGGATCCCAGTGCAGGATCGCTGCCTCCAAGAATATATACATTGCCTTTGAGTACAGATCCAACAACTTCACCACTGATGGCCAGGCTTGTCTCAAACTGATATTCCGGACCAAATTTTTCCAGGGCAGATGCAGTGGGTAATATTTTTATGCCTGACGCGGGTGTCATACTGATGTGTTCATTATGAGCTAGAATACTTTCCCCGGTTTGCGCATCCATCACGAGGTATGATATGCCAGCTGTTTGTAATTCAGGATTTTTATCAGGCAACTGGGCGTATATGAAATGGTTGATTAGAAGTAATCCCAGCAAGAGTGTCCATCGCTTTTTCATGAGTAAATATTTTTGCTGTGAATTTACAAAAAAAATGCCGGCTAAAGGACATCTGTCATAATCATTTAAACAAGATTTTGCCTACCTTTGTTAGCCTTAAATAAAAGTGATTATTATGACAGATAAAATCAAAAAAGCTTTACTTGTTATCCTCGATGGATGGGGAATTGGTGACGGGAGCAAAGCAGATATCATTTCTCAGACAGATACCCCTTTTTACGATAAACTACTCAGGGAATACCCAAATGCCCAGCTTCAGGCTTCCGGCGAAAATGTTGGCTTGCCGGAAGGGCAGATGGGCAATTCAGAAGTAGGACATCTCAATATTGGTGCCGGACGCATTGTTTATCAGGACCTGGTAAAAATTAACAAAGCCATAAAAGACGGCAGCTTTTTTGAAAATAAGAAGTTAAAAGATGCCTTTGCCTATGCCAGAAAAGAAAACAAAGCTGTGCATTTTCTTGGTCTGGTTTCTCCGGGTGGTGTACATTCCATGGACAAGCACCTGATTGCTCTGTGCAAAATGACATCCAGAGAAAACCTCGACAGGGTGTACATACACGCGCTTACCGATGGTCGTGATACCGATCCCCGATCCGGCTATGGATATGTGAAACATGTGCAGGAAGAAATAAAAGATACCCCGGCTCAGTTTGCCAGCCTCATCGGACGGTATTACAGCATGGATCGCGATAACCGATGGGAACGCATCAGGAAAGGCTACGACCTGATGGTGCATGGCAAAGGCAAAAAATCAAATGACATTCTCCAGGCCATTCAGGAATCCTATGATGAAGGAGTGACTGATGAGTTTATCAAGCCTGTGGTACTTACGGATGAAAACGGAAATCCCCGCGGAACAATCAGCGAAGGTGATGTGGTGATCGCGTTTAATTTCCGCACGGACCGTTTGAGACAAATAACCATCGCACTAACGCAGAAGGATATGCCGGAAGAAGGCATGAAAACCTTACCGCTCAATTACCTGACCATGACACGGTACGATAAAAATTTCGAGGGCATCAAGGTGATTTATGAAAAAGATAATGTGAAGAATACCCTGGGAGAATACATCTCTGCTAAAGGACTGAAACAATTGAGAATAGCCGAAACCGAAAAATATGCACATGTCACCTTCTTTTTTTCCGGTGGCAGGGAAGAGGTTTTTGATGGTGAAAGCCGTATTATGGTACCATCTCCCAAAGTGGCAACCTATGATAAGCAGCCGGAAATGAGTGCCCCGGAAGTAGCTGATAAATTGGTAAAAGAACTGGAAGCCGAAACACATGATTTCATATGCCTGAATTTCGCCAATGGGGATATGGTAGGCCATACCGGTGTTTACGAAGCCATTGAAAGGGCTGTGAAAACAGTGGATGCACAACTCGAAAAAGTCATCACTGCAGCCCGGGATCACGGCTATGATGCTATTGTTATTGCTGATCACGGCAATGCAGATAATGCTGTAAATGAGGATGGCAGCGACAATACAGCCCATTCTTTGAATCCCGTACCTGTCATCGCAGTGAGCGATCGTTTTTCTGTAGTTACTGACGGAAAACTCGCTGATGTGGCACCTACAATACTGAAAGTCATGAGACTGCCTCAGCCTGATGAAATGACCGGGAAAAATTTATTCAGATAAAACAGGATATCTCAACCAGCAACATTTTTTCATTGAACTGTTAGCCTATGACTGAATGTTTGTTTTTATTATTTTTGTGAATTTGATTTGATGCGATGATACCTATTGAGAATACACTGGTGAGTTTTGATCTTATTGAAAAGCAGTTTTCCTGTGATCTTGCATGTTGTAAAGGAGCTTGCTGTGTTGAAGGAGATTCCGGAGCTCCCATAAGCAGGGAGGAAGAAGCCCGGATACAAAAAATCTATCCTGCATTGGAAAATCGCATGAAATCCGAATCTGCCCTCAGGGTTCAGAGACATGGTTTGAGTTTCGTTGACAGGGAAGGAGAGCTGGTTACCATGATACATGAAAATTCCGGGGAATGTGTTTTTGCTGTTCAGGAAAACGGAATAAGCAAATGTCTGATTGAAATTATGCATTTTGAAGGTAAATATGATTTCAGAAAGCCGGTATCATGTCATCTGTATCCCATCAGAGTAAAAGAATATCCCGATTTCACAGCGGTCAATTATGATGCCTGGGATATCTGTAAACCCGGATTGGTGAAAGGTGAAAAACTGGGTATGCCTCTATATAAATTTGCCGGGGAAGCCTTGGTGAGACGGTTTGGGGAGGAGTGGTACGCCCAATTGGAAGTGGCGGCAAAAGATTTCTTAAAAGAATAATAACAAAAAATTGCACAAATCGTTATTTAAGCATTATATTTATGGGTTTTTATGAGGACGTTGAGAATATACAGTCTGTTGATGCTGCTGGTTTTTCCGGCCGGCATACTGCTTCATGCTCAGGAAGTCAATCCCCGTTCAACTTCACCATTGAGTAAGTGGGACAGGCGATTTCCTGAAATCAAAGTTGGCGATAGAATATATCAGACCGGAAGCAACTGGATGACAGCCGGGTTAGGGCCGGGTTATAGTACAACCCTTGAGGAACAACAAATTAACATGGCCATAGCTTACCATTTCCGGTATAAACCAATCTACTTTAAAGTGGGGTATCATTTTACAGATGATCAGTTTTTTATGAAAGAACGCCGGAGAAATATGGGCTATCAAAATGATATCGTTGGAGCAGCAGGGATTCGATACGAAAAGCGATACATCAATCTTGCGTTTTTCATCGGCCCGTCATTTGCGTTTGGAATGCTTGAGCGTCCGGAAAATCCCAATGTTGGTGATGGGTATTATGCACTGGGCGTGATGCCTGAAGTGCAGATTACTTATAAAATGTTTTACGATGTGGGTGTCGGAGCATCACTGTATGGAAGCTTTAACAAGAATCACCAGTGCGTTGGTCTGAGATTTCATATCTATTTTTCAGGTGCGTACAGAGGTGTTTATTAATAAATAAATATATTACTATGGATTACGTAAAAGATTACATTGAACAAAACAAAGAAAGATTTCTCGACGAACTATTCGGACTGATCCGGATTCCTTCCATCAGCTCCATGTCTGAACATAAGGATGACATGGTTAAATGTGCCGAACACTGGAAAAAACTGCTTCTCGAAGCCGGTGTTGACAAGGCTGAAGTGATGCCCAGTAAAGGACATCCTGTGGTGTATGGTGAGAAAATTATCGATCCTGACAAACCAACAGTTCTTGTATATGGCCACTATGATGTGATGCCTGTTGATCCCATTGAAAAATGGAACACAGAACCTTTTGAGCCGGTTGTGAAAGATGGTAAAATCTGGGCTCGTGGTGCCGATGATGATAAAGGGCAGTCATTTATGCATGCCAAAGCTTTTGAGCTGATGGTGAAAACAGATACACTTCCCTGCAACGTGAAATTCATGCTTGAAGGTGAAGAAGAAATCGGTTCACCAAGTCTGGGCCCATGGTGTGCAGAACACAAAGATATGCTGGATGCTGATATCATCCTTGTTTCCGACACAGGTATGATAGCCCAGGATATCCCGTCCATTACCACAGGTCTGCGCGGGCTGGCTTATTGGGAAGTTGAAGTACAGGGTCCTAACCGTGACTTGCATTCAGGTCTGTTTGGTGGTGCTGTAGCCAATCCCATCAATATCCTTTCCGAAATGATTGCTTCTCTTACCGATGAAGACAATAAAATCACCATCCCGGGATTCTACGATGATGTGATGGATGTAAGTGAAAAGGAAAGAAAAAAGCTGGCTGAGGCTCCTTTCGATAAGGAAGAATACAAAAAGGCCATTGATGTAAAAGAACTGCACGGTGAAAAAGGATATACAACAACAGAACGTACCGGTATCCGTCCTTCACTGGATGTATGTGGTATCTGGGGTGGCTACACAGGTGAAGGTGCTAAAACTGTTCTGCCCTCCACTGCCCATGCTAAAATATCAACACGCCTGGTTCCTCATCAGGATCACAAGAAAATCGCTGATCTTTTTGTGAAACACTTTGAATCCATTGCCCCGGATTCTGTGAAGGTGAAAGTGAATTATCTGCATGGCGGACAGGGTTATGTTTGTCCTATCGATCTGCCTGCATACAAAGCTGCAGAAAAAGCTTTCGAAGACAGCTTTGGGAAAATACCGGTGCCTGTACGCAGTGGCGGAAGTATCCCCATTATCTCAACATTCGAAGAAGTGCTTGGTACAAAATCTGTGCTCATGGGATTCGGGCTTGAGTCAGATGCCATTCATTCACCCAATGAAAATTATCCCTTGTTTAACTTCTACAAAGGTATAGAAACTCTTCCGGCTTTCTATAAGCACTTTGTAGAGATAAAAAAATAATCATTTTGTAAAATACTTTGAACAAACCTCCCCGTACATTGTGTGCGGAGAGGTTTTTTTCAAGCAAAAATTATTGAAATAAATCCCAACAAAATACAGCTTGAATTGTTGGTAAACAGTAAGCTTTGAATTATGGCAGACAAACTTTCAGATCCAATCGGAAGATTGATGGGTTTAAGGTACAAATCACATCCCTGGCACGGTGTCAATATCGGCGAAGACGCTCCGGAAATTGTAACCGCATTTATCGAATTGGTGTCAACGGATACCGTAAAATACGAAATTGATAAAGAATCGGGATATCTGATGATTGACAGGCCACAGAAATACTCAAATGTAGTCCCTGCAATATACGGTTTTATCCCGCAAACTTACTGTGGTGACCGGGTTGGGAAAATATGTGCCGAGCGTTCAGGAGAAGATGAAATCAAAGGTGATGGTGACCCGATAGATATCGTGGTTTTGACTGAAAAAACCATTGCCCATGGAGATATACTCGTAAAAGCAAGGCCCATTGGCGGTTTTAGAATGATAGATGGTGATGAAGCTGATGATAAAATTGTCGCGGTCCTTAGAAATGATGTAGTTTACAGCCATTATGATGATATTTCGGATTGTCCCGAGATTATTATAGAGCGCCTGAAACATTATTTTCTTACTTACAAAGATATGCCCGGTTCAGACAGAAAATCAAGAATCGTGGAATCCTACAATACCAAAGAAGCTCATAGGGTGATTCAGGCTGCAGTGGATGATTATGCCGAACGATTTGATAACCTGGGCGATTTATTACAGCGGGAAAAATAAAATGATTCAGGCAGTCTTGCCACCTGTACCCCGCTAATGTTATACCAACCACATCAATAAGAATGATTTGTGCGCATGTGGGCATTTGAAATTGCCGGTATGTTGTGCAACTTATTATCCTTCAAAATTTTCTTTTATAAAACATGTTTTTTCCTGCCTAAAATCATGCGGATTATTTGCCGGTTTTTCTTAGATTTGTGGGCACAAACAATAAAAGTCTAATTGTATGGAAATTAGTCATATAGAGCATATTGGCATTGCGGTTGCCAATTTGGAAGAAAGCATAGCTTTTTACGAAAAAGTTCTGGGATTGAAGTGTTATGCAGTCGAAGAAGTGAAAGATCAAAAGGTGAAAACTGCCTTTTTTCAGGTGGGGGACACAAAGATAGAGTTGCTGGAAAGCACAGACCCTGAAGGTCCCATCGGAAAATTTGTGGAGAAAAAAGGCGGTGGAATGCACCACATGGCTTTCGCTGTTAAGGATATTGAAAGTAGCCTGAAAGAAGCTCAGGAAAAAGGCGTCCGGCTGATTGACAAGGAATCAAGAAAAGGAGCTGAAGGCCTGGATATTGGTTTCCTTCATCCCAAATCTACCCTGGGCGTGCTAACCGAATTATGTGAGAATAAAAACAAATAAATCATACCACCTGATATGGCAATTGAAGACAAAATCAAAGAATTGATTGAAAAGCGCGCAGAAGCAAGACTTGGAGGCGGCGAGAAAAAAATACAGGCCCAGCATGACAAGGGTAAATTAACAGCCAGAGAAAGAATCGACTTACTGCTGGATGAAAACTCTTTCGAAGAGTTTGATATGTTTGTTTCCCACAGGTGCCGGGATTTTGACATGGACAAGAAAAAATTCCTTGGTGATGGTGTGGTCACAGGCCACGGTACCATTGACGGCCGGGTAGTTTTTGTCTTTGCCCAGGATTTTACTGTGTTTGGCGGTAGTCTGGCCGAAATGTTTGCCAAGAAAATTGTGAAACTTATGGATCAGGCCCTGAAAGTGGGCGCACCTGTTATCGGTCTCAACGATTCTGGTGGGGCCAGAATTCAGGAAGGAGTATTGAGCCTTGCCGGATATGCTGACATTTTCCAGCGTAATATCGAAGCTTCCGGTGTAATACCACAAATATCCGCAATATTTGGTCCCTGTGCCGGAGGTGCTGTATACAGCCCGGCTTTAACCGATTTTATCCTTATGTCCGAAAACTCTTCCTATATGTTTGTCACCGGGCCAAAGGTTACCAAAACCGTGACCGGAGAAGATATTTCGGTTAAAGATTTGGGTGGATCGGACGTTCATGCCGCCAAATCCGGAGTTGCACACTTTACTGCCGAAACTGAAGAAGAAGGACTCATGATGCTGCGTAAGCTCTTGTCTTATATGCCGCAAAATAATCTTGAAGATCCGCCGCTCTATGAATGCAAAGATCCCATCGACAGGGTGGATGAACAACTGAATAAAATCATTCCCGATAATCCAAACAAACCATACGATGTTACGGATGTCATTCTGACACTGGCAGACAATAACGAGTTCATGGAAGTGCACCGACAGTTTGCACGCAATATTGTTGTCGGTTTTGCAAAATTTAACGGAGCACCAGTGGGCATTGTTGCCAATCAACCTACTTTCCTTGCCGGTGTTCTGGATATCGACGCTTCTAAAAAGGCTGCCAGGTTTGTTAGATTCTGTGACGCATTCAATATCCCCATCATTACTCTGGTGGATGTTCCCGGATTCCTGCCCGGCTCAGCCCAGGAATATGGCGGTATTATCAACAGTGGTGCCAAACTCATGTTCGCTTACGGTGAGGCAACTGTTCCCAAAATTACAATCACCCTGCGTAAATCCTACGGGGGAGCACATGATGTGATGGCCTGTAAACAGTTGAAAGCCGACCTCAATTATGCATGGCCTACTGCTGAAATCGCAGTTATGGGTGCAGCCGGAGCCGTGGAAGTGCTGAACTACAAGGAAATTGCTGCTCTTGAAAATGACCAGGAAAAAGCTGAGTTCAAAGCCAAAAAAGAACAGGAATACAGAGACTGGTCTGCCAATCCATACAATGCTGCCAAATACGGTTTCATTGATGATGTCATCGAACCAATGAATACCCGCTTTAGAATTGTCAGAGGACTGAGTTTGCTGCAAACCAAAAAAGACCAGAGACCACCCAAAAAACATGGTAATATACCACTTTAAACCCATATGTAATTATGATGATATTAAGTGAAATAAGCTTTGATTTTTCCAAGATTGATGTGATGGCATGGACAATCTTTATCGTGGGATGGGTTATTGTATTCCTGGCCCTGATAATTTTGTCTCTGGTGTTCAGGGCAATGCCTGGTATTCTCTCCATCAGCAAAAAATATAAAGAAAGAAAAGCCCGTAAACTCAAGGAACAGGAAGCACTGAAAAACGGAGAAGAAGCTGTAAAGGAAGGACAGGTATCCGGTGAACTTACCGCGGCCATTGGCTATGCTTTACACTTGTATTTTAATGAATTGCATGATGATGAGGACAGAATCCTCACCGTGGTTCATAAATCAAGAAAATATTCTCCGTGGAACTCGAAGATTTATAATGTAATGGATTTCAAGCGATAAAAGAGGTTGATGATGAAAAATTTTAAATTTAAAATCAATGGCAACGCCTACGAGGTGGAAGTCAAAAATGTAGAAGGCCAGATAGCTGAGCTGGAAGTTAATGGTACCAAATATGAGGTGGAGCTTGAAAAAGAAGTCGTTAAGGCAAAAACTCCAACCATCGTAAAGCAATCAACACCACCGCCCAAAGAAACCAAGCCACTTACCAGCGATAAAAAATTCTCGCAGGTAAAAGCACCATTGCCCGGAAGCATCCTTTCTGTCAGCGTAAAAGAAGGGGATGAAGTGAAAAAAGGCGATGTGTTACTGGTGATGGAAGCCATGAAAATGGAAAACAATGTACTGGCAGATGTTGATGGTACAGTGAAATCTATCAAGGTAAAAGAGGGTGATGCTGTTTTGCAGAATGACATTTTAGTTGAAATCCAGTAAAATTTTTTAGGATGATGAAGAAAATATTTGCCTTTTTGGGCTTATTTCTGATATTTGCCAGCCTGCTTACCGCCGGCGAAGTAGACTCTGAAACCCTGACATCAGGAAAATGGCTGAATAAATCCGGTGGGTATATACCCAATCCCGTTGGTGATTCTGATGAAAGGGTTGAACGATACAAAATCTTTACTTTTAAGCCGGACAGAACCTTTATCATGGACTCCGCAAAAGTGAGGTACACCGGGCACTGGACAATCAGCAACGATATGGTGGTTATGAGTTTTAATCCCAAACCTGTTGTACACTATGCCAGAAATACTGACCCGGATAACATGCAATCAGGATATCAAACCACCAAGGATACCCTTGAATTGCCTTTGCGTACCGGAACCATTGAGAATGGTAAGCTCGTATTGTCCGATGGAATGAGCTACAAACAGGAAACCGCCGCTGTGGCAGGGCTTAAGAACTTTTGGGAATTCACCGGTTTTGCCAATGCTGAACCCGGTCACGGGGTGATGCTTCTTGTCGGACTGATATTTATTTTTCTTGCAATTCGCTTTCATTATGAACCGCTACTCTTGATTCCTATCGGTGTAGGGATTATCATCGGAAATATTCCTATGTTTCAGGCCGTGGATTTTAACCTCAAGCTTGGTGTGTATGAGCCCGGTTCGGTAATGAATATACTGTACAGCGGCGTGGTGCAGGGATGGTATCCTCCTCTGATTTTCCTCGGAATTGGAGCCATGACAGATTTCTCCTCCCTGATTTCCAAACCCAGGCTTATGTTGCTGGGTGCTGCCGCCCAGTTTGGTATATTCGCAACCTTCCTGCTGGCTATTGCCTTTGGCTTTGCCCCACCTGAAGCAGGTGCAATTGGTATCATCGGTGGAGCCGACGGTCCTACAGCTATCTTTGTCTCTTCAAAACTGGCAAATGGCGTGAACGTTATGGCGAACGGGGAAACGGTGAAAAATCTCATCGGGCCCATTGCCATTGCTGCCTACTCTTATATGGCACTTGTGCCGGTAATTCAACCACCTATCGTCAAACTTTTGACCTCGAAACGTGAGCGCAGAATTAAAATGCAACCTCCACGTGCGGTATCAAAGCTCGAGAAAATAATTTTCCCCATTGTCGGATTGCTGCTGACAGCGTATCTCTCACCTACATCACTGCCTCTGCTCGGTATGCTCTTCTTTGGAAATATCCTAAAGGAAAGTGGTGTTACAAGACGACTGGCAGATACAGCAGGAAATTCGCTTGTGGATACCATCACCATATTGCTGGGTCTCACAGTGGGTGCTTCCACACAGGCAGATGTCTTTCTCACCTATGATTCTATTCTTATATTTGTGATGGGTGCACTTTCATTTATGTTTGCCACTGCTGCCGGCCTTACTTTTGCGAAAATCATGAACTGGTTTTCACCAAAGGACAACCCAATCAATCCAATGGTTGGTGCATCCGGAGTGTCTGCAGTACCTGACTCTGCACGGGTTATTCAGGAAATGGGACTTAAGGAAGATCCGTCCAACCACTTGTTGATGCAGGCCATGGCTCCAAACGTCTCCGGCGTTATCGGCTCTGCTGTTGGTGCAGGTATTCTGCTTAGTTTCCTTATGTAAATCTGAGGGTTTCAAAAAAAATAAGCCGTCCGCTAACCAGCGGGCGGCTTATTTTTTTGCCCTATTGCTACACCCGGTAATCAGCATCATTGCCATAAATTATTTCAAGCAAATCTGATGGCTTATCAATCAGATAATCGGCCCCATTATTCCGTAGTTCTGCTGCATCCCGGAAACCCCAGAGGACACCAACAGCCTGCATATTTGCCCGTTTTGCACAAAGCATATCATTGTCCGTGTCCCCTGCGAAAAGAATGTTTTCCGGTTTAAGAGACATTTTATCCGCCAGAAAAAGTGCTCCTGAAGGATCGGGCTTTCCCGGCCGCTCATTCCCCATGCCCAGGATGCTGTGAATGGAATGTCCGGCAAGCAGTTGCTTACAGACAATCAAAGCAAGTGCATGTTCTTTGTTGGTAAAAACCGATACGGGCAATCCGGACTTGTCCAGTTCCGTCAACATATCGTCTATGCCTGGATACAGCGTGGTTTTGTTCAGGCAATTGGCTTCATAATCTGCAAGCACGCCGGAAAGGCATGTCCGTATTTGTTCATCTGTGCGCTCCGGTTCAGGCAGGGCTGATATGACCAGGTTTTTTAAACCTTTGCCAACAAGGTATTTATACTGTTCCAGCGAATGTCCGGGATAACCGTATTTTTTCAGTACACGATTCATGGAATCTGCCAGATCCTTTTGTGTGTCTGCCAGTGTTCCATCAAGGTCAAAAATTATTCCGTGATAAGTTCGCATGTTCAAATTTGCAATATTATTCTTTGTTGACAAAATCCATGGGAGTAATCGGGGCTTATACAAAAAAAACCCGGCATTTTGCCGGGTTTTTTAATTGTTAAGAGAATGTGATTATTCTTTGGTTTCAGCTGCTTCTTCAACCGGATACCAGCCGTCAACCATTTCTTTGTTTTCTTTATACCATTCGGTGGCAGAAACAAGCGGGTCAGATCCTTTTTTGATTTTACCCATCAGGTCATAAAGCTCTTTTTCTTTGAGGTTAAAGTTTTTGCAGAATTCTGCAGCTTTGGGATAATCATCTTTGAAACCCTGGCGTGAGAGAATTGCGCAGACATCTTTGGGATAGATTTCTTTTGGATCCTCAAGATATTTGATGTCATATTCTGCCCACATGTAGTGAGGTTTCCATCCTGTAATTACAACAGGCTCTTCGTCCTTGATAGCTTTTTCAAGGCTGGCCAGCATTGCCGGACCACTTGAGGTAACCTGCTCAAAGTCCAGATCATAAGCATCAATTGCTTTTTTTGTATTGCCATGGATACCGGCGCCACTGCCAATACCAATGATTTCATTGTCAAATTCATCGGCATGCTCGTTGAGTTCCTTGATGGAGTTTAACTCAACATAGGTAGGGACTACGAGGCCGGTTGTGCCGTTTGAAAATGATTCACCAAGTTTGGTGATGTCATCACCATATTTCTCCCAATAGCTTGCATGTGTGTTTGGGAGCCATGCATCAAAAAACAGGTCTGAATCACCTTTGGCCAGTGAAGCATAGATTGGACCCGGTTCGATGGGTGTGATTTTAACATCATAACCCTGCTCGTCAAGAGCAACTTTTGCCAGGTGAGTAAAGGCTACACCTTCTGCCCAGTTAGGATACAGAATTGAGATCTGGCCTTTGTCCTGTTCTTTTTCTGATTCGGATCCTTTTTTGCCCGAATCACATGAACTGAGGCCGTAAGCTAACAGTCCAATAAGCGTAATCGCGAAAACATTAAAAATTAATCGTTTCATAATCTGTCCAGTTTTAGTTAAAATTATTTTGATTTAGTTAATGATTGTGTTAATCTGTCAAGTATAATTGCAAGTATTACAATACCCAGTCCTGCTTCAAAGCCCAGTCCTACATCAGCCTGCAGAATACCTCTGTACACTGCTTGTCCCAGGCCGCCGGCACCTACCATTGAAGCAATTACCACCATGGAGAGTGAAAGCATAATGACCTGGTTCACACCGGCCAGAATGGTTGGCATTGCCAGGGGTATCTGAACTTTGTAAAGCAATTGCCGCTTAGTAGATCCAAATGCGATGGAAGCTTCCACCACATCTTTCTGTACACCACGAATACCAAGATTGGTTAGACGCACGGCAGGCGGGAGGGCAAATATTACCGTGGCTACAATGCCCGGTACATTTCCCACACCAAAGAACAGAATGGCTGGTATCAGGTAAACAAAAGCCGGCATGGTCTGCATAAAGTCAAGAATAGGCCTGACTACACTTTCTACCCTGTCAGACCTGCTGGCCCAGATACCCAGAGGAATACCAATGAGCAGTGCAATGATTGAGGCAGAAATAACCAGAGCCATGGTCTGCATTGTCATCCGCCAGTATCCCATTGCCCACAATAATAAAAGGCCTAAGGCTGTAAAGGCAGCAATGCCGATTCCATTTTTGATGCCTTTTTTCGTTTTGAAGCCATATGCCCGGCCATTGAGATAAAACATCAGGCCTGTCAGAATGATGATAATCACCCAAAATGGAGGAGCCATGAGTAAATCCTGAAAAGCAGTTACAACAGCTTCGATGCCATCACTGATGCCATCAAAAACAACACCGGCTTTATCAATCAGCCAGTCAATACCTTTTTCAATGTATTTGCCTAAGTCTATCAGTTTCTTATCCATTGTTCATGTCCTCCAAAAATTCTAAACCTGCTTCTTTTACTTTCTTAACATCATCCTGAGACATGCCCAGCATTTCTGCCAGTACAGAAGAGTGTACGACAACACCAATCAATTTGTTATCCTCGTCAACAACAGCAAGATTGAGCTGATTGTCAAGGAACAAGAGCAACATGTCAGCAACTGTGGTTTCCTTTTTAACCGTATTGACTCCTTTGTAGATGTATTCCTCAGGGATAATGTCATAATTCTGATCGCGCAATTTGGCCATGTCATTGTCTTTCACAAAGCCAACAAACACGTTGTCATCGGTAACCACAGGCAGGGATGTTACACCGTGCTTGCGCATCTGACGCAATGCAGTTTTCGGACCTGATTTTTTCAGGCGCAGGCGTTCAGGATTCTTGAACATAATAGTTCCTGCCGTGATGATATTACCATGTTCTACATCTTCTACGAAGGATTTTACATAATCATCTGCGGGATTGCTCAATATACCTTCCGGAGTATCAACCTGAACAATTTTGCCTTCTTTCATGATGGCGATCCTGTCACCCAGTTTGAGTGCTTCGTCCAGATCATGGGTGATAAAGAGAATGGTCTTATGTACCTTTTCCTGCAAGTCGAGTAGCTCGTCCTGCATATTATTCCTGATCAGGGGGTCAAGAGCACTGAATGCTTCATCCATCAGAAGAATTTCAGGGTCGGTGGCAAGTGCGCGCGCCAATCCGACACGTTGTTGCATACCACCACTTAGTTCGCCTGTCATCATGTCCTCATAGCCATCCAAACCAACATTTTTGATGGTTTTTAATGCCACATCTCTGCGTTTTTCTTTGTCTTTACCCTGGATTTCCAGGCCAAACGCTACATTGTCTGCAACAGTGCGGTGTGGCAACAACCCAAAGTGTTGAAATACCATGGATACATCATTCCTTCTGATTTTTAATAAATCTTCATTTTTAGCATCCATGATGTCTTTGCCTGAATAAAGAATGCCACCGCGTGTTGGCTCATTCAGGCGATTGAAACAACGTAAAAGGGAGGACTTTCCGCTTCCGGAAAGTCCCATGATGACAAATATTTCTCCTTGTTTTATTTCAAGGTTTACCTGATTTACGGCAAGTGTACATTTCGTTTTAGCAAGGATTTCATCTTTACCCTTGCCTTTTTCAAGCAGTTTTAGTGCCTGGTTTTTATTCTTGCCAAAAATCAGCGTTAAGTCTTTAACTTCTATTTGAGCCATAGTTGTTTTTTAAAAGTAGTAACCTATGTTGATGTTAAATCTCAGGTTCCACGGCATGTCTTTTAATTCTACCGGTTCGCCTGCTTTTTCATTATCTTCGGTATAATAATACAGGTCTTCACTAACATCATCATCGTAGGTGCGACCCTGACCAAGGCCTACACCAAAGTCTTCGGTGAGCCAGGGCTGGTTTTTCCCCAGTGCAAAATCAACATAAGTGTATATGCTTCCTGCGGTTACAAGAAAACCTGGAATAAGATGATAAGTGTCAACAAAGTCTTCGTTGGCTTTGTCAATCATTGTGAAATCCACGTATGGCTGAATGTTGGTGATTGGGCCGAATTCAACAGGAATTGAATATGCAAGGCCGGCAACATACATGCTTGCCTGTGAAGCTACGGGATAGTTGAATCCATAGGCACCCATTTGTACTGTTTCAAGATCATAGGTGGTCTCTGTACCGTCGTCTGCAATTTCTACGCCTTTGGCAGCATAGTCATAATATATATACTCTGCTTTTAGGTTGAAACCTGCAAAGTCACCTACAATATGGCCTGCAAATGCCGTGGCAATTTCAGATTCCATCAGGTAATCATTGTAAATACCGCCAACCTGTGCTGAACCACCAATCTCGAGTCCGTCAATAACATCATATGCAACGCGTGCATTCACTGTGTTGAGCTCGCGGATGGATTCGTAATAGCTGGATCCGTCTTCTGCTTCGTAATTGTTTCCTGAGGTAATATCATAGGAATATCTTCCCGGTCCGGCACCAGCCCAGTTAACTCCACCGGATGCAGGACCCTGTGGCTCCGCCTGACGGAAATATGCCAGCTGGATTTCGCCTTTATCACCAAGGGCATAGTCAAAACCAACACCAATATCATAGTCATCCTCAAGACCTACGTAATAAGGCCCCTGGAACCACCATGAGTGGGAGGCAAATGATGTGATACCAAATGGTTTCTGAAAAACACCAAGTTTCATGTAAAGATCATCTGTCAGGTTATAACCCAGATAACCGTGATGAATAAAATGAGTGGCAAAGGTGGGGTAGAACCGGTATTCAAAGCTTAAATCAACACCTGACATACTTCCGTCCACATTTAAGCGCCATGTGTCCCATGTAGCCTCTGTGCTAAGAGCAGTCGGGTCGCTTTCGTAGCTGGTGCTGATAACATTGTAACGGACTGCTCCGCCAATGCTAAAACCATCTTCATCTTCCTGTGCTGTCGCAGGAAGGACAATTGAAAAGAGCATAACAGCAAAAAACAAAGTTTTTACTTTTTGTACCATAACTAAATTAATTTTAAAGATTAAACATTTTCATTCTCATTGTTTTTAATAACCAGGTTTTATCTGTATTGTTTTGATTTTTTCCTCATAAACGCGCAAAGATGAAGTTTTTTGAGAGACCACAAAAAACCAATATGGTAAATTGTCGGCTGTTTGCATCATAATAACTGCTATTTGGTGATATAAGACTTTGTTTTTCAGTGTTTGCTGGATATTGTTGTGTTTGGTATAAAAAATCATTTTATAGGAAAACCTGTTGATGACATAACTAAATATTTTCATACATAGGTAAAATTAAGCAATGAGACTTTTACATTCTTTAAAAATAGCCTAACTTTGAGAGCTAAAATTTTGAACTATGTGGACACTCTTTCTTAAAGAGATTAAGGCGTTTTTCAGCTCGATAACCGGCTATCTGGTGGTTGTGTTATATCTTGTCATAAACAGTCTTGTAATGTGGATATTCCATGGATCGTCAAATGTTCTGGATGCCGGATATGCCAATCTCGACCCGCTTTTTATTATTTCTCCATGGGTGTTTCTTTTTCTTGTGCCTGCGGTGACAATGCGGCTGATAGCGGATGAGAAACGAATGAAAACCATGGAACTTCTGCTTGCCCGGCCAATCCCGGAAATAAAAATTGTCCTGTCAAAGTATCTGGCCGGCCTGGTACTCGTTCTCGTGGCATTGCTTCCTACACTGATATTTTTGATTTCTGTGAACAGATTGGGAAATCCTCCCGGAAATGTTGATACAGGTGGTATTCTTGGTTCTTATATCGGGCTGTTCTTTCTGGCTGCCATATATACGGCCATTGGACTTTTTGCCTCGGCACTGACAAGCAATCAGATAATTTCTTTCATCACTGCCGTGGTGATGAGTTTTATCTTTTTTATTGGATTTGACCAGTTGAGTGAAGTAATCAGCAGCGGATCTCTGAGTAATTTTATTGAGACTCTTGGCGTTAATTATCATTACAAATCAATCAGTCAGGGAGTGATTGACAGCAGAGATGTGGTTTATTTCCTCTCTGTGATTGCAGTATTTATTTTGCTGACAAAACTGGTGCTTGAACGCCGCAAATGGAAATAATTACGAAGTCTATGAAACGAAAACAAATAAAAAGACAACATCTTGTACAGGTAGTTTTGCTACTGCTTATCATTGTTTTGGTAAATGTGATTGCTTCCCTTTGGTATCAGAGGTGGGACCTCACCGAAGAGAAACGACATTCCTTATCGGAAACATCCACAGAATTGCTGACAAACCTTGATGATGTTGTGTACATTAAAGTGTATCTTGATGGTAATGAGCTGCCCTCAGGTTTCCTGAGGCTACAGCGCAAAACCCGTGAAATGCTCAATAATTTCAGACGGTATTCCCCGGAGGTTGAATATGAATTCATCAACCTGCATGAGGAGAATGACAGAGAAGTCAGGCGGGAAATTTATAAACAGTTGTATGATAAAGGATTGGAACCTACCGAGCTAAAAGAAGGAGGACAGGAATCCTACAGGCAACAGTTACTGTTTCCAGGAGCAATTGTTTCTTATAAAGGAAAAGAATATCCCGTCAATTTCATTGATAATGAGGGTGGAGGTAATATTGAATATCAGATAAATAAGGCTGTCAGCCGGCTGGAACAAAATTTTGTACAGGCTTTTCTGAGACTGACCAATCCCGAAGTGAAAAAAATTGCTTTCATTGAAGGGCATGGTGAGTTGGATGAATATCAGACCACCGACATCATGATATCCCTGAGTGAGTTTTATCAGATTGAACGTATTGCCATTGACGGAGTACTCGGCGCGCTGGATGATTACGAAGCCATCGTGGTAGCCAAGCCAACCGAAAGGGTAAATGAAAAAGATAAATTTATCATTGACCAGTACCTCATGCACGGAGGGAAAGCCTTGTGGCTGGTAGAATGGATGGGCATGAGCATGGACAGCCTTTCCGATAAATCAAGCAGCATGGCATTAATCCGGGATATCAATATGGATGATCTGTTATTCAATTATGGTGTGCGTATCAATCCTGATTTGATCCAGGACCTCAATAGCCTGAGTATTCCGGTAGCTGTCAACCAATCCAGTGGAAAACCTGAATTTGAACCCCGGCAATGGCCATTCTTCCCTGCCATCCTGCCCAAAAATGAGCATCCTATCAGCAAAAATGTTTCTGTTATCAGGAGTCAGTTTGTCAGTAGCATCGATACAGTGGGAGAAGATCCCGATATAAAAAAGAAATATCTCTTGCATACTTCCCAATACAGCCGGACCCTCAGTGTCCCTGTGAAAGTGAGTCTGGATATTGTAAGACAACCACCCAATCCGCAATTGTTCGATGAAGGACCTCAGCCAATTGCTGTTTTGCTGGAAGGAAAATTCCGCTCAAATTTTGACATGAGAATACCCCAGCAGTTTGTGACCGATAAAGACATTGATTTCCGGGCATACAGCGAACCAACCAAACAGATACTTATCTCCGACGGGGATATGATTCGGAATTATGTCAAAAGAATTGGAGATAAGCATGAGCCTTTTCCTTTGGGCAGAGATAAATATTTTGACCAGCAGTTCACTCCCGGAAACAAAGAGTTTTTACTGAATTGCGTGAATTATTTGTGTGGTGATGAGGAACTTATAAACCTCAGAATGCGACAAATAAAATTGCGCCTCCTCGACAAAGGCAAAGTGTATGAACAGGGAGTATTCTGGGTGATCTTCAATACTGCTGTACCCGTACTCATCGTTCTGTTGTTTGGCTTTGTCGTTTTATTCATCAGACGATACAAATATAAACGTCGCTAAAAACTGACATTATGAAAAAAACAAATATCATCATCTTAAGTAGCCTGCTGGTACTGATCGTACTTGCAATTATCCTGTTTTTTACTCGATACAATGTGATTAAAACAGAGGATGACGGCCTGAAAATTAAGCGGAAAAGCACAACGCTTGAAGTCCTTCGTGATTTTGCCGTGAAAGACACTGCCTCCGTTGATAAAATTTTTCTTGTGGATAAGGATAACAACCGTATCCTACTTGAAAGACAGGCAAAAGACAAATGGCGAGTGAACGATAAGTATTATGCAAGGGAGGATTTTATCAATCTGTTGCTGAAAACAATCCATCGTATTGAAATCTCCAATCCGGTACCCAAAGCAAAGCAGGAATACGTTTTGCGTAATCTGTCAGGAAATTCCGTGAAATGTGAAATTTATCAGGACGGAGAGCTCAGTAAAACGTATTATGTGGGCGGTGTTACCCAGGATAACCTTGGAACCTATATGTTGCTTGAAAACTCTTCGGCGGCCTTTGAGGTTTATATCCCCGGGTTTAATGGTTTTCTTACAACAAGATACAATACATCAGAGGACGAATGGCGCAGCAAAAGGGTGTTTTCCTATGATCTGAAGAATATCGCTCAGGTAAAAATTGAATATCCTGAGAGCCCGGAGGAAAGTCTGATTGCTATCAATAAAGGAGAAAACAAGTATGCACTGAAAGCTGCTGAAACCGGTGAACTGATGCCCCGCTTTGATACTGTCGGTGTGAAAATGCTTATCTCCAGGTTCAGAAAAGTGGGATTGGAGTATTTTCTGCCTGAAGAAGAACAGGCACATCATTATGATTCTTTGACTGCGCTCACACCCATGCAGATATTTACCCTAACCGATAAATCCGGCAATGATAAAAAGCTCAGATGTTACAAGCGGCCCAATTACAAAGAACAACTTGACGAGCAGGGAAATCCTTATGAATATGATACCGAAAGATTGTATGGGGTGACTGATGGCGAAGTTTGTGTCATGCAATATCATACAGTAGATCCCTTATCTGTCCGCTTGTCAGATTTGCTGCCTCCTGCAAGCCGGAATTAGGTTTTCATCAGGCATTGTTAATAAAATTTTGATACATTTAGTCCGTATTTTTGATTTATCATAGATAAAACCGTATTTTTATCCTCGATCATAAAAAACGATACAGAAATGAACTTTGTAATTTCAAGCACAGCACTGTTAAATCGTTTACACCTTGTAAGTAAAGTTGTGAACAGTAAAAATACATTGCCAATCCTGGACAATTTTCTGTTTTCTCTTGATGAGGAAACACTGAAAATTACTGCTTCAGACCTGGAAACAACGCTCACAACAAGCATTGAGCCTGATGCAGTGAACGGAGAAGGCGTAGTGGCACTGGATGCAAAAAAAATCCTGGAAATCCTCAAAGAATTTCCCGAGCAGCCACTCACTTTCCAGATTGATGAGGAAAGCATGCAGGTTGATATCAAATCAGAAAACGGAAAATTCAGCATGGTGGGACAAAGTGGCGATGAATTCCCGCAAACTCCTTCACTGAAATCAGATCAGCTGAACAGGATTGAACTTGCCCCGGAAATTCTTTTTACCGGAATAACTTCAAGTATCTTTGCTACTGCCGATGATGAACTCCGACCAGTAATGAACGGGATACTTGTTGAAATTTCACCGGACAATATGACTTTTGTGGCTTCAGATGCTCACAAACTTGTGCGGTACCGCAGAAAAGATGCTACCTCCGAAAATGAAGCTTCATTCATCCTGCCCAAAAAGCCGGCCGGTATCCTCAAAAATATTGTTACCAAAGCCGAAGATAAATTGAGCCTGGAATTTGACGAGAAAAATGCAGTCTTCAGCTTCCCCGGTTTTAGCCTGGTATGCCGCCTGATCGAGGGAAATTATCCAAGCTATAATTCTGTCATCCCAACAGAAAATCCGAACAAAATGGTTGTGGACCGCGTCGAATTTTACAATACACTCAAACGGGTTTCCATCTTTTCAAATCAGGCCAGCAACCTGGTTAAACTTAGCATCGCAGGTAATCAACTGAGCATTTCCGCCCAGGATATTGACTACTCCATTTCTGCAAAAGAAGATATTACCTGTCAGTATGATGGCGATGAAATGACAATCGGCTTTAAATCACTGTTCCTGCTGGAAATATTGTCCAATCTCAGTACCGAAGAAGTAAGCCTGGAAATGTCAGATCCAACACGGGCCGGTATCGTCATACCCAAAGATAATGACAATCCGGATGAGGAAATCCTCATGCTGTTGATGCCAATGATGATTAATTAGTATTTTACAAACCCCTAAATAACGGCGTAAACTGATGTTTGCGCCTTTTAATTTTATGAACCTGCAACTGAAAAAACCAATTGTGTTTTTTGATATCGAATCTACCGGAATGGATATCACCAAAGACCGAATCGTGGAAATTGCTTTTCTTAAAGTATTCCCCGATGGAAGCAGAGAATCAAAACTGCAAAGGGTAAATCCCGAAATGCCCATTCCTGAAGAAACAACACGCATACACGGATTGTCCGATGAGGACGTTAAAGATTCGCCTACTTTTAAACAAGTGGCAAAAGATATTGCTAAAATCCTGGAAGGTGCGGATATCGCAGGGTATAATTCCAACAGATTTGATATCCCCATGCTGGCAGAAGAATTCCTCCGTGCAGACGTGGATATTGATCTGAAAAAACACAAAGCCGTGGATGTACAGGTAATCTTTCATAAGATGGAGCAACGTACACTCAGTGCTGCTTATAAATTTTACTGTAAAAAGGAGCTGGTTGATGCTCACAGTGCTGCTGCAGATACGCAGGCTACCTTCGAAATCCTGGATGCCCAGGTGAAACATTATAATAACCTGAAGCCTGAAGTTGACTATCTTTCTGAATTCTCAGCTCACAAAAAAAATGCTGATTTTGCCGGACGTATCGTCTATAATAAAGACAAAAAAGAGGTGTTCAATTTCGGAAAATACAAAAATATGGCCGTGGAAGATGTACTTAAAAAAGATCCCGGTTACTATGGCTGGATGATGCAGGGCGATTTTCCCCTTTACACCAAAAAAGTCCTGACAAACATCAAACTAAGATCAATGCAGAACCAATGAAAATCATTTGTATAGGCAAAAATTATCAGGATCACGCCAAAGAAATGAACAGCACACCGGAGAAAGATCCGGTATTCTTTCTCAAAGCCGACTCATGCCTGCAAAAGGATTCAAGACCCTTCTTTGTTCCGGAATTCTCCAATGAAATGCATCATGAAATTGAAATTGTTCTTAGAATCGGGAAAGTTGGACGCAGTATAGCAGAAAAGTTTGCCTCGCGTTATTACGATGCATTTACTTTGGGTATAGATTTTACTGCCAGGGACCTGCAGCGGAACGCCAAGGAAAAAGGATTGCCATGGGAAATATCCAAATCATTTGACCAGTCAGCACGCATTGGAAAATGGCTTGACCCCGAACCACTGAAAAATAAGGCTAATGTCCCTTTTTGGCTGAAAAGAAATCATCTTACCGTGCAGGAAGGTAATTCCCTTGACATGATATTTTCTCCCGAGCAGATTATTGCCTATATCTCACAATTTATGACACTGAAAACCGGCGATTTGATATTTACAGGTACCCCGAAGGGTGTAGGCCCTGTAGAGCCCGGAGATACCATCACAGCGGGAACCGGAGAGAAGCAGATCCTCAGGTTTCCTGTTAAATAACATGATGCAGGATAATGAATAAATCAAAAATCATGTGGAAAAAAGCATGATTTTTTTATTTTTGTTAAGGATTTAAGTGTAACGTTAAATAATTGACATTCAATGGATTTGATAAGCAGGGTAATTGAAAGTGCCCAACAACAAAAACAACGAATCGTGCTTCCTGAAAGCATGGAAGAAAGAACCCTACAAGCCGCCGAACAAATTATTGAGAAAAAAATAGCTCAGGTGATTTTAATCGGCTCCCCGGAAGAAATTCAAAACAAAGCATCAGAATTGCATCTTAAGAATATTGGCGAGGCAAATATCATTGACCCCACCAGTTTCGATAAAATGGATGCTTATGTTAGCAAGCTCGTGGAGTTGCGGGAACACAAAGGTATGGACAAAGAAAAAGCCCGTGAACTGCTGCATGACCCGCTATATATGGCTGTTATGCTCATTAAAATGGGTGATGCTGACGGTGAGGTGGCCGGTGCTATGAATGCTACCGGCGACGTGTTGCGTCCGGCTTTCCAGATTGTGAAAACCAAACCGGGCATCAGTGTGGTATCAGGTGCGTTCTTTATGATGATTCCGGATAAGCAGTTTGGTGATGACGGCCTTATGGTTTTTGCCGATTGTGCAGTACATCCGGACCCAACAGCATCCGAACTTGCCGAAATAGCTGTCTCCACAGCTGAGACAGCCCGCGCAATCGGGGATATGGATCCCAGGGTGGCTATGCTTAGCTTCTCTACCAAAGGCTCTGCAAAACACGAAATGGTTGATAAGGTAATTGATGCTACAAAAATTGCCAGGGAAAAATCACCCGGAATGAAAATTGATGGTGATTTGCAGGCAGATGCAGCTATTATTCCGGCCATCGGCGATAAAAAAGCCCCCGGCAGTGAAATAGCAGGAAAAGCAAATGTGCTGGTATTCCCTACACTTGAAACAGGGAACATCGCCTATAAACTTGTACAACGCATGGCAAAAGCCGAGGCTGTTGGTCCGGTTTTGCAGGGCATGGCGGCACCCATCAATGATTTGTCAAGAGGATGCTCGGTAAGTGATATTGTTAATCTGGTAGCCATTACTGTAAATCAGGCCGCCAGCGAAAAGAAATAATTAAACAAAAAAGGTATGAAAATATTAGTTTTGAATTGTGGCAGCTCAAGCATTAAGTATCAATTGCTGGATATGACAGATGAACCTGTCTTGCTTGCCAAAGGGATTGTGGAGCGTATCGGTCTGAATGAAGGTGTTTTAACACATAAAAGACCTGAAAAGGAAAAATATGAAATCAAACTGCCAATCGCAGACCATACAATCGGGATCAACCTTTTGTTGGATGCCCTGACTCATCGTGATTACGGAGTCATTTCCCAGCTTGCGGAAATCAATGCAGTGGGACATCGGGTAGCCCACGGTGGAGAGTATTTCAGCGAAAGCAGTTTTATCGATGCACAGGCCAAAGTGTATATCAAGGAATGCTGCGGACTTGCCCCATTGCATAATCCGGCCAACCTGAAAGGTATTGAGGCCATGGAAAATTTACTGCCTGATGTTGCGCAAGTGGCAGTGTTTGATACATCTTTTCATCAGACAATGCCGGAGCATGCATACCACTATCCAATCCCGTACAAATATTACGAAAAACACAAACTGCGCCGCTATGGTTTTCATGGCACCAGTCATAAATTTGTTGCGCAGAAAGCTTGTGATGCCCTGGGCTGGAATATTGAAAACAAAAAAATCATCACCTGCCACCTTGGTAACGGAGCTTCTGTTTGTGCCATCGAAAATGGTGAATCTGTTGATACATCCATGGGATTTACTCCTGTAGAAGGGTTGATGATGGGAACACGTGTTGGTGATTTTGACCTGGGCGGCCTGTTGCATCTGATGGAAAAAGAAGACCTGAGTATTGCCGATGCAAACAAACTCATCAACAAGGAAAGCGGATTGCAGGGCTTTTCCGGTATATCCAGTGATATGCGTGATCTCGATAACGCAGCGGAAGCCGGTAACCACCGTGCTGATCTTGCCAAAGAAATGTTTGCATACCGGGTCAGAAAATACATAGGAGCATACGCAGCCGCAATGAACGGCCTGGACATGATTATTTTTACCGGTGGCATCGGCGAAAATGATAGCAACACAAGAGAACGTATCGCTTCTAAACTTGGATTTATTGGTGCCGAATTTGATGAAAAAGCCAATGATTGCAGGGGAGAAGCATGTCACAGTATAAGTACAGAAATCTCCAATGTGAAAATGCTTGTGGTGTCTACCGATGAAGAACTGGTGATCGCAAGGGATACGAAACGAATCGTATCAGAATTATAATTGTAAACAAATACAAAGGGATGGGCTGTTTGCTCATCCCTCTTTTCTTTATTGCCAGTATTAAATACAATTTGTATTTTCGTGACCAAACATAAAAACATCTGAATATGGCCTTAAAAAAACTTGATGAATTAATTGATATTGCAAAAGGAAAGGAAACCAGACGAATGGTTGTTGCGGCTGCTGCCGATGCCCACGTGCTTTCAGCGGTGAAGGAAGCCATGGATAATGATATTGTCAATCCCATTTTGGTGGGTGATGCCGAAAAAATCAAAGCTGTGGTGGACAAAATCAAAATGGATGCCGGTAAAATTGAAATCATCAATGAACCCGATGATAAAAAAGCCTGCCAGCGTGCAGTATCATTGATAAAGGAAGGCAAAGCAGAAGTATTGATGAAAGGCCAGGTGGCCACTGCCGTTATTCTCAAAGCTGTACTTGATAAAGAAAACGGGCTGCGCAAAGGATCAACACTCAGCCATTTTGCATTGTTCGAATCACCATATTATCACAAATTGCTTGGCGTTACAGACGCGGCTATGAATGTGGCCCCGGAATTCAATGATAAAGTGGCAATCGTGAAAAATGCCGTGGAAGCTATGCATGGAATCGGTGTGGAAATACCCAAAGTAGCCATCCTCGGACCCGTTGAAGTGGTGAACCCAAAAATTGAATCAACTGTTCATGCTTCCATGCTTACCATGATGAATCGGCGCAAGCAAATTAAAGGATGTCTTATTGACGGACCTTTTGCTGTGGATAACACCATCAGTAAAGAAGCCTGTGAACAAAAAGGCATTGAAAGTGAAGTGGGAGGCGATGCTGATATTTTGGTTGCCCCCGAACTGAATGCTTCCAATATTTTGTATAAAACACTGGCATTCCTGGGTGGTGCAACATCGGCCGCAGTTATTATGGGAGCAAAAGTCCCCATCGTGCTGACATCCCGGGCTGATACAGAAAGGGCAAAACTCCTGTCCATTTCTTTTGCTGCTGCCATGGATTAATTAAGCTTTGAAAAAATACAACACTATGGATACTTACAAACTACTAATCATTAACCCGGGATCAACATCGACAAAGATCGCGGTATTTGAAAATGAAAAAAATGTTTTCCAGAAAAATCTGAAACACACCAGCGAAGAGCTTGCCGGTTTTGAGAGCATCACCGACCAGGATGACTTCAGGAAAGATAAAATTCTGGAAGAAGTGAAAGCTGCCGGACATGATGTGAATGATTTTGATGCCGTTGTTGGCAGGGGTGGCCTTGTGAAATTTATCCCGTCCGGGATTTATGAAGTGAATGAAGCAATGCGCAAGGATCTCCAGCATTCTCCACTGGGTGAACACGCTTCAAATCTGGGTGGTCTGATTGCTGATGATATAGCCAAAAGCATTGGCAATGCCAAAGCTTACATTGCAGACCCCGTGGTTGTTGATGAAATGCAGGATCTTGCACGTGTTGCAGGTCATCCGAAGTTTGAACGGGTGTCAATATTTCATGCGCTCAACCAAAAAGCCATTGCACGTGCATTTGCCAGGGAAACCGATAAAAAATATGAAGACATCAATGTTATTGTAGCGCATCTGGGTGGTGGAATTTCTGTTGGTGCTCACCGCAAAGGTGAAGTGATTGATGTAAACAATGCACTGGATGGTGACGGCCCGTTTTCTCCGGAAAGATCCGGTGGCCTCCCAACCGGTCAGATGGCAAAGTTATGCTTTTCAGGGGATTATGCCCTGGCCGACATCAAGAAAATGATCAAAGGCGAGGGAGGTTTTGTTGCTTATCTGGGCACCAACGATGCTTACGAAGTGGAAATGCGTGCCAAAAAGGGTGACAAAAAAGCTCAGTTTATTTCTGATGCCATGGCCTATCAGGTAGCAAAAGATATTGGTTCCATGGCAAGCGTTTTGCATGGTAAAGTTGACGGCATACTGATTACAGGAGGCATTGCTTACAATAAACAGTTTGTTCAGTTCATCGAAGATATGACCGGTTTTATTGCCCCGGTAAAAGCTTATCCCGGAGAGGATGAAATGGCAGCCCTTGCAGGCAACGGACTGATGGTTCTGCGCAAAGAAATTGATCCCAAAACCTATAAATAGTAATATTATGGCAAAAATACATCAGACCGATAAGGCTCCCAAAGCCATTGGTCCTTATTCTCAGGCCGTTGAAGCAAACGGTATGCTGTTCATTTCAGGCCAGGTGCCTGTTGATCCCGCTACAGGCAAGATTCCCGAAGGCATCGAAGCCCAGACAGAACAGGTAATGAAAAATATCGGTGCTATTCTCGAAGAAGCCGGTTATACTTATGCTGACGTGATCAAATCAACCTGCCTGCTCAGCGATATGGCCAGTTTTAAAGCCATGAACCAAGTGTATGGTAAATATTATGCTGAAAACCCGCCCGCACGTGCTGCTTTTGCAGTGAAAGAACTGCCGTTGGGTGCTTTGGTGGAGATTGAAACCATCGCTGTGAAATAGTTCTTATCTGCTAAAAAACAAAAAAACCGGCATTTGATGCCGGTTTTTTTGTTTTTCAGTTTGCCCTTTACTTCTTACGACAATTTTATTCATCCACATTCTCTTCGTTTTCTTCTTTCAGCAACTCTCTGAACGGAATGTCAATGTTAAAATAAACGACATCTTCTTCGCCGTTCTCGTCAAGGACTTCCATTCGGTCATAATTCCTGTTGTTTTCTGTTACCAGACTCTGGGATTGCATCTCCATTTCCAAAAATTCCAATACACGATACTCCTCACTGATATTGATAACTACCCATGCTGTTTTTGCTGATTTACCATCACCACTTTTCAGAATGGATTGCATCAATTCATTAAAGATCATACTGTGCAGTTTGGCCATTTTTTCATTCCCGCTTTCTTTCCATGCCACATACGCATAAAAATGAAACATCGGAACATGAAACTGGGTGTGATAAACAGTCTTTACAACTTCGGATGCTACCTCATATTGCTCACTGTCCAGAAGTTTGCGTATTTTTTCCAGATCTTCATTTTCAGTATACGGGGAATAACCGGAGGTTCGGGCATAGACCATTCTCAATTCCTGATAATCAATATCTACAGGATTTTCCATGGCTGAATCAACGAGTTGGCGGTATTTATTGTCAGCTACAGTTTCTTCAAGGCCCAACATAGGATGAATCTTTTCCAGCTCATCCTTACCCATAATCTCTGTTTGTTTTTGTAAAACTGAACAGGCACCGGTAAGCAGGATGGCTGCAAAAGCAATGATGACAGTGTATTTGGTTCTCATATGCTAAGTTTGTTTAGACTAAACGGATTTCAGAATGAAAATGTTGCAAAAAAAAAGCTGTCGTTACAATACGACAGCTTTTTATATTATAAATAGAAATTTTATTCTTCTGAATACACTTCAAATTCAAATTCTGCGTGGATGTCCTTGTACAGTTTAACACTTGCTTTGTAAGTGCCTACTTCTTTAATAGGCTCAGAAAGTTTGATGTTTTTACGATCAACTTTAATTCCTTCTTTCTCCAGTGCCTCTGCAAGGATGATTTCATTGACAGAACCGAATATTTTACCGGCACTGCTGGTTTTTGCAGGAATCCGCAGCTTAACTTTTTCAATTTTATCAGCCACTGCCTGAGCCTCTTCGCGTAGTTTCTCGATTTTATGAGCGCGCTGACGCAGGTTTTCATCATGCATTTTCCGTGCAGATTTGGTTGCAATAACTGCCATGCCTTTTGGAATCAGGTAATGGCGGGCGTATCCGTCTTTAACATTGACGATATCGTCTTTATCTCCTAAGTTGGCGATGTCTTTTTTCAAAATAATGTCCATGGTTTCTCCTCCTTTTTATTTCATCAAATCAGTTACATAAGGAAGCAGTGCAATGTGACGTGCTCTCTTAACAGCTTTGGCTACTTTCCGTTGGTATTTCAGAGAAGTTCCGGTGATACGCCTGGGCAGAATTTTTCCCTGCTCGTTGAGAAAACGCTTCAGGAACTGCGGATCTTTGTAATCAACGTATTTGATGCGGTTCTTTTTAAACCGGCAATATTTTTTCTTTTTTACGTCAACTGACGGCGGTGTAAGATATCTGATTTCTGATTGCTGTGCCATAATTTAAGCCTCCTTGTTTTCTTCGGTTTTTGCTTCTGCCTTTAATCTTCTTTTCTTTTCACTGTACTGAACAGCATATTTGTCCATTTTCATTGTCAGAAAACGAATGATGCGCTCATCACGTAAACACTCAATTTCCAGCTTCTTGATGTTTTCACCTTCCATGCGGAATTCAAGCATGTGGTAAAAACCAGTGGATTTGTGCTGGATGTTGTAGGCGAGTTTTTTTAATCCCCATGATTCTTCATGGACGATTTCGCCACCCATTTGTTCAATGAGGCCTTTGAATTTTTCAACCGTTTCCTTCATCTGTTGTTCAGACAAAACGGGAGTTGCAATGAAAACGGTTTCATACTGATTAACCATAAATCTTTAATTTTTAGTTAGTAAAACGAGCGCAAAAATAATCATTTTTACTAAATCTCACAATATTTTGAACTTTTTAAAAAAATCCTTGCTGAGTTTTGAAAATTACCTATATTTGCATCCGCAATAGCCCAGATGGCGAAATTGGTAGACGCGCTGGTTTCAGGGACCAGTGGCCGCAAGGTCGTGCAGGTTCGACTCCTGTTCTGGGCACAAAGAAAGTTCACATTTTATTGACAATCTTAATTTCACTCACAATGCCCAGATGGCGGAATTGGTAGACGCGCATGGTTGAGGGCCATGTCCACATTAGTGGGTGCAGGTTCGATTCCTGTTCTGGGCACAAAAAAGCCGGCTTTTCATTTGAACTGCCGGCTTTTTTTTGATAAAAAAATACCGGAACTGACTATTGGCAGCTCCGGTATCCGTGATGAAAAAGGCGCTATTTGACAATGGAGACAATACCGGTATATACTTTGCCGGTATCATCCTTAAGTGCTATGGTATAGATATATGACCCTGTTGGCAAGGGTTCGTTTTTGTATGTGCCGTCCCATGGCTCGTCAAACGGTGAACCGTGATACACTTTCTGCCCCCAGCGATTATAAACATCAACTTTAGCAGATGGGAACAAATCAAGATTCTCTATAATCCATCTATCATTTACTCCATCATCATTTGGTGTAATGGCATTGGGAATCCTGATGCAATCTGAAGGATTATCATTGAGGACGATGTTGTGGGTTACCATTGAGCACCCGTTGCTGTCAATTACTTCTGCAGAATAGTTGCCTTGCTGCAATTCACTGAATACGCAATTATCTGATTCGTTGCCATCCAGGAAACAGGTATAAGGCACTGTTCCTCCTGTTACAGAAAGCATGATCTCACCGTCATTGTTCCCCCTGCAACTGGGGTGCGTGACAGCCGTATTAACCTCAAGAGGTGCAGGTTCTGTCAAAGTGACGGTGCTGTCGCGTGAACATCCGGCTGCATCGGTAACGAGAACTTGATAAGATCCGGCAACTAAATGTAAGGCAAGGCTATCATTTACGGATAAGTCATCACCGCTGATCTGATATGAATATGGTGGTGTCCCTGCTATACCTGCTAACTGAATGCTTCCGTTATCTTCTCCAAAACACGCAGAATTGCTTGTTCTAACATCAATGTACAGAGTCGGAGATTCAGGCAGTGTGAATGTGAAAGATGCCTGGCAGCCATGTTCATCAGTAATGCTTACCGTATAACTGCCGGCAGTGATGCTGTCTGTTCGTGTGCCTGTGTCTCCGTTACTCCACGTATAAATCAGATTACCGGTTCCGCCTGAAGCTTCAGCTTCTATAAAGCCGTCACTGATTCCAGCGCAGCCTGGTGACTGAAGGGTGGTATCTGTAAGGTTTATTTGAGGCGGGTCGTCAAGGCTGAAGTCTGCTTCATTTGTACACCCATTGGCGTCGCTTACTGAAATGCTATAACTGCCGGAAGCAAGGTTGTTTAGCAGCGGGCCAATGTCGCCGGTATCCCAGATGTAATCTGTGGAGGCAACAGCCGGACTCTCAACTTCAAGCATGCCGTCACTTCCGCCATGACATAATGGATTCTGACTGTTGATGAGGGTGATTTCCGGTGCATCCAGAACGGCAATGCTTACACTGTTTATACTTGTGCATGTGCCGTTACTGAGACTGTATTCAATCGTATGGGTTCCTGCTCCGGCAATTTCCGGATCGAAAATGCCAGAATCTGAATCAGTAATGCCTGTGCCTGACCAGCTGCCTCCGGTATTTGCTGCTTCCAGCGTAACTGTGCCGCCTGTGATGCAATATGGTCCGGTGCTGATGATGGATGCATCCGGTAAATCTACGACTTCAATATCGGTCTGTGCTGAATTAGAGCAAATTCCATTATCATAGGTATACGTTATTGTGTGTGTGCCTGTTCCTGCAATTCCAGGGTTAAATGTTCCTGCACTAACATCAGTAATGCCATTGCCTGACCATGTTCCTCCTGCTGGTGTAACACTCACTTGTATTGGTGAATCATTAATGCAAAGTGGGGGAGTGGAAGTGATATTGATAGCAGGAATGGATTCCACATGAATTGT
>JBNJGS010000027.1:0-31031 GCA_051747965.1 Bacteroidota bacterium
GCTTCTTCTGCAAACGTGTTTCAATCTGCTGGCGGATGCTATCCACACAGCCATAATTCAAACGCAAATCCTCACAAAACGTCCCCTTTTGTGGTTGAAATGTTGCCTGCCTGCACTTATATCGTTCTGCTCTCTACAAACATAAAATATATAAATCATATAAACAAACATTATTTCCTTTTTTTTTACAAATTGTTTCTACACATTGAGTTTTACATGATTAGTGATACATTAAATGAATAGTACCACCACCTCAGGCGGAAAAATTTGAATGGTTTTTAGAAACCTTTTGGCATGATTTTTTGCATCCAAATCCGAAAACATTCGTGTTTGAGCAAAAATCCATACCAAAGGCAGGCAAGCATAACCAAAAGCCAAATCTATACAATATGTTTACCTTCTATAACTTTGAGATTTAGGGGTAGCTGCTGGCAGAAACACTAAAAGGCTCTCCGCCTGACAGCGAAAAGCCTTTTTTGGTATGTCAAAGGATAATTGTTAAAATTTCAGATTTACGCCGCCCATAAAATGTATGCCGGCCTGCGGGAAATAATATGCCCATGATTTTTCCACACCATCTTCATACCACACGCCTCCATAAGCATTGTTGCTGTATGTTTCATTCAGAACGTTGTTGATTTGGAATTTCAGGGATATTTCCGGTATCAGGCCGGTGGAAAAATTGTAAGCAAACTCAATATCGTTCACAAAATAGGGATCCAGCATGCGCTGTTCGCTGGAAAGGTTGTCAAAATACTGTTTGCCAACGTATTTACTCACCAGGCCCACATCAAAACCATCAAAAGGATGAAATCTCAGGTTGCTGCTTGCTATGACAGAGGGAGAATAGGCAATGTCGGTTTCTTCAACTGTCTCTGGCTGATAATACTCATTCCAGTCAGCATCATAATAGCTTGCCCAGTAGGTGAAGTTGAGAATTTTGTTCTGTGAAAACGTGGCATTCAGGTTCCAGTCCACCAGGTCATTGAATTTAAACCCGGCCATCAGCTCAATGCCCCGGCGGTATGAATCTTTCACATTGGTCATGATATCATAACCAACAGAGCTTTTTTCACCGGTTGGCACCAGTTGGTTTTCATAATCCATATAGTACAGATTGATTCCCGCCGCAATATTTCCGCCATGGTATTGATAACCCAGTTCATAATCATACATAGTTTCCGGTTTCGGGGTTTTGGTGGGATCACCGGTGGCATCCTTAAAATGTGTGCGGGTTGGTTCACGGTTGCCCAGGGCAAAAGAGGCATACGCATTCATACGCTCATTAAGCCGGTAAAACACACCTGCTTTTGGATTGATGAAGTCGAAGCTGTGCTGCTGGTCCAGAATTTTTTTGCTGCCATCGGGCATCAGGTCGTAATCCTTTCCACTCATATCATAATTGATGTGCCGGTATTGCACATCACCAAAAGCGTTGAAGCTTTCAGAAAAGGCATAATTGAGTTTGGCATAGATGTTTGCATCTGTTTTAATGCCGGTATTGTCATAAAATCGGTCGTTGAGTTCAGAAGTTGAAGCATGCCGCATCCAGACAATTTCACCGAAATGATCACCATCGTATTTGTTCCAGCCACCACCAAGTGTAGCATCCCAGTTGCCCTGATTGTAGTTTACAGAAAACAAGCCGCCATAAAAATCATTGGCCATCATTTTACGGCGTATAACATCCGAATGGGTAATGACAGAATCCCCGATTTGCACATTTGGCAAACCATAATAGTTCAATTCAACATCTGTAGAATCTGACACAACCAAAGGATCCTGATACTGTTCGTAATAGCCGTCACCCCGTGTATAATGTCCGGAGACATTCAGATTCAGATGCCTGTTAAACACATGCGTATAATGCAGGTGATAATGTGTCTGCATGTAATTGTCGGTCTGGCCGTCATAAAATTGTATTTCACCGTTTTCATCAACATACATACCTGCGGGATTGAATGTCCGGTTGGTTTCGAGTGAATCTTCGGGATTTCCCCACCATGAAATACCTGTACGCTGATCCCCATGGATAATGTTGGCTTTCAGCAGATCGTTTTCGCCACGGTAAGCTGCCGACAAGCTAAAAGATTCATGGTCAACAAAAGCTCTGTCCACATACCCATCGGAAGCCACTTTGCTGTATCTGGCATCCAGGGTAAAATGATCGTTGAGCAAACCTGTACCTGCCATAACCGAACCACGTAATGTATTGAATGATCCGCCGGCAGCATCAAGTTCTGCATAGGGTTTGGCGTTGATTCCTTTGGTTTTAAAGTTCATGGTAGCACCAAATGCTCCGGCTCCGTTGGTGGACGTTCCGATACCGCGCTGAATCTGCACAGATTTCACTGAATTTGTAAAATCAGGCATGTTGACAAAATAGGAACCCTGGGATTCGGCATCATTGTATGGAATCCCGTCAACAGTGATGTTCACACGTGTGGGATCGGTACCTCTCACCCTGAAACTGGTGTATCCCACGCCGGTTCCGCTTTCACTGGTTGCCACCACAGAAGGTGAGAGCTGAATCAGGTAGGGAATATCCTGCACCATTTTCCGCTCTTGAATTTCCTCTTCATCCAGTGTTTGGTGAGAGGTGGGCGTATTGTCAGATGCTCTGGTTGCACTGACGATGACATCTTCGGCGACCATGGCTTTTGGCTGCATCTGAATGTTCAGCTCCCGGCTTCCGTCCCGGATATTCACCTCCCGTGTTTCAGTTTCATAACCAAGGTAGGAAAAGCGGATATTGTGTTTTCCTTGTTTCAACTGCAGGCTGTACGAGCCATCAGTTTGAGAAACAGTTCCGCTGAATGAATTCACAACACTGATATTGACGCCAACAAGCGGATCTTTGTTTTCGTCAGTTACCACACCTGTGATTTTTTGGGCTTTTGTTATCAAGCCAAAGCCCAGAAATACTACCGCAAAAAGAAATACTCGTTTCATAAAGAAATATTTTTAGTTAACAAATATTCCTTAATGGGTAATGTCTTAAGATTGTGAGATAAAAAAAACTCTTTTCCCTTCGCCGGTATTACCCGGATCAGGTTCAAAGGGTATGATCTCAGCCATTAAGGCACCCCATTAAAGATAATGCAAAGTTAATGCAAAAACAGTGTGATTTGCAAAATTGTTCATGAAAATATTATTGAGTGCGGTCTAAAAAGGTTCTTTGTTGCCAAAATCTTCGTTGTCAAGAATTTTCGAATGCTCATTAACAACTAGTTAACTCTGCTCCAAAAATTCCCTCCGCCTTGATTTTGACAAAAATTGACCTTTTTATACTCGACTCATTATTTACTGTTTGTGAATGTGAAATAAAGCTGTGGTTTAAAAGGGATAAAAAAAACCGGATGAACACATCACCCGGCTACACATTTTTTCTCAGACCTGTCAGAAGGTGTATCTGACGGAGAGGGCACCGTTATCTCCCAGAAACCCGGTGTATCCCACAAGATTAAACGCAGGCTTATAGTCTAAGCTGATGCAGAACGGAATTTCATCAAAGGCATATTCTATTCCAAGGATACCATCCACACCGATAACAACGACATCACCATGAGCATCATTAAACCATGCGGCTTCGCCACTATCCCAAATCCCAACATGTCCGCCGAAACCATAATACCAGTAAAGATTTTCAACATCAGCCAGGGGGTTGTTTTTCTCCCAGAGGGCGGTAAAATTAAATCCGCCCCAGCGTGTGGACCCGATAAATTCAAGGTAATTATCTCCGGCTGATTTTTTGTATGTTATACCGGAATACAGGCTACCCCGCACACCTATGGCATGGCTGTACTGTGCTTTGGCTGCAAATGTTCCAAGCATCATAATAAGACTGATCAATACAATTTTTTTCATAACATTCTCCTCTCTGTTTATTGTGTCTGTTTGTGCAACAAATTGTAATGCCGGATTGTTTTGATAACTTATCCTCAGACAATTTGCTTAAAACGTATATCGTACCGACAATGCCCCGTTGTCTCCCCAGAAGTTTTTATGGCCGATAAAATTAAAAGCCGGTTTCCAGTCTGCGCTGAGGCTTAAAGGTATGTCTGCAAACACATATTCGATTCCCAGAATTAAATCTCCGCCGACAATCATTTTATTACCGGTTTCATATTCTTCCAGCTCCCAGTTGGTATTTTCCACATCCCAGAAGCCAATATGTCCTCCAAAGCCATAATAGAAATACAGGTTTTCAACCCCGCCAAGGGAATTGTGCATTTCATACAACAATGTCAGGTTCATACCTTTGTAGCGTGTAGCACCAATAAATTCAAATCCGGATGATCCTGCATTCAGGTATTTGAATGTTATGCCCTGAGATAAACCGCCACGCAAGCCAATAGCGCCGGTGTACTGTGCTTTCAATCCCGACAGGGCCAAAATTCCAATGGTGAATGTTAAAATCAGTCGTTTCATAAGCGTTTCCTTTGTTAACAAAAATAATACAAACTAACTATCCTGCGAAAGAATTCACTGCGAATTTTCAACCCTTACTGATTAATCCTCTATGCTGCACATGCTATTATCAACTACCAGGCAAACAAAAGTCAACAAAAGCAGGATGATAATCCTCGCTAAGCAGTGATATACGCTTCCGCCATTTCAGGGCTTAACACTCTTCCTTCTTATGAATGGTTCCTGGCGTCAGTAATATACCTGACCCGTCTCTGACGGATCCTTACTCCGCGTTGCGGCTTTCTGACCTGCAGGGTCAGTTTGATAATAACATTTACATGCTGACTAAGAATTGTGCAGCAACCGGATGGGTACGCCCCTGCAGGTCGCAACCATGCGGGGAAACACTGGTACATCTTATGTGATATATAGCAGAGACGCACGGCCGTGGGTCTCAACGATATTTCAGACTACCAGGGTAAGTTGGAATTAACAAGCCGTGCATAACCGCTATCCACAGGTTGTAAAGCTAAGCGAGAGTTGCCACCAGCAACGTATTCGTTGAAATAATTATTGCAATATCATTGATTTCTGAAAATTTGATTAGTTTTGATTTTTATTTTCAAAAATGCAAGCTTATGTATGAATCATTAAAACTGATGGATGAAACCCGTCTGAATTTCAGTCAGGACGGCTTGCTGATTCTCAATATTGCCATTGCATTTATCATGTTTGGTGTGGCCCTCAAGATTACACCGGAAAGCTTCAAAGCACTGGTCATCAAGCCCAAAGCCACCATTGTCGGTGTGGTTTCGCAATTTGTTTTGCTGCCTGCCGTCACCTTTGGACTTGTGATGGTTTTAAATTCTTTCAATATGATCACCCCTGGTGTCGGCCTTGGCATGTTGCTTGTTGCCAGTTGTCCGGGGGGAAATGTCTCCAATTTCATTTCATCCTACGCCAACGGCAATGCAGCATTATCTGTAGGTTTAACAGCGATATCAACCATAGGTGCCATATTCATTACACCCTTGAATTTTGCCTTTTACGGCAGTATGTTTGCTGCCAAGTCTCCTTTGCTGGTACCCATAGAAATAGATCCTGTAGAGATGTTTAAGACGGTTGTTTTACTGCTGGGCATCCCCATCGCACTGGGTATACTGTTTGCATGGAAATTCCCCAAAACCACCGCCAAAATATTCAAATCCGTACAAAACATTTCTCTGGTATTTTTCATGGGGATGGTCATCATCATGTTTGCCAACAATTTTGAGCATTTTCTTAACTATATGGTTTGGATTGTATTGCTGGTTTTCCTTCACAATTTCATTGCCTTATCAACCGGATACAGCTTTGCAAGTTTGCTCAGGTTAAATAAGCGTAACCGCAGAACGGTTACCATAGAGACAGGGATACAGAACGCAGGCCTGGGTCTGGTGCTGATTTTTAATCCTGCCATTTTTCCGGAAAGTCTGGAAACCGGCGGCATGTCTATTGTCACTGCCTGGTGGGGAATATGGCATATTTTAGCCGGTTTGGTAATTGCCAGAATATGGCGTAGTTTTGCCTACTCTGATGAAGCGTAGAACCATAAAACATATCACGCATTATTCCTGGTCGTACCGGATTGCCAGTGTTTTTGTTGACCTGATGCATTTTCTGTTTTACCGGAAAATTGTTGTAGAGGGCAAGGAAAACATCCCCAAAACCGGGCCGGTTATTTATGCACCCAACCATCAGAATGCATTGATGGATCCACTTGCCATTATTTTTACAGCAAGACAACAGGTTGTTTTCATGGCACGTGCAGATATTTTTCACATCCCCTTGCTGCCGGCTTTTTTCCGCTGGCTGAAAATCCTTCCTGTATACAGGATCAGGGATGGAAAGGAAAATTTAAAACACAATGATGACAGTTTTGATGCCGTGATACAGGTATTGGAGAAAGGCCGGCCTATCGGACTTTTCCCTGAGGCAAAACACAGCAATAAGCGTCATTTACTGGGATTCAAAAAAGGAATTCCCAGAATTGCATTTCAGGCTGAAGAAAGGAACAATTTTGAGCTTGGGGTAAAGATTCTGCCCGTTGGAATTTACTACAGCAAATACAATACCTTCAGAAACATTGTCCATATCAGGTATGGAAAACCCATTGAAGTTTCAGATTATATTACAGAATACAAGGAAAGCGAAAATCAGGCCATGCTGCATCTGAGGGATGACATGAAGGCAGCCATGGAGCCCCTGGTAATCAATATCCGCAAACTGGATTTTTATGACATGTATGAATCTTTGCGGACCCTGTATGTGAAAAAGATGGTGAAACGTCTGCAACTGGGAAAACTAACACAGGAAAACAAGTTTATTGCCGACCGCATGACCATCCGTTTGCTTGACCGCTATGCCGAAGATTATCCCGCTAAGATGGAGAATCTCCGGAATAAAATGGATGAATATAAAAACCTGAGACACAAATACCGGCTTTCAGACCAATCCATAGGCAAAGAAAAAATCAATATTTTCAGGCTGCTGTGGAATGCTTTTTTGTTGCTGGTTTTTTCTCCGGTATTTCTTTACGGATTCCTCAACAACCTACTGCCCTACATTATTCCCAAATCCCTGGTTCTCAAAATCAAAGACAAGCAATTTCATTCCTCTGTTAAATTTGTCTGGGCACTTTTTGCACTGCCGTTGATTTATCTGGCACAAACGGCCGTCTTTTGGGCCGTCAGTAATGGCTTTCTGCTTGCCCTGGCTTATTTGCTGTCCATTGCGATTACCGGGATGTTAGCCCAGTTGTATGTAGAATGGCTGGCTCTGATACGTCGCGATTTCTTGTTTTACCGTTTAAAGAAGACGAACAAAAAAGTATTTCAGAAAATCAAATCGCTGCATGCAGATATCATCAAACACCTTGATTACATTCTGGACATCTACAGAGAGGATTTATAGCCAGTTGTAGAGGTGTAAGATTCACATACTTATTCGTATCCACGGGATATTCTGACAGTCCGGCTCCCGGGCCATGAGCCGGAAACCGGGCGCATCAGAACTCAACAAATTCAGTACTTATTTCACTTCATCAATGGCTGCTTTGAGAGCATCATCCAGGAGCTCCTGTGGTACAGTATCGATATAGTTTTCATCCATCAGGTGGTGTGTAAGCCCCCGTGAATAATCGATATCCCGCTTGGCAAATTCAAATGCTTCTTCGCGTGTTATTTCAACACGTGCAACACCATCTTTGATTGCCTGCATGGCAACATCGGCTGCTTCCTCGGGGAAAACGGCAGATTCGTCCATTTTTGGGATGATATCATCCTTGTTCATACCGCGTTTTTCTGCGTATTTTGCCAGGGATTCAGCAGCAGCCACGGCCATATTATCGGTAATTTTCCGGGCACGCACCATCAGGGCGCCTTTGAGAATTCCCGGAAAACCCAGGGAATTGTTCACCTGATTGGCGAAATCGCCACGACCGGTAGCCACGATGTAAGCTCCTGCTTCTTTTGCCGCGTAGGGATAAATCTCAGGAACAGGATTGGCGCAGGTGAAGACGATGGATTTGTCTGCCATGGAAGAAATCCACTCGGGTTTAACCGTATCCGGTCCCGGTTTTGAGAGTGCGATAAGGACATCGGCACCTTTCATGGCTTCACCGAAATCATTGATTTTATCAGGGTTGGTAGTTTCGCACAATTCCCATTTGCGGTAAAACGCTTTGTCTTCTTTGATATCGGTGCGGTCTTTATGCAGTCCCCCTTTGGAATCGAAGAGTATCATTTTTTTCGGATCGCCGCCGGCAGCTACAATTAACCGGGCAATGGTTGTATTGGATGCACCGGCACCCAGGAGGGTGATTTTCACATCCTCCATTTTTTTATCAGCAATTTTCAGGGCATTGATCAGGCCGGCCAGTGTCACTGATGCTGTTCCCTGGGCATCATCATGCCATACGGGAATCTCACATTCTTCACGCAAAGTATCAAGCACCTTAAAGCAATTGGGCTGAGAAATATCTTCCAGGTTAACAGCGCCAAAAGAGGGTTGCAGCATTTTAACAAATTCGATAATTTTATCGGGATCTTTTTCGCCTTTTTCGTTTGTACTGTTCACACAAAGTGCTACAGCATCCACGCCGCCGAGGTATTTCATGAGAAAGGCCTTTCCTTCCATCACGCCAAGTCCACCGGGGGGAGTAACATCGCCATCACCCAGCACGCGTGTGGAATCGCTGACAACGGCCACCATATTTCCACGGTTGGAAAGCTCAAAGGAAGCGTTGTTGTCATCGCGAATGCTGGTGGAAACTTCGGACACACCTGGGGTGTACCATACGTTAAACCAGTTAAAACCAGGGACGGCCGCTTTTGGTATGGTTTGGATTTTACCGCCGAAAAATTTATGTCCGGTTTTGGCAAGGTTTTTCAGAAAGCGGGTTTTTGCTTTGGCAATTTGCTCTTCCGTGAAATTATCGGGAAAAGCGTTATCAAGGTTACTGAGGTCCAATTTAATTTTTTCCATGATATATAAGGCTGTTTTAGGTTATCGTTTTTCGGCCGCAAGTTTTGTAAATCCGGCTTTAATAAATTCGCGATTCAGTCGGGCAATGTGTGCCAGGCTGACACCTTTCGGGCATTCTGCTTCACAGGCACCGGTATTGGTACAGGAGCCGAATCCCAGTTCATCCATTTTGGAAACCATGCTCCATGCCCGTTTCACCCCTTCGGCTTTTCCCTGAGGAAGGAGGGCGTATTGAGATACTTTGGCGGCCACAAAAAGCATGGCGGATGAATTTTTACAAGCTGCAACACAAGCACCACAACCGATGCATGCTGCTGCATCGAAAGCTTCATCGGCTTTATTTTTAGGAATCGGGTATGTATTGGCATCCGGTGCTGAGCCAACATCCACATTCACAAAACCACCGGCTTCCATGATCTTTTCAAAGGCAGACCTGTCCACCACAAGATCTTTGATCACAGGGAAAGACTGAGCACGCCATGGTTCTACCGTGATGACATCTGCATCTGTAAAAGCTTTCATGTTCAGTTGACATGTGGTGGTTTCCTCACCCGGTCCGTGAGGCCGTCCATTGATCATCATGGCACAGCTTCCACAGATGCCTTCCCTGCAATCATGCTCAAAGGCGATGGTATCAATACCTTCCTCAATGAGTTGTTCATTCAGAGCATCCAGCATTTCCGGAAAGGTCATGTCCTGAGATGCATTGTTTAGCTGATAGGTTTCAAACCTGCCTTTATCTTTGGGGCTTTTTTGTCGCCAGACTTTTAGTGTTAGTTTCATCGTATTGCTGATTTAAGCTTTAAACAATCCGTCCATTATTTATAACTGCGCTGTGTAGGTTTCACATGTTCAAACTTCAGCGCTTCCTTATGCAATTTGGGTTCTTTTCCGGCTCCCTGATATTCCCAGGCCGCAACAAACATGAAATTGTCATCATCGCGCAGGGCCTCACCCTCTTCGGTTTGATGCTCTTCACGGAAATGTGCACCACAGGATTCATCGCGATTGAGTGCATCACGCAACATCAATCGGGATATTTCAAATGATGCAGCCACACGCAGGGCTTTTTCCATGGGCTGATTCATACTGTCGGTGGTTCCGGTAATTTTCAGGTCTTTATAAAAACGTTCTTCCAGTTCATCCACTTTTTTCAGTCCTTCTTTCAGGCCTTTTTCGTTACGTTCCATCCCGGCATAATCCCACATGACTTTTCCAAGTTCTTTATGGAATGCCAGCGGTGATGTATTTCCCTTGATATTCATAAGCCTGTCAACGCGTTCTTTGGCTTCTTTTTCGGCTTTTTCAAATTCCGGATCATCGGTGGAAAGGCGGGGTGTTTTGATTTCGTCTGCCAGATAATCACCAATGGTGTATGGCAGGATAAAATAACCATCACCGGATCCCTGCATAAGTGAGCTGGCACCGAGGCGATTTGCGCCATGATCAGAAAAGTTGGCTTCCCCTATGGCATACAAACCGGGAATTGTAGTCATCAGATTATAATCCACCCACAGTCCACCCATGGTATAATGACCCGCGGGATAGATTTTCATGGGTTGTTTATAGGGATTTTCGCCGGTAATTTTCTGATACAGATCAAAGAGATTGCCGTATTTATTTTTGATAACTTTTTTGCCTTGGTCTTTGATGGCATCAGCAAAGTCGAGATACACAGCATAACCGGTTTCGCCTACACCATAGCCGGCATCACAGCGCTCTTTGGCTGCTCTTGAAGCGATATCCCGAGGCACAAGATTTCCAAATGCCGGATATCTGCGTTCGAGGTAATAATCACGATCTTCTGTGGGGATGTCTGTGGGCTTTCTATTGTCATTTTTTTGTTTGGGTACCCATACACGGCCGTCATTACGCAAAGATTCCGACATCAGTGTCAGTTTTGACTGGTATTCGTTCATTTGCGGGATGCAGGAAGGGTGTATTTGTATGAAGCTCGGGTTGGCGAAGAAGGCGCCTTTTTTATAGGCGGCATAAGCGGCAGCACCACTGGAATTCACAGCCAGGGTTGACAGGAAGTAAATGGTACCGTATCCGCCGGTGGCCATGACCACAGCATGTCCGGAGTATCGTTCCATATCCCCGGTCACCAGGTTACGACAGACAATACCACGGGCCTTACCATCTTTGAGGACAAGTTCCAGCATTTGCCGGCGTTCGTACATGGTAACTGTTCCTTTGGCAATTTGCCGCTTCAGGGCAGAGTATGAACCTAAGAGCACCTGCTGCCCGGTCTGGCCGGATGCATAAAATGTACGGGAAACCTGCACGCCCCCAAACGATCTTGTGGCAAGAGTGCCACCGTATTCGCGGGCAAAAGGAACCCCCTGGGCAGTAAGCTGGTCGATAATATTGTTGCTTACCTCTGCCGCACGGTATACGTTGGCTTCCCTTGCACGGAAATCACCACCTTTGAGCATATCATGAAACAGCCGGTAATCGGAGTCGTTATCATTGCGGTAATTTTTTGATGCATTGATACCTCCCTGTGCAGCAACACTGTGTGCACGTCGCGGGGAATCCTGATAACAAAACAGTTTGACCTTGTATCCCATTTCGCCCAGACTTGCTGCAGCTGCAGCGCCAGCCACGCCGGTACCTATCATTATGATATCCATTTTCTTTTTATTGGCAGGACTGACAAGTCTGAGGGAGTTTTTATGTTTTGTCCACTTTTCAGCAAGTGGTCCGTCGGGTATTTTTGAGTTTAATACAGCCATTATAATTGAGGATTTTATACGGTTAAACCATTGATTGAATCATCACGTAAAGTGGAATGAACGCAAAACCACCAGCAAAGATCAGGCTGATGATTACACCGACAACATTCCAGATGCTGCGCCATTTCCGGTTGCTCCAGCCCAGTGTCTGAAAAGCAGACCATACGCCGTGATAGAGGTGCAGACCCAGGGCAACAGCTCCCAGCACATACAGCCCGACCAGCCATTTCCATTCGACAAATTTGGTGGTAACAAGGGCATAGGCATTTTCTATATCACCGCTCATACCTGTAGCTTCTTCGAGCAGAGGATCACCGGTGAATTTCATTTTCCAGAAAAAGTTAATCAGGTGAATGACAAGGAATATAAGGATCACAGCTCCCAGGATATACATGTTTCTGGATGGCCAGTTACTGCCGGCAGAGGCATTGCGTTTTTTGTACCTGCCGAGGGCTGCGTAATTCACATCCCGTTTGCGTTGGTTTTGCCACGTGATGACAGATGCAAAAACAAAGTGAAGAATCAAGCCAATGGCCAGAATGGGTTCCACCACACTTATGACGGGGTCGTAGGCCATAAAATGAGCGGCTTTGTTAAACAATACTCCTGTACTGTCAAACACGATCATGGAATTTACCGTGAGGTGCACGATAAGAAAGAGAATCAGGAACAATCCTGTGATACTCATAATAAATTTTTTCCCAATGGAAGATGAAAAGAAATTGCTCATAGCATTACACAATTAAAACATTAAACGAAATTATTCAGCCCAGGCATTTCTGCCTTCTTCATACAAATCCTTACCGGTACAATCGTTGATAACGATCAGGGGCATATCTTTAACCTCCAGTTTTCTGACAGCTTCAGGGCCTAGTTCATCGAAAGCGATGACTTCGGCTTTTTTGATGGTTTTAGCCAACAATGCTGCCGCCCCTCCTGTGGCACCAAAATATACTCCGCAATATTCTTTCAGATTTTCAATAACCGGTTTTGATCTGGCGCCTTTTCCTATCATTCCTTTCATTCCGGCCTTCAGCATATCTTCTACAAAAGGGTCCATCCTATAGCTGGTGGTGGGTCCGGCAGCGCCGATCACCTGACCGGGCTGAGCGGGTGAAGGGCCTACATAAAATATCACACTGCCCTCTACATTGAAAGGGAGTTCTTTTCCCTGATGCAGCAGATCGACAAGTTTTTTGTGAGCGGCATCTCTGGCGGTATAAATGGTTCCTGACAGAAATACTTCATCACCGATTTTGAGTTCTTTTACTTTTTTATCGGTTAAGGGTGTTTCAAGTTTTATGCTCATGGTTCCTCCCTGTTTAAATGGTTGCGGTTTTTACCCTGGCAGCATGACACTGAATATTCACGGCCACAGGAAAGGTGGCTATATGCCTGGGGTGTTCTTCAATAAACAATTCCAGTGAGGTGGTATTGCCACCCAATCCGGCCGGCCCGATGCCAAGTTTATTGATTTCTGCAAGCCAATCGGTTTCGTATTTGGCGATTTCAGAATTTGGATGCCGCTGACCGAAGCGCCGGGATATGGCTTTTTTGGCCAGCCATGCCACATGGTCGAAAGTACCGCCGACACCAACACCTATGACGGTTGGCGGACAGGGATTCCCACCTGCCTGTGAAACGGTTTCTATCACAAAATTCTTTATCCCCTCCACACCATCGGCGGGTTTCATCATTTTCAGGCGACTCATGTTTTCTGATCCGCCGCCCTTAGGCAGGAGGGTAATTTTCACCTTATCGCCCGGGACAATGTGCGTGTGGATGATGGCCGGAGTATTGTCACCGGTGTTTTTCGGGTCGGTAATGGGGTTTGCGACAATGGATTTCCTCAGGTAGCCTTCAATATAACCTTCGGCCACACCTTTATTGATGGCCTGGGTAAGATCACCACCCGTAAAATGCACATCCTGCCCAACATCCATATAAATCACGGTAAAACCGGTATCCTGACAGATGGGGGTTTTGTCCTTTTTGGCAATATCGATATTTTCAATCAATTGCCCAAGGACAGCTTTTCCTACAGGAGAAGATTCACTTTTGTGAGCTTTGTTCAGTGCATCCACGAGATCGTCATTGGCCACAACAGAGGCCTCAATGGACAAATCCCGAATGACTTTTGTCAGTTTTGAAACATCAATTTCCCTCATAATGCGGATTAGGTTAAATCAGATTGTTATTTTCAAATATAAAAAAATTTTCCGCTATCCGGCCTGTTGTACAACATGCACCATGAGTCATTTCATAGCACGGGCCAGTGTATTTCCAATTTCAGCGGCTGTATCTGCCACCATTACCCCGGCATTTTTCAATGCGTCGATTTTTTCTTTGGCGGTACCTTTGCTGCCTGCAATGATAGCGCCGGCATGTCCCATACGTTTTCCTTTCGGGGCTGTTTGTCCTGCGATAAAAGCCACCACGGGTTTGCTGACATGATTTTTAATATAATCTGCTGCTTTGATTTCCAGGTCGCCACCAATCTCGCCAATGATAACCACGGCATCGGTTTCGGGATCATTTTCAAATTTATCAAGCAATTCTATATAAGAATATCCTATGATTGGATCTCCGCCGATACCAATTCCGGTAGATATGCCGTATCCTGCTTTCACTACCTGGTTGGCAGCCTCGTAGGTAAGTGTTCCGGATTTTGAAATCAGACCTACCCTACCCTTTCTGAACACAAATCCTGGCATGATGCCGATTTTGGCTTCATCAGCAGTGATAATTCCCGGACAATTGGGGCCGATCATTTGTGTACCGGAGTCATTGAGGTATTTTTTCACGTAGAGCATATCCTTCACCGGAATGCCTTCTGTGATACATACTACCAGTTCAACACCGGCATCAGCGGCCTCCATGATGGAGTCTGCAGCAAAAGCCGGAGGCACAAATACCAGGGAAACATCAGCACCTGTTGCATCACGAGCTTCTTTTACGGTATTGAAAACCGGTTTATTCAGATGTTTTGTCCCACCCTTACCAGGTGTCACACCACCGACGATATTGGTGCCATAATCTATACATTGTCCGGCATGAAAGCTACCTTCTTTTCCTGTAAATCCCTGAACGATTACTTTGGAGTTTTTATTTACTAATATGCTCATGGTTTATTATTTTTTCACAATTTCTACTGCTTTTTCGGCGCCATCGTTAAGATCACCGGCTGTCACAAGCTGTTCAATACCGGATTTCCGCAGAATTTCTGCAGCTTCGGTTGCATTGGTGCCATCCAGGCGAACCACTACCGGCACATTGATTTTTACATTTTTGGTAGCTTCTATGATACCATTGGCAATTCGGTCACAACGTACAATGCCGCCAAAAATATTGATAAATATGGCTTTGACATTTTTATCACTGAGGATTATTTCCATGCCTTTTGCCACAGTTTCGGCACTTGCCCCACCGCCCACATCAAGGAAATTGGCAGGTTCTCCACCTTTATGTTTGATGATATCCATGGTGGACATTGCCAGACCGGCACCATTGACCATACAGCCAACATTGCCATCGAGTTTTACATAGCTCATGCCATAATTTCCGGCTTCGGTTTCGGTGGGTTCTTCCTCGTTAAAGTCCCTCATTTCCACAATATCTTTTTGCCGGAAGAGTGCATTATCATCGAAACCCATTTTGGCATCCAGGGCGATGAGTCTGTCATCGTCGAGCAATGCCAGGGGGTTGATTTCAATCAGGCTGGCATCTTTTTCGTTGTAGGCGTTATACAGTGCAATTGCAAACTTTGTAAAGTGTTTCATCTGGCTTTTACTGAGGCCGAGGTCAAAGGCAAGCTGCCGGATTTGAAAGCTCTGAAGTCCAAACAAAGGATTGATTGCAGCCTTCAGAATTTTCTCCGGTGTTTTGGCAGCCACTTTTTCTATTTCCACACCACCTTCGGTAGAGGCCATCATCACAGGCATTTCCAGTTGTCTGTCCAGCGTTATGCCCAGATAGAATTCATCTACTATGGCAGCACCGGCTTCCACGTACAATTTTTTCACTTTTTTTCCTTCGGGCCCTGTCTGATGTGTCACCAGGGTCATTCCGAGCATTTCAGCAGCCACGGATTCCACTTCTTCCGGTGAACTGACAATTTTCACTCCACCGGCCTTACCTCTGCCTCCGGCATGAATCTGGGCTTTCACTACGTATTTGGCAGATGTGAGTTTTTCCGCAGCTTGTCGTGCCTCTTGTGGTGTTTTGGCAGGAAATCCCTCCAGCACAGGCACACCAAAATCCTTGAATAATTGTTTTGCCTGATGTTCGTGAATATTCATAGTTTAGGTTTGATTGAAAAACGGGTTACAATATCATTTAATCAAAAACAAAGTTAAAAAATTAATTCGACAATTAAAGCCGATCATATATACATTTTACATACTTGTATGTTTTCTGTCATTCAAGCCTGATAATTATCACACTACAGACATTACAGATTGCTTGTCGCGAAGGACACATACTGGCTGGGACAACATCCTGAATGGCAATATATGCTGCCAATAAACACTGGATTTCTGCGTATTATTGAGGATGTTAAATAAAAAAAACTTCAAAAGTTTTCCGCAAAAAGAAAAAAACCGTATCTTAGCACAAATCCTAATTAAAAAAATTATGAAACGTCTTATTAGCATCTTTGTAATATTGAGCTCTTTAGCCGGCTTGATTTTATTTACCGGTTGTCCTGGTGATGATGAAAGTGCACCACGGATACTTTTCCCGGAATCAATGGAACTGCATCAGGATACAACCATCTTACTGTATCAGCATTTTGAAGATCCCGGAGTTTTCGTTGAGGACAATAAGGATTATCAGGATGATATAGAGCTGGAAAGTGATTTTGAAGATGAAATCAGCCTGACTGCAGATGGCAGAGTCCGCCGCACAGGTGATTTTGAGATCACATATACAGCCACTGACCAGGCAGGAAATGAATCAGAAGCAGTACGCACGGTAAGGGTTGCCAATCCCTCCGAAGTTATGTCCGGTACATATGATGTTGAAGGGGATTATGCCCAAATCAAAGATACAACATTTACCTCACGTATATCCCCCGACAACAGAACTGCCGGTGTTGTACGATTTTCCAAAGCTTATGTGCATGATGTAGATGGCGACGGCATCTATTTAAAAATTAACGGTTATCTGTATTCACCGGAGCATTCCGAAGACATCACTGATCCGACAAGCAGTCCCAGCACAACCATTGGCTGGTTGGGTTCAAGGGATGATTCTGAGGTACCATTTTATGAAGACATGTATTATTCACAGGCCATGCCACTGATGACACGTTATGATTATTTGCACATTCCCACACAGACATTTGTTGATTCTGTTCATGAAGTAACCCACACCATCAGGGGAATTGATGACGATAGTGACCTGCCAAAATCACGTGCCTATTATAATTCCAACGGAGGTGTGATTACAGTAGAATTGCATTATAATGTAAGTGCAAGCAATGTTCCTGGTGGAGAAGCTGTCAGGGAAATATACACACCGAGATAAAAATAAAGACAACAACATAACATAAGAAAGGCTGTACGCTGGTTAGCGAATAGCCTTTTTTTATGAGGCATTGTCACTTTCACCAAAAAACAGGCGATTGATTTCATCAGTAATCCCTTGGGAATTGCGCCTGTAGTAGCGTTTTTCACGGTATCCCACAACCCACTGGATTCCCTGTACAGGATGCAGCACGAGAATCTCACTGGCAGATTTAATTTCATTGACATGCAGTATGCAATCGGCATGGACTTTTATGCCCAGGTTCAGGCATGCTTCAATGGTTTTTTGTCTCATAATATCATCCATGGCACCTTCGTCAATGGCAGGGCTGTAGGCAACATCATTTTTTATCATCATAAAATTGGCTCCCACAAAGCGCGAGACATGGTAATTTTCATTGAGTATCACCATTTGATTCAGGCGGCCCGAGTGCATATCAAACAAGGCTGAAGTCTCTGTCGGAGAGAGGCCGGTATCGTATACTTCGGCAGATTTTGAGTAGATGCGGTTTTTCCGGAACACATCAATAAGAAAACCATCTTCATTAAGAATAAATTTTTTATTGTGTCTGGCTTTGGCGGTCATGATGTATTCAGCACTTTCGGCCGGGTCATCAGCATAGACAAGCATACTGAGCAAGCCACCCTGGTAGATTCTGTTCATCTGGAAAAGGTAGTGTATATCCTGGGCAAATGTACTGGCAGTCATCCATCCCGGCAATTTCAGTCCCTTCTTTTCTGCAAATGCTTTAATGCGTCTGAATTCATCCTGGTAAAAAGGCAGGGCTGAGGACATGACAAACCATGTAAACCGCAGGGCATTGGTTCCCTGAATCAGCGGATGTTCTGCATTAAACAACTGTTCATTCTTTGTCAGTTCTCCATTATAAATAATGTGTCTGGACATATCAACAGATTTTACCGGGAAAATTCTGAAATCAGATTTTCTGTGAGTGACAGTATATTGCTGTTGGATTCGATTTTAACACCTTTGATTCCTGCATTTTCAGCAGCCTCTACATCCCTGTCGGCATCTCCGATAAACACAGCTTGTTTTTTATCCACATCAAAACGTGCTATGGCCTTTTCAAGGAGGAGGCCGGAAGGTTTCCGGCACAGACATTTTTCCATGGCATCATGATGCGGACAGACATATATTTCATCCAGAAATGTATCCATGTGTTCCAATTGCTGACAGAGAATATCATGTAGACAGCCCAGCATATTTTTATCGTAAAGGCCTCTGGCAATTCCACCCTGATTGCTGATGATGACAACGACAAATCCCGCTGTTTTGAGTTTTTTGATGGCCTGCAGTACTCCGGAATTCACCTGAAAATCATTCATATCTTTCACATAATCGCCAATTTCTTTGTTGACGACCCCGTCCCTGTCGAGAAATACCGCTTTTGTTGCCATAATTATCCGATATTAACAGCAAGCAATTTACTAAAAAATTCCTGAATCAGTTCAGGACTGACCATCAAAGGATAGGCAAAACCAAATACAGCACCCCAGAAATGGGCATCATGTCCGATGTTGTCCTGACCTTTTTTGCTCATGTGCCATGAATAGACCAGGTAGAGAGCACCAAAAACAATGCCCGGCACAGGAATAATGGCAAACAGGTACACCGGATGCCATGGAATAAAGAAAATGCTGGTAAAAATTACGGCAGAAACGGCACCAGAGGCACCCACGGAATTATAATCCGGGTTATCTTTATGTTTGGCCAGGGTATACAGACTTGAAAACACGATACTGCCAAAATACAATACCAAAAAATGAAACAATGGCATGCTGCTGAAGGCATGATGATTCTGGAAAAACAGCAAAACCACCCTACCGAAGGAATACAATACCAGCATATTGATAATCAGATGCAACCAACTACCATGCAGGAAGGCATGTGTTATTATTCTAAAGTATTGTTTTTTATGAATAACCGCATATGGGTTAAACATGAATTTTTTAAAGAATTCTTCTTTTTGCCAGGTCAGGTAAGAAACAATTCCCGTGACAGCTATGATTATGATAAGTACGCTTTCCATTATGCATGTAATATTTTAAACATCATTTCCCGCATGAGTTCGCCTTCGGGGATACTGACTGCGCCCAGCCCTTTTACTTTAAGATCATATTCCCTGAGAACAGAAACAATATTAACAAGGCTTTTCATGCTGTATTTGTGAGCAGCCGACTGGTATTCCTGGACGAAGAACGGAGCGACGCCGATGGCTGCTGCAACGGCATTTCGTGAGTTCTCCTTCAGTGTTTTTAAGATGAGTAGTTTTTTGAAATAACTGAACAACATCGTTATGGTCAGTACTGCAGGATGATTTTTTGAGTTTTTGCCAAAAAAGCCAATGATTCTGTAAGCTTTTTGTTTATCACGGCTTCCGATGGCTCTTTGCAGTTCAAAGATATTGTATTCTCTGCTGATGCCGATATTTTTTTCCACCCTGGCTGCAGTGATGGTTTTTTCATCCTCTGGCATACTGATTATGAGCTTATTGAGCTCATTAACAATCTTGGAAAGACTGGCACCCACGTTTTCAGAGATGAGCATAGTAGCTTTAGGCTCAATACGTAGATCTTTGTTGGCCACATATGTTTCAATCCATTCCGGTATTTTGTTATCATACACCCGTTTTGCTTCGAAAGCCAAACCATTTTTGGCAATATTTTTCACCACTTTGAGGCGCTTGTCCACTTTCTTGTATTTAAAAGCAAAGACAAGGATGGTACTTTTCAGGGGGTCGCTGACATAGGATTCAAGTTTTTTAAAATCTTTCAGCTCCTGGGCTTCTTTAATTACCACGAGTTGATGATTTGACATCATGGGAAATCTTCTGGCTACTTCATTGATTTCGTATGCATTGGTATCTTTCCCGTACAGTACCGTTTGGTTGAAGGATTTTTCACTTTCAGTCAGCACCGTATCCATGATTTTATCGACGATTGCATCGATAAAATAGGCCTCTTCGCCCGACAGGAGATAAACCGGGTGAAAAATTCTTTTTTCGATATCACTGAGAATCTGATTGAATGTCATGATATAAATCTTTGCAACACAAAAGTACCAAAAAATGCCGGAAAATTTCATTCAGCTAAGATTAAACTCAATTATCAGGCCGGCATTTTATCCTGATTCCATCTTCCCGCTGCAGACAGGCCGGCACCGCGTGCGGCACAAGCAATCCTGAAATAAGATTCTCAATATGTAGCATTTACTGCTGAGAAACGGTATTCTCCTGATAAAACCAAGGAATTATTTCCTTTTGATTGGAATAATTTAAAGCTGTGCTATCTTTGCGCTTCTATGCGTGGATTAGGGTCGAATATACCCCGTCTTTACCTTATCAAGATAGCCAAATGGTTTATGTTGACCATGCCCATTATTGTTCTGTTTTACCAGGAAAACGGGCTTGGAATGCGTGAAGTTCTGCTGTTGCAGGCGGTATATTCTATTGCCATTGTTGCCATGGAGATACCTTCGGGATACGCTGCGGATATGTGGGGCAGGAAAAACACCTTGATTGTCGGCGCCATTTTGGGGACACTGGGTTTTGTGATTTACAGTTTTTCTTTTGGATTTTGGGGTTTTTTGTTTGCAGAGCTCACCCTCGGAGTGGGTCAGAGTTTTGTGTCAGGCGCAGATTCGGCCATGCTATATGATACCCTGCTGAGTGAAAAGCGAGAGAAAAAATACCTCAAATTTGAAGGGCGGGTATTGTCGCTGGGAAATTTTGCGGAGACGCTGGCAGCACTGCTTGGTGGTTTGCTTGCCGAGGTAAGTCTGCGCTTACCCTTTCAGGTACAAATTGCGGTTGCTGCCATAGCCATTCCTGCGGCCATCACACTAAAAGAGCCCGAGAGGCACAAAGACCTGCAGAATGGCAGTATGAAAAAAATCCTTCGCATTGTCAGACATGCCTTGTTTGACAATAAGGTTTTGCGTTACAATATTTTATTTTCTTCCATAGCAGGATGCGCTACATTAACAATGGCCTGGTTTATTCAGCCCTATATGGATAAGATCCTGATGTTTTCCAAAGCTGAAATCGGGATTGCCTGGGCTGTACTCAACCTGATTGTCGGTCTGACAAGCCTGATAGCCTACCGCATAGAGGAAAAGCTGGGTGACATCAAAACCATCATGGGGATTATGTTGTTTGTGGGCGTTGGCTATGCTGCCATGTCGGTATTCAACAATCTGTGGGTGATTCCCTTTGTTGTACTTTTTTACTTTACCCGTGGTGTTGCTACACCGGTTCTCAAAGATTACATCAATCGTCTTACCGACTCGGACAAACGGGCAACGGTATTGTCAGTGAGAAATTTCATCATTCGTATTTTCTTTGCCATCACAGGTCCGTTTCTTGGCTGGTATTCAGATTTATACAGTTTGCAGGCGGCTCTTTTGTTGGCGGGTGTTATGTTTTTTGTTTTCGGGTCGGGTTCTGCCATCATTTACCTGCGTTGTCACCGTGCAGACAAGGAAGAATAAGCAAGTTGTCTGTTATAAAACTAATCTTCGGAGATGTCCATCAGTTGTTCTCTGTAAGCGGAGAACAGGCTGGATTTTGAAATGATTCCCACGTATTTGCCCTCATCAACAACCGGAAGGTTCCATGCATCTGCTTTTCTGAATTTGTTCATTACCTCCTGCATACTATCTGTCAGTTGTATGATTTCAGGCGGGATGCGCATGAGGTTACGGACCCAGGTATTGTTGTAATATTGTTCATCAAACATAATTTCCCTGATATCACTAATGTATATAATGCCCTGCAGATTATTCTTATCATCCACTACCGGAAAAATGTTGCGCTTTGATTTGGCGATATATTTCACAAGGTCTCCCAGTGAGGCATCAACAGGTACGGTTACAAGATCTTTTTCCACCACATTTTCCAGTTGAAGAAATGTTAGCACAGCCTTATCTTTATTGTGTGTGATGAGTTCTCCCCGTTTTGCCAGTTGCATGGTAAAGATGGAATTGGGTTCAATGGCTTTTACAATCACAAAGCTAAGTGTAACACAAATCATCAGAGGAATAATCAGGTGGTATCCTTTGGTGATTTCCGCAATAAGGAACAATCCGGTCAGGGGAGCATGGAGCACACCGCTGAGTGCACCGGCCATGCCTACCAGAGCAAAATTGACCGGAGACAGTAAGATATCCCCGGAGACAGTATTTACCACAAATGCGAAAAGATATCCTATAAAAGCTCCGGTAAAGGCGGAGGGGGCAAAAATCCCGCCGATTCCACCTGCTGAAATGGTAACACTGGTTGCAATGCCTTTAAGCAGAATGAGCATCACCATAAAAAGGATAAACACACCGATATACTCACCGGCCACGGCCTGATAGAATGTATTTCCAAGCAGGGCGTCAAGTTCATGGCTAAGCAGTTGGGATATGTTAAAGTATCCCTCACCATACAACTGTGGAAAAACAAAGAGCAATATTCCCAGCACACTACCACCGACAAGCCATTTTTTCCAGACGGATTTTATTTTATCAAAGATTTTTTCTACCCAAAGGTATACTTTGGTGAAGTAGAGAGAACCCAGTGCCACAACCAGAGCAAGGATAACATAATACGGAATGAGAGCGGGATTGAAGGCCTCGGTAATCTCGTACTGAAAAAGCACCCCTTCGCCATAGAGGACAAAAGTGATAAGTGTTCCACTCATAGAAGCAATAAGCAATGGGATAAGGGAATACCTGGTGAGGTCAATCATCAGCACTTCAATGGCAAAGACAATGCCTGCGATTGGGGTATTGAAAATTGCTGAGATACCAGCAGCAGAACCGCAGGCCAGCAAAAGTGTAACATCCTTATAATCCATACGCAGCCATCTGCCAAGATTGGACCCCAGTGAACCGCCGGAGCTGATTACCGGGGACTCAAGACCAACAGATCCACCGAAGCCGGCAGTAAAGGCGGCACCCAGCACACTACTGACAATTTTATGAGACTTCAGGAGGCTGTTTCGTTTGCTGATGGCGTGCAAAATAGATGTCACATTGTGCCTTCCACCATCCCGGAGCAGGATTTTTTTCATCAGAACAGCCAGCAGCACGCCCACTGCAGGGAGTATGAGGAAAATCAGCCGTCCATGGGAGGTTTCCCAATCCCCGACCATAAATTCCTTAAATTCATACACGGCTGTTTTGAGGCCCAGGGCAATAAAACCCACGAGGATACCAACACACATAGCACATGCCAGAAAAAACAGTCTGTTATTTGCATGCTGTATTCGCCAGCTAATCAACCGTTGCCATATGTTCCTTTTTGCAGGCATGATTAATCGTCAGAAAACTTTTTGAGCAAGCGCCGGTAATTTGAGAAAACCTTGGCCCGTGAAATAAATCCCACATATTTTTTACCGGAAACCACGGGCAGGTTGAAATTTCCTGTCAACTGGAATTTTTCAGCCACCTGCTCCATATTTTCATTCATTTGCACGAGGTATGGTTTTGGAGAAATCATAATTTCCCTGACAGAGACAGAATCATACATTTCGGGTTTAAAAATAATATCACGAATATCATCCAGTACAACAATGCCTTGCAGTTCATTGTCCTGATTTAGCACAGGAAAAAGGTTACGTCTGGATTTTGAAATCTGTTTCACCACATCACCGAGTGTATCCTCTTCATACAATTTTTTAAAATCTGTTTCTATGAGATTTTCAATTTTCAACATTGACATGACAGCTTTGTCTTTGTGATGTGTCATCAACTCGCCGCGGCTGGCAAGCTGTATGGTATACACTGAATTGGCAGTAAATACCCGGACAGTAGCATATGATATTGCTGAAACAACCATCAATGGCACAAACAATTCGTATCCGCCGGTTATTTCTGCGATGAGAAAAATGGCAGTTAAGGGGGCATGAATGATACCGGCTATGGTTCCGGCCATACCCACCAGTGCAAAGTTGGTACCGGATACGTCCCATCCGAACCATCGGGTAACATAGCTGAACATAAGTCCGAGATTGGCTCCCAGAAAGAGTGAGGGGGCAAAGATTCCTCCCACCCCGCCACTATTGAATGTTACCGCAGTGGCAATGACTTTAAACAAAAGGACAAGCAAAAATATGAGGATAATTACACCAATCTGGTCCTGATAATCAAAATAAAAAGTATTCCTAAACATGTACTCATCACTGCCACTGAGTGCTGCATTGATGGCTTCGTACCCTTCACCGTAAAGACTTGGAAACATAAAAATCAACAGTCCCAGGACAATTCCTCCGGTCACGAGTTTCCATACCCAGGAATGAATTCTGGAAAAAACACGACCAACGTACATATACATTTTGGTGAAGTACACAGAAAGGAAACCTGTAAGTATGCCAAGTATCACGTAAAACGGGAGGTCTGAAATATTAAAGGTATCTATCAATTCCACGGGATAGAGCACATTTTGCCCCATAAAGAGGTATGATGTAACCACAGCAGAAGCTGATGCCAGCAGCAAAGGAACCAGGGATGCCATGGTAAGGTCCAGCATAATCACTTCCAGCGCAAAGACAATGGCTGCCACGGGGGCTTTAAAGATGGCGGCCATGGCACCGGTACAGGCACATCCCAGGAGAAGTACAATTTGCTTATAATTGAGATGAAATAAACGGCCGATGTTGCTGCCGTATGCTGCACCCGTGGCAACGGTAGGACCCTCCAGCCCCACCGAACCACCAAAGCCTACAGTCAGTGCCGAGGTAATGATGGAAGAATACATGTTGTGAGCTCTGATTCTTCCGTTGGTACGGCTGATGGAAAATAAAACCGTGGGAATTCCGTGACCGACCTTTCTCCGAATAAAATATCTGGCCACGATTACAGCCAGCAAGATTCCAATGATGGGATAAAAAATAAAGAGAGGATTTTCGGTTTCAGCATAAAACCAGTCTTTCAAAAGAAACTGAATATAGTGTACGGAATTTTTTATAATAACAGCAACCAGACCTGCTGCAATGCCAACCAGCACAGCAAGAACGGATATAAAAACCCTGTCGCTCACATGGCGCAATCTCCACACAAGAAACCGTTTCAGCAATCTCCGGAAATTCATATCCGCAAAAATAATATTATATATCATAAAATTATTGTATATTTGGGGTTCAGGTATTATTTAAACACGGTTTAAAGAAGCCTGTCAATATTTGGGGAGATTAAAATAAGGGATATGTTTAATTTACAAAATACCAGGTTTTGTTATATGTGCTGTATTCGCAAGTTTTTTCAGAACCAGTTTATTTTATGGAAATCTCATGATTTTCAGCATTTTTTTGTATGTTTACCATGAAAAACCACAAGCCTATGAAACCAAAATATCTGCTACTGACCATGTGGGCAATATTGTTTTCTTTTTCATCTGTTGCTCAGACTGAAGCCTTAGAGGAATTTTCCGAAAAACAAAAGGAAAGACTGGACAAAAGCAATGCACCCAAAACTGAGGCCCCGAATACGGATGTCCATATTGCACCACCGGAGGATTTTATTGTTCAGCCATCAATCAATGGTTTTATTCACAAGGGATCATCCACAAGCATTCAGGTGATTGAAATCCATAATGTCTGTTGTGAAGCGGTGATTAAATCGCTAAGCAAAAATTATTTTAAAGAACAGGGATTTGACCTGATAAAATCTGAAAGTATTCAGTTACACAACGGAGATACCGGCAAGTTGTATCTGACAAAATACTCAGCCGGCGGAGAAAATTACCGGCGAATCTTCTTTTTCACAGGCATTGATAACACTGTCTGGATAAATATCAATTATCCGACAATCGTTGAAGGATTGATATATAAACCAATTGTTGCCAGTCTGAAAACCGTGAGCCGGGGATAAATCATGAAAAGAAAATCAGCAATAACCATTATTTTTGTCATTTGTATGATTGCCGGCTTCGCCCAGAATGACAATCAGTTGCAGCATTTCATACACTATTCGGCATACGACCAGAACATGTGGGGGCCTGACTCCTCCTATGATATTAATGTGGAGCACACCTTTTTCGATGTTAATATTGATGAAGAGTGGGGATTTACCGAAATCACAGAAATCTTTGGTCAGGAGTTCGGCGTAGGCTTTGTTACCGGTATAGATGCTTTGCTATCCTCTACCTACGAGGCCCACGGCTTTAACACAGGCTCCTTTGATCTGGATTATCCTGTAAAGATCACACTGGATTTCCCCACTGAGGACAGTTTTGATTACGGCGGACAAACCACCATCAGCACCTGGTATGAAGTAGAGGATGGCTGGGACCTGTCCACAACCTTTCCACCGGTGGGAGTGACAACACTCGATCTGGAATATATGATTGATCCGTATATGGATTTCATTGTCTGTGTCTTTGGTTGTGATACAACACATCTGATACCACCGAATTTATCTGTACCATACAGTCTGGACACCCTTTTTCACATTGATGCAATTTCCGACCCCAACTATTCGGTTTACCCGTGCTGGGAAGGAGGAGAGTTTCAGTTTTGTCACGATTACAACGATTCCATTGTTATTGAAGACTGGTTTGACATCGGCATGACAGCCTGGGTAACACTGCCTTATGTTGAGACTGAGGATTATATTGAAGATGATACCCAGTGTCTGATTGCTTCAGGTGACAGCCTGTATATGAATGTCAATGTGGATATCATACATTTTCTGCACAGCATGGCCGGATTGATACCACCACCCGACGGAGATAATATACAAGCAGCCCTGGAATTCCTCAACGATACCATCGTTTATCCCATGGAAACACCACTGGGTGATATCAATGCCAATATAGCCTATGAATTGCTGGGAGCAGAATTTGATGTGTACAATTACATGCATCAGGACATTTCGTTTTGCCCCACCATCTGGGCGAATCTCTCTTTTCCCATAGATATGGTTTATGAAATTACCGATCCGGATAACGGGGACGCGCTATACGAAGCCGGCACCGAGGATACCATAGCTGTACCCGTAGGTCATGACCTTACAATTACTTATCCCTGCCACGGGGAAGCACCCTACGAAGATTCCATGTACGTGGGAGTAGAATATGATATTTCTCCCACAATCACCAATCACACCTGGGACAGTTTGTCATTTGTGATTTCCATAGATGCACTCACAGTCTCCATTGAAATAGAAACCCCATTTAAACAGGCCATAGAACCAGCCACCCTACCCGGTTTTGAATTGCCGGAAATTGCATCAGGAGACACGCTTATTCTTGCATCAGCACCGCCCATTGCTTCACCAGGAGTTGAGATTGAGGAAGACAAAAATGGCGCCAAAGACATTGGCCCCTGGGAAATCGGGCCTTTATTTCAGTGGGAAATTCCCATAGGCAGTGCCGACCTTACCTGGTTCAATGAAACCTGGGAGATGGAAAACTTCATTCAGGATACGGTTTTTCCGGGAACCTACATTGTGCCATTCGACAAATCGGAGCTTAACCTGAACATGTACATCACTCAGGGCTCTTATTGTTATGGTGACACGGTGGGATATATTTACGCACAGGCTACAGAAGATCTGGCACCCCTGACTTATGAATGGAGTACAGGAGAAGTTCATACCGGCATCATGCACAGTCTTGATTCATTGTATGCAGAACCAGGCTATTACAGTGTCACCGCAACCGATAACTATGGGTGTACAACGGAAGATGATTATACCGTTGACATCAACCCGCCGATCATACACTCCCTCAGCGGCACTGATATTTTGTGTCACGGTACACATACCGGTGTTATTACAGCAGATGTGTACGGAGGCACGCCCCCTTATTTTTATGAATGGTCAGCAGGCAGCCAGCCCGATGGCCTTGGTGAGGACAGTGCATACAACCTGCCCGCAGGCATGCACTATGTAACCATCTCCGACTGGATGGGATGTTCGCTTATTGATTCCTTATATCTTTCCGAGCCACCCACAGCACTGGCTATGGATTATACAAGCACACCGGTGACCTGTCACAGTGACACGGACGGCGCAATATCAGTCACTCCTTATGATGGTACTCCACCGTACAGCATTGAGTGGGATGATCCCGGTCTGGAGGGTTATCATCCTGAAAATATTCCCGGTGGTGTATATACTGTATCCATTACCGACAACAACGGCTGTGTATTGTCAGAAGACATTGAAGTGGTACAGCCTGACAGTCTGGTTGTCCTCGCCACAGATTCAGACATCACCTGTAATGGCGATGCCAATGGCTATATAGCTTTGCATCCTGAGGGCGGGACTGCGCCCTATTCATACCGCTGGTTCCACAACCTTAGCCTGGATACGGATTCGCTGAGTGATTTGTCGCCCGGCTTTTACATGGCCACGGTTACAGATTCCCACGGATGTGAAGATACTATCTCGGCCTACATTACTCAACCTGACAGTCTCGAACTCACGGTGAATACAGGCGATGCCTCCTGTCAGGGGCTTCATGACGGCTGGCTTTCCATATCTCCGTCCGGCGGCACACCACCATACACCATTGACTGGGCAGGAGAACCGGGATTACACAATGTGGATTCCATCAACCATCTCGCCGCAGGTACATACCCTGTCAGCATTACAGATTCTCATGACTGTCTCTACACAGAAAGCATTATCATTGACGAGCCTGATAATCTCAGCATCAGTTTTACAGATATCATCAATATCTCCTGTAACGGGCTTGAAGATGGTTCAGTAATTGCCCATGTAAGCGGAGGGACAGAACCCTACACTTACACATGGTCGGACGGTACGGAATGTGAAGACAGCCTTGCCTTTAATATGGATGCCGGCGTAGAATATGCTGTATCAGTTGTAGATGCTCAGGCTTGTAACAACCAAAACTATATTACCCTGACAGAACCAGATAAACTGGAACTGGAAAATCTGAGTACGGAACCTGTAGAATGTGGTGTATCTCCCGGCTCGGGATATGCTGAAGCAGATGGTGGTACACCGCCATATGAATTTGTCTGGAGCCATGGGGAAACAGGTCCCGAACCGGATTCACTGCCACTCGGGGTTGTTGGTATTACAGTAACAGATGATCATGCATGCCTGGACAGCAGCACAGTGGAAGTGTCCCGCACGGGAGATATCAGTGCCACTGCAGGCATTATTGATGAAGTTCTATGTTACGGAGACTCTACAGCAAGGGCTTTTGCGAACCTTCCCGATGGTTTTCCGCCCCTCACCTATCAGTGGTATAATGAGGAGGAGTCACTTATGCGCGAAGGCGATACAGTCAATCAGTTGCCGGCGGGCTGGTACAGCATTTATGCACATGATGTTTATTACTGCTCGGACACAGTGCAGATAAAAATTGAACAACCTGACAGCATCAATCCGGGGCTGGAAATCATTTCTCCTTCCTGTTCAGCAGAATTTGATGGTGAGATCAGCAGCGATCCGGAGGGAGGTACCCCACCATACAGTTATGCATGGTCTACCGGCTCTTTTGATGATGAAATCATCAATATCAGGGATGGTTTTTACAACCTGACCATTACAGATTTTAACGACTGCAACAAGGTGGTTGAAATTGATGTAGAAGAAGCTGAATACTGTGTCATCATCCACAATACCATCACTCCGAACGGCGATGGCAAAAATGACACATGGGTTGTGGAAAACATCAGGGAATTCCCATATTCTGAAGTCTGGATACTGAACCGTAACGGTCAGGAGTTATTTTACAGGGAAGGCTATCAAAACGACTGGGACGGAACGTATAAAGGAAAGGATTTACCCGATGGAACATATTTTTATATTCTGGACCTGGGCAACGGCAGAGATGTTAAAAAGGGACATTTGACAATTATCCGCTAATGATGAAAAACTTATATGTCATACTGGTTTTATTGACTTTTGGGCTGATGAATTCTGACCTGAAGGCACAACAGATTCCTCAATTCAGGCATGCTGTATTCGGCCAGTATTACAGCAACCCGGCTTATGCTTTTGATAACTACAAGCCTGATATCATGTTAAACCACAGAAGTCAGTGGGTGGGATTTGAAGGAGCTCCCACCACTTCAAGTCTGTCAGGCACTTACCGTTTTATGGATGACATGGCCGCCGGAATAATAGTTTCCAATGACCTGATCGGGGCTACCAGGAATTTGCTTTTTAATCTGTCCTATGCTTACCAGCTTGAGATCAACAGGGAATGGCGAATGAGTTTTGGCATTGCCTGGTCAATCATGCAGGCTCAGCTGGACGGGTCCATGGTGGATTTGTACGACGAAGATGATGAGCTGGTTTCAGCCAGTCTCTCCGGAAAAAGCTGGAAACCGGATGCCAATGCCGGGATTATGCTGAATAATTCAAGTCTGTATGCCGGACTCTCAGCCATGCAGTTATTTGAATCAAAATTCAGGTTGTATGCTGAAAATTCAGGCAGCATACATGCAAAAAGACATTACTTTTTCACAGGAGGGGGGCATTTCAAAGCCGGCCGACAAGCTATGGTTCACGCGAGCATTCTAACGGAATTTGCACCTGGAGGACCACTACGGTTTGACCTTACAGGCATGCTGGAATACAACGATGCACTGCTGGCAGGCCTGACTTACAGCCTGGGTGATGCCATTGTCCTCAATGTCGGTTATCAATACAAGGAATTCCTTTTTCTTTATTCCTATGATATTGTGACAAGTCGCATGATGAGTGCTTCAAGTGGAGCACACGAAATCACACTTGCTTATTTTCTCAGCAGAGGACAAAAAAAATCCAACAACTACAAACCCATGTTTTAGTTGTCAGACATATCTGAAATGAAAATAATTAAGAAATCCAGGAAGAAGTTCTTCATGA
>JBNJGS010000028.1:0-30212 GCA_051747965.1 Bacteroidota bacterium
CCAAAATTGCTGAGCGGGAAGATGAATAAAAATATTGTTGTACATTCGTGTGATAATTTGAAACAATATGTCTGCTATTCATACTTCATTTCAATGGATTGTACACCGCTTGCTGGCTTCTGTTCCGGAGAAAGCCATGGAGAAGCAATTCCCCGACTGGCTTTATGATGCTTTGTATGCTCCGGTGACCACTTACAGTGTTGATGCTGCCATTGATTACAAGCTGTGGTTGCTGGATAGCAACAAAAAAATTACGGTGACCGACTTTGGGGCGGGCTCCCGAAAAATGGGAGAGGAGAGAAGCGTTGCAGATATTGCACGCTACGCAAGCTCTGACATGCGGGAGCTGGTGTTTTTGGGGCGTCTGGTTTATCTGCGGCGGCCACTGAGAGTCCTGGAGTTGGGAACCTCGCTGGGTGTTGCGGCTGTTGCAATGGCTGGTGCTGTTCCCGACGCAGAAATCACCTCTGTGGAAGGCTGCCCTGAAACCCATGCATTCGCTGAAAAACATGCATTGAAGTATTACTCTCCTTATTTGAAACTTGTTAACGCAGATTTTGATGCTTACCTGTCACAAAATAACGGCCCCTGGGATGTGATTTATATTGATGGAAATCACCGGCAAAAAGCCAGTCTGGATTTGGTCAGTGTATCCCTTGAAAAGCTGAGGAATGGTGGCATCATTTTGCTGGATGATATTCACTGGTCAAGGGGTATGAGCAAAGCCTGGCGGCAGATTACAAAGCAATCCGGCCTGCTCACTGTGGATTTATTTCGCATGGGACTCATCATTCCCGGCCATGAGGGACATTTGAGGTGCCGGATATAGTTAATCTCATGTCTGAAACAGTCACTTATAAAAGTAAAATTCCTTGTTTAAAGCCTTTTCTTTGACGTTTTCTTTTCAGAGACGGAGTTTTCTTGCATACAATGCTTAAGGGATGAACACCGCAGAATTTTTTTCATGTTCAAAGAATTCCACTTTTGATATTCTCACCCGCCCGTTTGTTTCTTCCTCCACAAAGGGATTAAGTTTTTGCCAGATGAATTCCGCAAAGCGTTCAGCACCAACCTGTGGGAGAATACGCAATTGCACAACGCCTTTTTTGTCAAGCTCATTAAATGTCTCAAGTTCCGGGTCGTCTTCGGCCAGAATGGTGGTATGGTCAAACATATAATCCATCCATGCTTTGGATGACATGCCGTCGATTTTTACCCGGCTGCGTTTCATGCCACCAAAATCCCAGACCCAGTTGCGGTAGTCCAAATCTCCTTCAAAATACAGGCGAAACGAAATTCCGTATCCGTGAAGGTATTTGCAATCTGTGTCTTCTGCCCGCCATTGCCGGAATACACAGGTAAAGCCATCGAAGAGTTTTGTGGATGTATATCTTGCCATAATATGACCATCTTTTTCCTTTGAGCTTAACATGTATGAAGACGCCTTTGTTTAATTGATTAGTCTGCCATAGTAAACAAAAAGTGATATTTTTTCAGAACAATAAGCCAAACTGATTGTAACTTAAGTAAATGCCTTTACAACGCAAAGTACATACAGGCTTCTGCTTGTCCGGTGAAAAAAGATTCTGATTGTTTATCCAATAAAAATCTTTCTATAAGCGGACAGCAGTTAAAGGCATTTTAAATTAAAATGATTGTTAACCCTAAAAATTCAAACTATTATGGTAAAAGTAATTGAAGTAATTGCATCATGCGAAGAAGGTTTTACTGAAGCAACACAAATTGCTGTTGAAAAAGCATCAAAAACCGTGAAAAACATTCAGTCCGTGTACATCAAGGAAATGAATGCAAATGTTGAAAACAACAAAATTGTTTCCTATGCGGTGAATGCAAAAATATCTTTCATCGTTGAGGACTGATAAGGTTTTCATTTTAGCCTGCTGCATTATTTGCAGTAGGCAATTTTAATCGCCTGAAGGATGTAGCTCTATGGTGTCTTTCAGGTTGTTAAGCTGTATTTCCTTTCTGTAATTTTCTTTAATGTAGCTTGTCTGGATGTCATAACAACCAAAGCTGCAGCCAATCATCATGTATGTTTCATAATGGCCGGTACTGTCGGTATATCCCTCATCGTAATTCTGGCTGTAATCCTCATTGTTTCCGGCTCTGATTTCCACAAGAACAGAATCCAGTGGTTCCTTACTTGTCTGATCTATTACAGTAACTGAAATGTGTTCTTGAGATTCACAGGACATTAGAGCAAACAACGAGACAAGCAGAATGGGTTTTATCAGTATTCTCATAAGTGGATGTTTTTAATTTCTTCGGGAAGTTACAAAAATCTACAGAATATTTACTCATGCAACATTTTATTGAGTGCCTGAATGCACGATTTGGCGGATTATACTGCCTGAAAAATTACGGCCGGACTTATTTGGTGTTGAAATTCATAAAAAAACCCGGCACTGGGTAAGAGTAACCGGGCTTTGAAAATTATGCATTGAAATCAATCTTCCTCACTGAAGAGAAAGTTGCCGTCAAGGTCAAAATATAATTCCATTTCGTTGTCCAGCTCTACTTCATACATTTGCTGGCCATCTTCGTATTCGAGTTCAGCTTTCACAATGGTGCGATCAGGATAATTCTGGTCAACATAATCAATAATGGCTTGTGGTAAATCCGCTATGGCGATGTGATTGTCTTCACTGGAAGTGAGATTGCCATTGCCGTCAAATTCCAATTCCATCCCATTGTCAAGCTTAACTTCATATTCCATCTGTCCATCATCATAATCCAGTTCGGCATACACAATGGTGGCATCAGGATGATTGCTGCTGATGTAATCAAGAATGCTTTGCGGCAGTTCTGATTCAAGGATGTATTCACTGTCATCATCACTGCTGATAAAGCTTCCGCTCTGGTTAAAATACAGCTCCATACCGTTACTCAGATAAACTTCATAAACCATTTGCCCGTTTTCCATATCAATCTCGGACTGCACAATGGTCTCATCAGGATAATTGTTGCTGAGGTAATCCAAAATTGCCTGAGGAAGGCTTTCCGGGGAAATATCATCACCATCATCATCCATTCCCAAATAGTTGCCATCACCATCAAAGTACAATTCTACATCATTGGTAAGCTCCACTTCATAATAAACCGACCCGTCGGAAAACTGCCGCAAATAAACCTCATCCACTACAGCCCCGGGATAATTGGCACTGATATAGGAATCAATACCATCAGGATAATCTGATGAAGAGTTTGAGAACATAACCGATTTTTTTGAGGTTTCGGTTTCACCAGTGGTATTGTCATCTTTTTCGCATGACATGCTAAATAATCCGGCAAGCATGACAAGCATTATAATTTTGATTGTTTTCATAAGTCTTTATTTAAAATCATTACAAATAATAAAACAAATTTGGCAGCCCACTTGTTCATGCTGCAAAGGTAATTGCGTAAGATTGATGGATGATGACTTGAAATTCCGGTAAAAAAAGTGTAATTTCACATCAATAAGAACAATACAAAATCCTGAATCCGACACATGGCGACAAAAAAGTACATCAACCGGGAAATCAGCTGGTTACAGTTTAACAGCCGGGTATTGCAGGAGGCGATGGACCCGTCCGTTCCACTACAGGAAAGGCTGAGATTTCTCGGTATTTATTCAAACAATCAGGATGAGTTTTTTCGGGTAAGGGTGGCAACAGTACACAGACTTGTTGCTTTGAATGAGAAAGATTATCCCCAGAAATCTGCATATTACCAGAACATTCTGGACCGGGTTTATTCCCTTGTAAGAGAGGAGCAGGCTACCTTTTCCAAAGCCTACCGGGACATCAGACTGGAATTTGAAAAACACAATATTTTTCTTCTGAGCGAAAAAGATGTTACCGAAGAACAAGGACAATATGTGAGGAAATACTTCCGGGAACATGTGCGAAAGTATCTGTTTCCCATCATGCTTAAAAACCTGAAAGATCCGGAACACCTTAAGGACAAAAGCATTTTTCTGGCCGTTATTTTGCATCGCAGTGAAAAACCAGAAAAACCGCATTATGCTATGCTGACGGTTCCCACCAAACAGGTTGGCAGATTCTTGGTTTTACCCGCTGATGGTGAGAAACAATTTGTGATCATTCTGGATGATATCATTCGCTATTGCCTGAAAGATATTTTTTCAGTATTCAATTACAGCAGCTACGATGCTTATACCTTCAAATTCACACGTGATGCCGAGCTCGATATGGATGAGGATGTCTCCAAAAGCTTTCTTGAGATCATGGCCGATAGTGTGAAAAAACGCAGGATGGGATCACCCGTGAGGTTTGTTTATGACCGGGAAATGCCGGAGAACCTGAGGAACAAACTTGCTGCAAAAATTTCCGGTGATAAGGCCGATCACCTGGTGGAAGGAGATCGGTATCACAATTTTAAAGATTTTATAAACTTTCCCAACCTGCTTGGAGCTGATCATGAATATGCGAAAATCAATCCCATCTGGCACAAGGATTTAATTCCCGGTGCAAGCATTTTTGATGCAGTAAAGCAAAAAGACATTCTGCTTCACTTTCCATATCAGTCGTTCCAGCATATTCTGGATTTCCTGCGGGAAGCCTCCATCGACCCGAAAGTCAGATCAATAAAAATGACGCTGTATCGTGTGGCCAATCCATCAGCGGTAATCAATGCCCTGATCAATGCCGCCCGAAATGGAAAAAACGTGAAGGTTTTTCTGGAAGTACAGGCGCGCTTTGATGAAAAGCAGAACATTTATCTGGCAGAAAAACTCCAGGAAGCCGGCGTAAAAATCATCAAAAACATTCCGGGATTCAAAGTGCACAGCAAACTGCTGATTATCCGGAGGAAAGAAAACCAGAAAAGTGTATATTATGCCTATGCGGGTACCGGGAATTTCAATGAAGACACGGCCAAAATATACGCTGATGAGGGACTTATCACCAGCAAAGTGAAACTGACGCATGAGGTCAGAAAAGTGTTTGAGCTTTTCGAGGCAAGTTACCGGCCTATGCGTTTCCGACATTTGATTGTCAGCCCTTTCAGTACAAGAAATTATTTTCTGAAAATGCTGGATCATGAAATAGATCAGGCCAGAGCCGGTAAAGAAGCCTGGGCTGTCATCAAGCTCAATAACCTGGCCGATTTGCGCATGACCAATAAACTGTACAAAGCCTCTCAGGCAGGTGTTAAGCTGAGGCTGATCATCCGCGGCATCTGCATTCTTGTGCCCGGAATCAAAGGTGTCAGTGAGAATATTGAAGTCATCAGCATACTGGATAAATTTCTGGAACATTCGAGAATTCTCGCATTCTGTCACGGGGGTGATACCAAAGTCTTTTTGGGTTCTGCCGACTGGATGGTACGCAACCTGGACAACCGTGTGGAAGTAACCTGCCCGGTACTTGATGAGGACAACAAACAGGAATTGCTGGATATGTTGAGTATTCAACTGCATGACAATGCCAAAGCCAGGCTGGTGGATGGTACTTTCAAAAACAGGTTCAGGCATAACGATGAGCAGATAGTCCGCACTCAGTGGGATACATACGAGTATCTGAAACAAAAACACAGGAATAATTAAGCATTTATGATATTTGCAGCCATAGACATCGGATCCAACGCAGGACGCCTGCTTATTGCCACCGTATATGAAAGGTTTGGCAAACCATTTGTGGAAAAAGCCACTCTAACACGGGTCCCTCTGCGCCTGGGACTTGATGTGTTTGAGAAAGGATACATCCCGGAAGACAAACTGGAGAAATTGCTGGATACACTCAAAGCGTATCAGTTGCTGATGAAAGTGTATGAACCGGTAAAATTCAGAGCCTGCGCCACGGCAGCCATGCGTGAAGCATCAAACAAAGAGGAGGTGCTCTCGCGCATCAAAAACGAAACCGGCCTGGAGCTGGAAATTATTGATGGCATTGAAGAAGCCAAAATCATCAGTAAAGCCACCAATGCCAATTTCCAGCTTATTTATGAAGATACCCTGTTCATTGATGTGGGCGGCGGCAGCACGGAAATATCCTATTTCAGAGACGGGGCTTTCGTGAAATCCAAGTCGTTTCCCATCGGTACCATACGCCTGCTGCTGGACAAGGTGCACTCAGACGACTGGGAAGATATGAAAATATGGGTGAAATCCATGCGTAAGAGCAATGGGGAAGTCAACTGCATCTGCTCAGGTGGAAACATCAACAAACTGACAAAACTGTATGGGGATGTGGATAGTCATACCATCAGCAAAGATCAGCTTTACCAGGCCTATGATAAACTTAAATCCCTCTCCCTGGATGAACGCATCAATAAAATGGGCATGCGTCCCGACCGCGCCGATGTGATTGTGCCGGCTGCCAGAATTTTCAAAAAACTGGTAAAATGGGGCAAAATTCCCAACCTCATCGCTCCACGCATTGGCCTTGCCGACGGACTTGCCATTCAAATGTTCAAGGAAAGAAAACGGGAGCTGATGCGCTGAGGCTGATACTTATCTGTTCTGCCTGATAAGGTTTCACTAAAACGCAAGCCGTGCGCCTTAGCGACGAAATATCTCAATTTATTTTAATCCGTCTGATCAAAACCTAATTCATTTCAAATTTATGCACTTAACTGCACAAATTTTAATGAATTTATACACTTGTGTGAATAATTTTTGTAAATTTGGCACATATGATTGAACGAGAAGCCAAAAAACAAATTAAAAAAGCGATGGAACTTAACAAGGTAATAATCTTGTTGGGAGCAAGGCGTGTAGGCAAAACAACTCTCATTAAATCGCTAATGGAAAACCTGTCAAATGCAAGGTATGTAAATTGCGAGTTGTTGCAGAACAAAGAAGCTCTTGAAACAAAAAACTCCGAAACATTACATGCTTTTTTTGGAAAATACAATTACCTGTTTTTGGACGAAGCTCAAAATATTAAAAACATTGGTCAAACATTAAAAATAATCCATGATAACTTTCCAACGATAAAGCTTATCGCTACAGGATCATCTGCATTCAGGCTTCTGCAAGAATCCGGCGAACCGTTGACAGGACGTTCGAGAGTATTCCATTTGCAGCCCTTATCTTTTCGGGAAATCGTACATCATGATGATTTATTATCAGCTAAAGGCCAACTTGAAAACATACTGAGATTTGGTTTATACCCTGAGATATATAAACAATCGGAAGATTTTTCTATTGAAGAACTGGAAAACATCGCATCCAATTATCTGTATAAGGATATATTACAATTTGAAAATCTCAAAAAACCGGATTTGCTGTATAATCTTCTCAAAGCTCTGGCTCTACAAGTTGGTAGTGAAGTTTCATTAAACGAACTGTCGAATAAACTAAACGTTCATGTCAATACCGTCAAGAGGTATATTGAATTGCTTGAGCAAAATTATGTCATTTACAGATTGGCAGCATTGAGTAATAACCCAAGAAATGAAATTGGTAAAAGTCAGAAAATCTACTTTTATGATTGCGGGATCAGAAATGCCATTATCCGAAACTTTAGTCCCATTAGCTTACGCAATGACATTGGCCAACTGTGGGAGAACTTTTTCATATCTGAACGGTTAAAAAATAATGCCAACAGCAGAAAATTTGTAAATACCTATTTCTGGAGAAACTACCAGCGCAAAGAAATTGATTTTATCGAAGAAGTTAACAACATATATCATGCCTTTGAATGTAAATACAATCCAAAGAAAACAGCAAAAGCACCAATCGATTTTGCAAATCACTATGAAAGTTTTCGTTTTCATACCGTTAACACAGAGAACTTTTGGCAGCATTTAAAATAGCTGTTTTTCAAATTTATGCACTTAACTGCACAAATTTTAATGAATTTATGCACTTGTTTGTGATTTTTAGCACGGTTTAAAGGTATAAAACTGACATTTTATTGCCCGTTATGTTTTGATTACGCTTGCTTTCCCCCCCTAACACATCTCACCATCATACCCAAACAGCCCGCGCTCCTGTATCAGAGATGCAACCCGCCTGGGCACGTATGTTTCCCACTCCGGATTGCCTTCGCATATTTTTTCCATCACCTCGTGGGGCGGCAAACTCAAAAAGGATTTGTTCCGGTGCCGGATGCCTTTGATTCTTCCGCTGCTTAGCAAATAATCGTACAAACCGCTGACTTCCTCAGGAAAACTTGCATCCTGCGCATGCACCACACGGTCTGATGCACTGTCAAGCATGGGATATGCATACAATGCCGTGTTTTCCGGGAACAACAGACCCATGGCCTGAAACAAACCGCCTGGCAAATCGCTGTACCACTTGCTTTCCATCACACGCTGCAGGGTTTTCACCCCCAGAATGATGCGCAATTCCCTGATTTTATGCCGGGAAAAGTACTGACTGAGCTTATAAAACTCCTTAAAATCCGTAATCATCACATGCTGACCGTTGTCGTTGAGGACATCCACGCGATCCAGAAAATCCTGCTCATCAAATTCCCCTTCTGATACCAGGTTGTTCATTGTCATCTCACATATGGTAACTGATTGCCCTTTTTCAAAGCCTGTCTCATCGCGGAAAGCACCTGTCCCGGCACGCAACATGTCCACCAGTGTGTATGTCAGCGGACGAAAACTGCCGCGCAGTATCATCACATCCTTTTTGTAAAACAGCTCAGCCGGACGCATCATCCGTCCGTTGCGATCAAACATGCTTACCGATGTCATGCCGTTTTTTACCAGCTGAACACTCAGCAGGCGGTTGTCAACATAGTCCAGGTCGCTGCCATGCATGTTGAGCATGTTGATTTCCACCCTGTCACGATCCAGATTGTCCATCAGCGAACGTAAAAAGGTATTGGGTTTGTCTGCATGATGAAAACACGCATATATCAGGTTCACCCCAAGCGCACCCAGGGTATATTGCTGCAGTGCCATATCATTTTCGTGAAACAAAGCATGCAGCACAACGGTATTGACAGGTCCGTCCGGCCGCAACTGAAAACGCATTCCAAGCCAGCCGTGCCCCTGATTGTTTTTTTGATAATTGAGCGTTTCCACCGTATCGGCAAACACAAACCAGGTCGTTTCGCTGGCACGTTTCTCATCCAGCGTACGATCCAGCTCTTCATACTCATTATCAAGCATTTTCACCAGCCTGTCTTCAGACACATAGCGCCCCGGTTTGTGCGCATTGTACAGTGCATCACTAAAGGTTTTATCGTAGGCAGAAATGGATTTGGCCACCGTGCCCGATGCACCACCGGCCTGAAAAAAGGCACGCGCAACTTCCTGCCCGCCACCAATTTCAGCCAGCACACCGTATTTCGACGGATCCAGATTAATGCTCAGGGCTTTGTTCTTGGTACTGATGCTTTTTATTGACATGATGCCTATTTAATTTTAAAGGTAACAATCCCTGCCGAATCATGTTTATTTTTCTGCTGATTTTATCATGTGGGCGGCATTTCACTCTGCGGGCTATAGCTGCAGGCACATATGCCGGCAGTCTGACAAGGCATTTCAGGAGCTCACTCCCCTCGCTCTGCTCTGCCTGCATCCTGCATGGCATCTGTGCCCGCAGGCTGCCGCCCTCCGCGTGGCCGCAACTATTTCAATCAGTTCATTGATCGTTTAATATGAATATTGGTCAATCAACGGACCGTTTTTATCATTTTATTGATTAACGTATTGATTATTTTGACCTTTTTTATCATTATACAAACCGGGTTTGCTCAATTTATGCATATCCGGGATTTCTGACCATAAAAATTGGCTGTGAGATTTCCTTCCGCTTTGCTGATCCTCATATGGCAAAGAATGTCGTGATTGAAAATCCGGCTTTTATTTTATAGCAGAGACGCAAGGCCGTGCGTCTCAACTATAACATAAAAACCGTTGATAGCCTGGAAAATCAGCTTTGCTAAAGGTACCATCAGCTTATGCCTGGCTATTGGCCTGTTTTTTTAATACCCTAATACCGGTTATAACTGACAATTTCATCCATATCCTTGCGCTTTTTCTTCCGGTGCTCACCTTCGGGGTATCCCAGGGTGATGATGAGCATGGCACGTTTTGATTCCGGTATGTCCAGCAATTCTTTCACTTTTTTCTCATTAAACCATCCCACCATACAGGTTCCCAGACCCTGGTCGGCAGCCTGCAGGCAAAAATGTTCTGCAGCTATGCCCACGTCCATCAGAACGAACTTTTTATCGCGCACCATTTCACCGATTTTGGATGTAAAATTGGGTTTCTCCAGCACCAGCACCAAGTGAATTGGTGCCTGCTTTGTCCAGTGGTTGAGTGGTAACAAACGGTTACTGGTGGTGTCAGCAATCTGGTTTTTCAGCTCCGTATCGTCCACCACCACAAACTTCCAGGGCTGGGCATTGCATGCCGATGGCGCCAGGCGTGCAGCTTCAAGGCAACGCTCAAGTTTTTCTTTCTCCACGGCTTTGTCAGCATAATTCCGCTGCGATTGTCTTTGTTTTACCAGGTCTAAAAAATCTTTCTGAGTTGCCATAATCTTGTTATTTGTCAATTTTTAAATCGCTAAATCGTTTTACGTTTTTCACATGATGCTGCCACAGAATGCTGCCGTTGTAAAATCCGGCCGAATGCCTGTTTGCCTGTATTGATTTCAATATCCGCCGCTTGGCGAGTGTTTTGCGTCGTGTTTTCCACATGGCAAACCAGGCGTTAAAAACTGCACCGGCATCTTTTGCCCGTCCGCCAAACACAAAGGTAAGGCTGGCAAAGATATCCAGCCAGAAGCGGGTAAACATAACCACAAACAATCGGTGTTGTGGCAGATTTTTCTGAAGCATCCACAGGTTATTGCGGAAATTCAGAAAGGTTTTCCGCGGGTTGTTTTTTGGCAGGGTTCCGCCACCCACATGATAAACCACTGACTGAGGCACACATACTACCCTTCCACCGCTGTTTTTGATTCGCCAGCAGAGGTCTATTTCTTCCATATGGGCAAAGAAATCTTCATCCAGTCCGCCCAGCTCTATCCAGACATCCCGCCTGACAAAAAGTGCAGCGCCGGCTCCCCAGAGCACATCGCTGATTTCATCATACTGCCCGTGGTCTTTTTCTATTTCTTCAAAAATCCGGCCACGGCAAAATGGATAACCAAACTTATCAATAAACCCGCCGGCAGCACTGGCGTATTCAAAATATTCAGGCTGCTTCTGATCTCTCAGCTTAGAGCATACGGCCTTCACATCGGGATTGGCATCCAGATAATCCATAACAGGCTCCAGCCAGGGCCCGCGGATTTCCACATCGGAATTCAGCAGGCAAATGGTTTCGGCATCAATCTGCTCAAACACTTTGTTGTAACCGCCGGCAAAACCATGATTTTCCTGAAAGGCCAGTACATCCAGATCTTCCTGATAATTTGTTTTCAGCCACTCCAGTGAATCATCTGCTGAGGCATTGTCTGCCACAATAATGCGTACACCGGGCAGCCTGGAATGTTCCAGGATTCCGGGCAGGAACTTTTCCAGAAAGTGCCTTCCGTTCCAGTTGAGTATAACAACAGCCAGTTTTGTCTGCATAGTTTACAGTAAATCAGATGCCAGTTCTGCAAGCTCGGAACGCTCGCCTTTTACCAGGTTAATATGGGCAAATACCTGCTGCCCGCGCATTTTTTCAGCCAGATAAGACAAGCCATTGGATTTCAGATCCAGGTAGGGAGAATCAATCTGCTGAATATCACCGGTGAAAATGAGCTTGGTTCCTTCTCCCGCTCTGGTGATGATGGTTTTCACTTCATGGGGTGTGAGATTCTGAGCCTCATCTATGATGAAATATACCCGTGACAGGCTCCGGCCACGAATATAGGCCAGGGGTTCAATCACCAGTTTTTCATTTTGCAACATGTCGTCAATGCGCTGAAAATCCGGACTTGTTTGTTTGAAATTATGCTTGATCACCGATAGGTTATCAAAAAGCGGTGCCATATAGGGACCGATTTTTTCCTGGGCATTGCCTGGTAAATAGCCCAAATCCCGGTTTGAAAGCGGAACAATGGGTCTGGCCAGGTAAATTTGCTGGAATTTTCGTCGCTGTTGTAGAGCAGCCGCCAGGGACAGGAGTGTTTTTCCAGTTCCTGCTTTTCCGGTCAAAGCCACCAACTGAATATCGGATCTCAAAAGTGCATCCATGGAAAAAGCCTGCTCTGCATTTCGTGGTTCTATTCCGTATGCATTGATTTTTTCTACCCGTTCAATAATACGGCGCTCGGCATCATAATGCGCCAGGGCAGAAGCAGACCCGTTTTTCATGATAAAGTACTGATGCGGGTGTGGTTCATGATCAAGCTTAAATTCATCCACATCAATGCCTTCGGGCTCCTCGTATAAGCGGGCAATCAGGTCAGCCGGGATGGAGTCTTTAATCACAGCCGCCGACTGTATCTGATCAATATCCGTAACCTTATCGTTTTGGTAATCCTGAGCTTTCAGCCCCAGGGATTTCGCTTTTACTCTCAGGTTAATATCCTTGGTGACAAGAATGACCTGCTGATTTGGTTTTTCCTTTTTCCAGTATTCTGCTATGGCCAGAATACGGTGATCGGGGATATGCTCGGGAAAAGAATTGGAAAGCCCGGGCGAAAACGCTTTTCCCGTTTCGATATACAAATTTCCCAGGCCATCACCCAGAGGTATGCCTTTGTTGGTGTCAAAATCACCACTAAGATCATCCAGCACACGGGTGAATTCGCGGGCATGAAAATTGATCAGATCATTGCCTTTTTTAAAATGATCCAGTTCCTCCAAAACCACAATGGGCAATACAATGGTATTTTCCTGGAATTTAAAGATGGAATTGAAATCGTGCAGCAAAACGTTGGTATCCAGCACGAAAATCTTTTTCTTTTTAGCTGCCATAAGTTAGATTCTAATTTTCTTATTCAAAGATATAGATATTAAAACGCAAGCCGTGGTCTTTTCGCATAAAGAAATGAACAGAATAATTCACAATTTTTCCAACTCTTGCTAAAGGATTTACCGGATTCGTGGGATATGTTGCCAGCCAAAATGATTCGTCAGCTGACGGGTCAAATGAGCTTGCCCTGACAGACAGTATTGCGCATTCCGGTTACCCTATTGACGAATAAATTTGCCGGTAGCAAAGCTGTTTTCTCCCAGTACGCGGATCATATACGTTCCGGCTGGCAGGTCTTCAATATTGATTTTCAGCAGGGTCCAGTCGTCTGCATTGTCCAGGCTGATACGCTTGATGGTTTTGCCGTTGATATCTGTGATGATAAGCTCTGCCGCTTCATTGCCAAAGTGGTGCAAAGCCAGATTGAGCTGGTCTTTAACAGGGTTTGGAAAACATGATATCCGTGGGGTATTGTGTTGGCCAATGCTTTCAGAAGATCCGTCAATGACAAACAGATGCGGATCGGGAAAACCAATGTAAGGATGACTTTCTGTGCGACCACTGACATCGCTTGCGCGGATGATGTATTCTAGGCTGTCCCCGGCGTTTTGTTCGGGTATGTTTGCGGTGTACGTGTTACCGGCTTCATTGCTCATGAGTTCGTATTGCCAGTTGCCATGGTTGACACGGTAATACACCCTCAGGCTGTCGGCAATCAAATCACTGCCACCATAGGAAGCAATGTCGGCGGAAATTTCATAATCACTGCCGGGTTCATACAAACCGTAAAGTGCAGAGTGATAAATATGCAGCATCTCAACATCAGCCACCTCGTGTGTGCGGCAATGCAGGGCATCCGTTGACTGCCAGGCCGGGGCTGTGGTGTTTTCCACAGCATGGATCTGATAGCCGGGCATGGCTTCCTCGTACACGGCAATCGCGTCATCGTTCCAGTAATCATCCGGACCGGAAGCCGGTACCGGAACAAAAACGTGTCCGTTCATAATCAGTGAATTGGTGTAAGGCTGGCCATCGGGACTGTAAGCACGGTACACTTCGAAATTACTGCCATATGAACTTTCATGATTGGCAAAATAATCCGCGGCAGCCTCGTAATCATCGTAGCGGGAATCCGTTTCCGGCACTTCGCCAACCAGCACTTTATCCACATCCAGAAATTTAGCCCAACAGTCAATATGTTCAATGTAATCATCCATGGGATCATCAACTACCAGGTAATCGTCAATACCGAGATAATCCTGCATACGGCTGTCTACTTCTGTGGATGATATGCTGTAATAGGTGCCGGAAGCATTTTCATCATAAACAAGCGTTGTGGAAGCCGCTTTTCCCATGCCGTCGCACATGTAATTACCACCGGTATGGGCCACTTCCATCCCAAATACATCCACGCCAAGTATGCTGCCAAAATCCACAGGCACATTGTTGTCATCGGGGCGGTCGCGGTTGTACTCGAAATTCACAATGCCGGCTTCAGGTGTGGTGCCATGCTGAATGAACCAGGGGGAAAAGTCGCGGGTCCAGTAGGTGTTAATGGGGATTTCATGATAGCTTACATTTTCGGTATTGACACTTCCGTTGTTCAGTTCATTCTGAATGTCAGACAAATCTTCAGAAGAAGCATAAAGAAGATATACATGTGTGATATCCGCCAGTTGCTGGATTAAGGAAACCGGGATACCGAAACCACCATAATAACCGGTTGGGTAAGCAATAATAACTCCCTGATTGGGTTCCCATTCGGCAATATTTCTCACAAAGCCTTCGGGTGGGGCGGTGGGGGTAATGCTTTTGGCAGCTTTATTTCCTTTTTTATGATTTTCCAGTTCGTCCCAGGTGAGCATATGGTATTTGCTCTGCAGGGAATCGGGCAAATAATTCTGAGCTGACAAGCTGAAGGTCAGCACCATCACTGTGATAACAAAAAGTATACGTTTCATGGTGTTGGAATAAAAAAGCAGTGCCACCGGTAAGGGCGGCACTGCAATGATTTTTATTTGGAAATAATCAATTGTTCGGTAATCTGTTTTTGTCCTGCTTTCAGGCTGACGATATACATGCCTGCGGGCAATGACTTAACATCAAAAGCTACTTCATAATGTCCTTCCGGGCTGTCCTGATTGTACAGGTTTCTGATCTGCCGTCCGTGCACATCCAGCAATCTGACATCAACCTCTGCGGCTTTATCAAGATTAAAACGAATCTGAGCCATGTCGGCAGCAGGGTTTGGACTGAGGCTAAACTCAAATTCAGATACATCCACCTGATTCTGACGAATCATAGTAACCTGATCGTGCGGTGGGAGGACAATGTCATCAATCCAGGCAGCATCCGATCCGCCACTTTCTACACCATCTTTGATATATTCCCATTTCAATTCATGTTGTCCGGTAGAAACGGCATAGCTTTCCTGAGACCAATCATTTTCTCCATCCCACTGTCCTTCTGTGTTTCCGTCAATATAAAATGCCAGATAATCATACCAGTAATAGCTACCCCACCAGTCTTCACCAGCTTCACATGATACTTTTTTATGGAATGAAACTTCACCGGAAGTTGTTACATCCAGGTTGATGGTGAGGATAGAGGACTGATCGTGAGTAATATCTCCGGATTTTGAGGCATGTTCACCCTCATAAACTTCATCAGTGACAATAATCCAGGGGTTGCTTTCGTCGTTTTCCCAGCCGTAACTGAGGAAATCAGCACTTTCCCAGGTTTCCATTTGCAGTCCTACAGGCAGGTTGATTTCAAGCTCAGCCGTATATGCTCCACTGGTGTATGTCAGGTTTGCTGGCATGTTGCTGCCTTCGGGCACGGCTTCCTCTACATTGATTGTATAGCTGATTGTTTCAGTATTACCTGCAGGAATGGCAGCTACAGCCGTATTGTTTTCTACGGCAGTTGCATTTTCTGTGATATTGATGTTACAGCTTCCGCTGACAGCTTCATTGTGACCGGCATTTTCTAACTGGAAAATGATATCCGCAGTTTCACCGGGATCCAGAATTCCGTTACCGTTACCGGCGGCATCATCTACTGAAACAAAGGATAATTCCGGGGCAGGTGCATGAACGACAAGGTTGTGCGTAGCTGTCCAGGATCCACTGCCACTGTCTGTGATTACAAATTCGATGGGGATGATGCTTTGATCTGCAAGGCCGTCTGCCAGACTAATGGCATAAGCATCATCCTGGGTAGCGATGGATTCTGCGGGCATATCGCCGTAATCTGCCGTATTGTCTAATATGGACAGATCAGCGTTCACACTTGAGATGTCGGCTGAAACTCCGTTGGCAGGATCGACACCAACATTTTCCAGGCTGACATCCAGCAGTACGGATTCATTGTTGTTGAGCTGGCCGTTGCTGTTGCTTTCAGCGTCGTCCACAATTACCTGGTTAAGTACCACGTATGGGCCATCAGGCACAATCACCATAACATCATCCTGATAAGTAACTTTATCAAATGCTGTAACGGTTATTTTCATGTTGCCGGGTGCATTGAAAGCATCTATATCTACTGTAGCAGAACCACCGGCAATATAGTCTGTACCAAGAATGGTGGTTTCGCCAGCTTCTTCCTTGGTCAGGGAAACAAGTGCGCCTTCAGCATCACAATTCACGGTGTATGTTTCAACACCAACATTCAGAACACCGTTATGGGTAATTGTCATATCTGCGGGTGTTTTGGTGCGCACCATCAGGGATGGATCGCCGAAAAGTGTCCAGGTGTCGGCCATGTTTTCGCCATCAGATGTATATTCATCAATCATGAGAAATATTCCATTAAATGAAAGTCCGCCAAATGTACGTTTGATGTTATCGGTATAGGATTCAACAAGTAGATCATTCATTTCATCTTGTGCAGCCATGGGTGATGCCCACGACTGATTGATGGTTGAGGCAAGTATGCCAACGGATCCGGTTGGATTTCCGTTGTCACTGGCGCGCTGCCAGGCTTCGGCAAAACATGTGGCGTTTTTAAAATCACCATTCACACATGCCACACTCCAGATGAAAGGATACAGGTTGGTATTGGTCAGTGCATTGACATCTGTGTTGGAATAACCTGTATTTACCCAGGTTGTCTGGGAGCCATGTCCTACATAGTTCATAACGCTGGTACCTGCATTTACCGCAGTAGAAATCTGGGCATTGCTGCCACCGTCCTGATTGACATTGGTCACAGTGTAACCATAGGTTTCAAGGTCTGTAGCAATATTGTTCATGTGTTCAACATCAGACTCATCATCATCACCCTGGCCACCATCACCTTCATTGGAAGCAGAGCCAAAGGCATTTTCAATCCAGGTATTGGTGTTGTCGTAATCGCGTTCATACTCGATGATTTTGTTCACCTGATTGGTGACATCTGCACCGGTTTCAGCACTGAGGCGTCCGATAAAGCAATCGGCATAATGATCATCACCCAGCAGGTAAACGTATTCATTGTCGCTGTCGTCACCTGTTTCCATGGTAGGAATTTGTGCAGCATCGCCAACGAGCAATACATAATTCAATCCGTTGGTTGTGAATTCAGTTTCAATATAGCTTGCTATGTCTGCTGCGGTAGAGCCTACATCAGCGATATCTACCATTTCAGTTTCGATACCTTTCTGGCGTTTCCACTGCACATAATCAGCCATTTCATCCATAAAATCACCATATGATATAATCAGCATGCGTCCCGGGGTACCTTCTTCCAGCGGAGTGTATTTATCTTCAGAATAATTGATGAAATGATTTTTGTAGATATCAACAAAATCGCTTGTCATCTCGGGTTGTGTGGTGTTATCCAGCGCATTGACAGTAGTAGCGTCTGATGAGCTTGTTATCTTTACAGTAATATCGGTATAAATCCTGAGTACCTTTTCAACGGGGTTGTAGCGGAAAGGAAAAACAGTAACAGACTGACCTCTGAAATTCCGGATGATGTAGGGGTCGGAAGCATCTGCTTCGACAGACGGAAACAACGCATTTTGCTGATAAGCTTCACCCCACGTATACGGTACTTGTGAAGGATCCTGGGTTCTCAGCAGGTTGCCCTTTGAAGGAGCAATCTCGATATCATGAATTTCGGTATATTCTGAATACACCACTTCAATATGAGTGGCTTTGTCATTTGGTATGATCAGGGATGTGGTTAATTTGGGAATATCAGGAGCTCCACTTTCCAGCAAGGGACTGGCTTCCGGGGATTTTATTGTATGCGCAATGCCTCGGGGTGTTTGTACACGTTCAAGCTTGTAAGCATTCACTTCAAATTTAATAATCCGGGTGTTTTTGTCAGAAGGAACCATCTGTATCTTAGGTTCTGTCTGAGCATCCTGTTGGATTTTCGTCCAGTTTTCGGCGTGTATGTTGCAGAAAATCAGGATAAAGGGGAGTAATAGTCCAATTTTTTTCATAAAAAAATGTTTCGTTAAAAATATATGACTAAGATAGCATAAAACACCAAATGGATGCATCTGCTAATTATATAATCTATAAAATTATACCTCATGTTTTTTTATCTTGATGGGAAACATGGAATGTGTGTTTTTCAATGGCTGGCATATTGCAGTCCGGAAATTTATTCCGGCTGATATATGAATCAGGAACAATTTGGGGAAAATAGAAAATAATCTGATAATCCGGATTTTCAAACTTAGGCCAGATAAGTATAGCCTGTAATTTACAGGAAAGCTTACATCAGCGGAAAAAATATATGCCGGGTATTATGGCCGGCTTTTCAGTCTGTGTTTTCCCGGGTTTACTAAAACAGGATGGCTGATTGAGTTTTATCAGCACTAATACTCATCTTCGTTAAAAAAGAAGTCATCTTTACTTGGGTAATCAGGCCAGATGTCTTCTATGCTGTCGTATGCTTCTCCTTCATCTTCAATTTCCTGAAGGTTTTCAATGACTTCAAGTGGCGCTCCCGAGCGGATTGCATAATCAATGAGCTCCTCCTTTGTTGCCGGCCAGGGAGCGTCTTCTAGTTTTGATGCTAATTCCAATGTCCAATACATAAAATTCGCGTTTTTATCTTGGTTTTTTCAGGACTGCGAATGTAAATAAAAAGTTTTTAATTAAACATCCTTTTTCCATAAAATTTCACCAGAATTTTTTTCATGTGAGAAATGCCTTGCAAGCACGAAAAAGTAATCGGATAAGCGGTTGAGGTATCTGACAATAACAGGATTCAGATTTGTGTCTTCAGAGACATCAACAACCCTGCGTTCGGCGCGTCTGCAGACGGTTCTTGCAAGATGGCATGCAGAAACCTGTGGATCACCACCCGGCATGATAAAATTTTTCAATTCCGGTAAATCATCGTTCATTTTGTCGATTTCTTTTTCCAGGCACTCTACATTTTGTTCTTTGATCATTGGCAGATCTTCAATTTTTTGTGTGGCTTTTTCCTTGTCCCATGCCAAATAGGAACCGATCATAAATAGTCGCCGTTGTATTTGAATAAGGATGTCTTTTTCGTGTTGTTTTGCCGGATAAGAACGAATCATCCCGATCCAGGAATTCAGTTCGTCAATTGTTCCGTATGCCTCCAGGCGCTTGTGGTTTTTCCGGACCTTGTGTCCTCCCAGTAATCCCGTACCGCCTTTATCTCCCTGTTTTGTGTAAATTTTATTGTCCATAATTCAGCCAGTAACAAGCATGATTGGTTTTTTGTTTAACTCATCTGATTCAATCTTACCATCTCTTAAACGAACAATCCTGCGGGCATGTTGCGCGATATCTTCCTCATGTGTTACCAGGACAATGGTGTTTCCCAGTTTGTGAATGTCTTCAAATAGCCGCATGATGTCAAGAGATGTTTTGGTATCGAGGTTGCCTGTGGGTTCATCGGCCAGAATAATGGAAGGCTTGTTTACCAGTGCACGACCGACTGCTACACGTTGTCTCTGTCCTCCGGAGAGCTCATTGGGTTTGTGTTCCATTCTGTCACCGAGTCCTACAGACTCAAGTACTTCAATGGCACGTTTTTCCCGTTCTTTCTTTTTAAGTCCTGCATATACCAGGGGTAGCATCACATTATCCAGAGCAGAAAATCTGGGTAGCAGATTGAAAACCTGAAAGACAAAGCCAATTTCCTTGTTTCGGATGTCTGCCAGCTCGTCATCACTCATTTTGCTGACATCTGTGCCGTTTAAGATGTAGTTGCCACTTGTCAGGGAGTCCAGGCATCCGACAATGTTCATCAAAGTGGATTTGCCGCTGCCGGAAGGTCCCATGATGGCAACATATTCGTTGCGTTTTATTTCCAGGTCAACTGAGCGTAAGGCCTTTACTGTCTGGGTACCCATCTCATAATATTTGCTTAGCTTTTTAAGCTGAATGACCGATTCCATAGCGTTTTTTGTTTTTCATCATAAAGAAACAAAATTTCATGGAATGGAGCGTTAAATATCTGTGAATACTGCTGTGATTTTGATTGATTCCTGAATGATGGCTTCTCCAGGATAGGAAAATGACAGGCCAAAGTAGCATTGTCCTCCTGTCCACATTTGGAAAGGACTGTGTAATATTCTACCTTGCAGGGTTTGATATCATCTTGATTATGGCCTGGGACAAAAAACAAATATCAATATTGATTATTGTGGCGATCACAGCCTTCATGGGAACTTTTCTGATTTCCTCAGTGAACATTGCCCTGCCTGCAATTGAAAAAGAATTTGGGCTGGATGCCGTAAAACTTAGCTGGATTGTTACAGCCTTTTTGCTCGCCACGGCAATGACTTTGCTGCCTGTGGGCCGGTTAAGCGACTTGTCCGGGATCCGTCGTTTGTTTAAAATCGGTGTTGTGATTTTCACCCTGGCTACCTTGCTGTGCGGGCTTGCAGGTTCAGGGCAGTGGTTGATTGTTTTTCGTTTTGTGCAGGGAATAGGTGCTGCACTCACGACAACTACCGGCCCGGCAATACTTGTATCAGCTTTTCCTCCTCAGCAAAGAGGACAGGTGCTGGGAATTTCCGTGGCCGCGGTTTACCTGGGCCTGGCATTTGGTCCCTTTGCAGGCGGCCTCCTGACACAATACCTTGGTTGGCGCTCCTTATTTTATGTGTCGGCTGTGCTGGGAGTAATTACCACTGCAGTAGCCATGTTGTTTTTAGGGAAAGATCATTATACAGTCTCTGTCAACGGAAAAATTGACATGAAAGGTACCGTGTTTTATATGCTGGGGCTGATTGCTTTGGTGTACGGTTCATCACGAATACCTGAATTATCCGGCTGGCTTATGATGGCCGGTGGTGTTATGGCTTTATTGATTTTTTGGATGCTTGAAAGCCGGTCAGAAAAACCCGTGATCGACACGAAATTATATACAGAGAACCGCTTGTTTTCCTATTCCAACCTGGCAGCACTGATCAATTACAGTGCTACATTTGCCATTGTTTTTTTGCTGAGCCTTTATCTGCAGAAAATTCAGGGTCTTACACCACGGGATGCCGGAATTATTCTGGTGGCTCAGCCTGCTGTAATGGCTGTGTTTTCACCGGTGGCAGGCCGGATATCCGATAGGATTCAACCGCGTTATCTTACAACAATAGGTATGGGTATGTGTACAATCGGGCTGGGAGCACTTGGTTTGCTTACCGAAACCACTGCTCTGTGGGTCATTGTGCTTATCCTGGTCTGGGTGGGCTTTGGTTTTGCCCTGTTCTCATCGCCAAATATGAATACCATCATGAGCTCGGTAGACAAAAAACAATATGGCCTGGCTTCAGGATCGGCGGCTACCATGCGTGTTTTGGGACAGATTGTGAGCATGACAATTGCAAGTTTGTTTTTTGCCGGCCTGTTTGGTGGTGAAACTGTTGAAAGAGTTAGTGATACAATCTTTATGCAGGCTGTAAATTATGGATTTATGAGTTTTGCTCTGATCAGCATTGCGGGCATATATTTTTCGTTTTACCGGGGACGTGTTCATAAGTAAGATCCGACAATTTTCGCATCAACCGGACGGGCTGTTTCTTTACTATTTTACATGATCTGATTTCCTCTACCCTGATGAATGTGTATCGGAATAGCCACGGGAGTTTGAAATTACTTATTTGACGGACCCATGGAATCCCGGGTGCAGAAATGTCAGGCTTTCACTTTGGCAGGTGATGATTCAGAGATGTGAAATTTTTCAAAACCATTGGCGTCGTTTAGCTGTTATATCAATGATAAACATTAAAAAAAACAGACTATGTTACCAATTTCCTTCGGACATACTAATTTGTCATACGCCAACGGAGTGCTGGCCATTCTTTTTGGTCTGATTGCCATTATTTTTCCTGATATCACACTTGTTGGTCTTGCCATAGCTTTTGCTGTTGCCATCATGCTGGGCGGGATTTTTTTGACAGTTGGAGCCATCAGGCAAAGGAAGACAAATTCTAACTGGCCACTGATTTTGCTTGAAGGCATTCTGGGAATTATCATCAGTCTTGTTATTCTGATAATACCCAAAGATGTGGCAGCATTTTTTGTCATCATCATGGGAATATGGGCCCTGATAATTGGAGTAACGTTCATTTCCTTTTATTTCAGAAAGGCAGTGCCCGATTTTCTCAAGCTGCTTTCTGTTATCGCGGGAGTAATATCTGTGATTGTTGGTTTGTTGATATTGTTTAATCCCTTTGAAACCACCAGTGTTATAGTGGTGATTATAGGTATATATGCCATAGTATTTGGCACTTTCTCACTTGTAAACACTACCCGGCAGAAAAGGAGATAGAACTGCTGTGGAGATATTACGCGAGTATCTTGTGATTGGATCAAAACAGTGAGTAGCAGTTTTTATGAATTTTGATCTTTTCTGATTGTGTTATGCAATAAGGACTTAGCAAATATGATAAATGATTTGACCCGATAGGATCAGATTTTAATCGCAAAAACAAAACATGTATGAGTACACAAAATGATAAAATAGCCAAACGACAAATTGTTGATCAGTTGAAATGGGATGCCAGCATTGATGCTGCAGAAGTCAGTGTTGGTGTGGAAAACGGTAAGGTTCTCCTAACCGGAACTGTTCCCGATTTTTCTGCGAAACTTGCTGCAGAACGGGATGCATATCAGATTCCCAACGTTCTGAGAGTTGAGAATTTTCTTGAAGTGCGTATCCCTGATGATATGGGAAAACCAGGTGATCTTGAAATCACTGATAATCTTGAAAAAAAGATGGTTTGGAACAATCAGATTGATGAAAAGGATATTACCATTGATGTCAAAGATGGTGTGGTTACCCTCAAGGGTGCGGTTAAATCATTCCGTGAGCATCACATGGCTGAAAACCTGGCCAGCAGTGTAAATGGTGTTGTTGCGATCGACAATCAGCTGATAGTCAAGCCACTTCATTCCATTGCCGATAAGGTCATTCAGGAAGATATCCGTGAAGCATACCGCCGTAACAATCTTGTTGATGAAGATAACATTCATATTGAAGTGAAAAATGGTGTTGCATACCTTAGCGGTGTGGTATCACATTATGTTATTAAGAGAGAGGCTTATGATCTGGCTGTAAATACCAAAGGTGTGACCGGTGTGGAAGATAACACTACCATAGGTTAAGCCTGTATCAATCAGAAAAAGGACCCAAACAGCTTTTTGATGTTCCCATTTGATGTCAAAAAGCTGTTTTTATGTTGAGGGTTTTTATTCGAGCCTGAATTCCCGGGTTTTACCTTGTTTAAATTCATAGATTTTATCAATCACCCCAATGTTTACTTTTTTCTCTCTGCCCTCTTCAAAGGATACTTTGAGGGTGTTTTTGTTAATGGTAATATGAATCCAATGATCATGATATTTTATTTGCATGGATATTTTATTTATGGGCTTTGGCAGATTTGGTTTTATCCATAAGGCTCTGTCTTTGACCTGAAGCCCGGCAAAGCCACGCTGAATCATATCAAGCGAACCTGCCATAGCTCCAAGGTGGATTCCTTCAGGGGTGGTTCCTCCCTGAATGTCTTCAAAATCGCTGATAAGCACCTTTTCGAAGTCTTCCCATGCTTCCTGCTTGTCGTATTTCCGGGATACCCAGGAAAAAACCAGGCGGCTCAGAGTTGACCCGTGGGATGTGCGTTTGCGATAGTAGTCAATATTTTTGATGATTTTGTTTTCATCCATGTTATAGCCAAGCCTGTGGAATATTCTGGAAATTTCCTCTGTAGAAAACAGGTAAAAAAGCATCAGGACATCTGCCTGCTTGTTTGCTTTATAGCGGTTTGGGGTGTCATCCTCACTTTCCAGGATTCTATCCAGACGCTGAATATCATCATATTTTTTCCGATACTCTTCCCAGGGAAACTCTTTCAGATTATTATAGCCCTCAAATTGTTCTATGATGTGCTCATCAATAAAAGGGACATACATTTTGGTGCTGATTTCATCCCATGTTTCCAGATCATCTTCATCCAATGGCATTTTTGCCAGAAATTCCTGTTTTCTGCTTTCACCGATCAGGTCCAGAATTTCGAGGGCCGTTTTCATTACCCAGGCGACCATTACATTGGTATAGGCATTGTTGTTAAGTCCGGGCTCATCGCTGTCCGGCATTGAAGTATGGTATTCATCCGGGCCAACAACATTGTGGATTTCATATCGTTGTTTATCCTCATTGAAAACTGCCATACTCTGCCAGAAAGAGGCGATGTTCAGGAATACCTCAGCTCCGAAGAAATACAGATACTCCTGATCATCGGTAGACAGGTAGTAATTCCATACATTGTAAGCAATGGCAGAATTGATGTGATACTGCAGGTGTGTGTTATCAGGAATCCATCGTCCGGATTTTGGATTCAGGTGCAGTACCTGACTTTCTTTTCGCCCGTTGCTGCCGCTTTGCCAGGGGAACATGGCACCTTTTTTCCCTTTTTCCCTTGCAGCATGCTTTGCTTCTCCCAGGCGGTAAAATCGATAGTTGAGGAGATTATTTGATAGTTTGGGAAAGCGCAGGTTGATGAATGGAAAAATAAACAGCTCATCCCAGAAAATATGACCACGGTATGCTTCGCCGTGTAAACCTCTGGCCGGCACACCTACATCCTCACCTATGCTGTTCATGGAAACTGTTTGAAGAATATGGAAGATATGCAGTCTTACCAGCTTCTGGTATTTTTTTCCATCTCCGATTTCAATATCCGACCGGTTCCACAATCGCTTGTAAGTATGTGCGTTTCTGCTTTGTAAATCCCTGAATCGCCCGCTGCGCATGATGGCTTTTTCTGCCTCAAGTGCAGGTTCGGAAATTGCCTTATCTCTGGAAGTGTACAAGGCGATGATTTTCTCTATTTCATAAGTTTTCTCTTCAGAAACATCAAAGCGCAAATGCTGGGCAATGTGATTTTTCTTTTCTGTGGTTTCTCTGACCGGTGTGGATTGTTCATTATCATGATAGATCCGTGTGCGTGCAGCTTCAGCCACTGCGATTTTAGACTGTTTGGTTTCTGTCTTTAGCAAAATGCTGTCTGGATCTGTTTTTTTGGTATAAAGGGGCTCGAGGTGATGACTCTCAAGATCCTGATATCGTGGTACACCAGCATTTATCACTGTCCCGTCCAGTGCAGTACTGATTTCTAATGTGCCGCTCCAGTTTTCAGGAGTCAGTTTCCAGTGAATGGCTGCCATATGCTTATCCCGCATGCTCACCATCCGGCTGCTTTTGATTTTTGTTCTGCGGCCCTGCTGATCTGTGACAGTAAACTCACGAATAAATAAACCGTGCTTCATGTCCAGCTCCTGCCTGTAATGATCTACATTGTATTCCTCCAGATTCAACCACTTTCCGTTTTCGGGACGGAAACTCAGATACAGCCAGTTCGGGAAGTTCACGAAATCCTCATTTTCAATGGTTTTTCCGGCAATATCTGTTTTGGCACGATTAAACCCGCCCGCAATATAGGTGCCGGGATAATTGAAGTCATTATTTTTATTCTCTTCTGCCGCTCCCCGTGTTGCAAAATATCCGTTCCCTAATGTGCAAAGAGATTCACGAAGTTTCTGTTCCTCCGGATCCCATCCTTCATATATAATCCTGTAATTCTTCATGATCTGAATTTATTGTTAATTTGATGTTAAATTATTATTTAGCCATGCCAGAAAATCATGTACCTGGTCCGTATTATCCAGGTGGTATATGGCGGCAGTGAGTCTGTCCGGATTGCCGGTAATAATACCCACGCCATGTTTGTTGTATACTTCCCATAGTGCATCTTCATCAGTGATATCATCGCCAAGATAAATAGGTATGGTTTTTTCATCTTTCTGCATGATTTTATTCTCCAGCCAGTTTAGTGCTCGTCCCTTGTGCCAGTCAATATCGGGTTTTAGTTCACGAATCATTTTTCCCTCCGATATTTTCAGTTTTGTGTGCTTTTTCACTTCCTTCCTGACAGCATCCAGAACAAGTTTGCGCTTACCTTGCGGGACATTGCGGTAGTGTACTGCAATGGCGTATTTTTTACGTTCCACTACGGCACCCCTGATCTCAGCCAGTTGGTCTTTTAAGTTGTTTTCAGCCTTACTCAGATCGGGCTGTGCTTCTTTACCCGGGCCATATTCAAGCTGTAAATTGTTGGGACCGGTAATATCAAAACCATGACTGCCGGCATAATACACTGTATCGATTTCGACCAGAGATTTCAGGTCAGCCCTGTCCCGGCCACTGATTATTGCCACTTTTATCTGTTCAGACAATTCTTTCAGGATTTTTCTGGCTTCATCACTTAGCTGTGCATCCTGTGGATTTGAGACAATAGGTGTCAGAGTTCCGTCATAATCAAGGCATAGAAATGGGGTTTTGTGCCTGATGCTTTCTTCTATATTTTTTGTGTTTTTGAGTGCGGAGGGCAGATCTTTTGGCCAGTTCAGTATCTTGGATAAATCAGCGAGAGTATTCACTACCAGATCAGCACCTGCTTCTTGTAAGCTTTCGGCATCATCGTTTCTTGCAATGCCTGCAACACGACCAAAGTTTCCATTTACTCCTGCTTTTATACCTGCAACAGCATCTTCGACAAGCAGGATATTCCCTGGTTCTGTATTCATACGTTTGGCTGCTGCGATGAAAATGTCAGGTTCGGGTTTTGACTGCAGCTTTTCTTTTTCGGCTGTTTCACCGTCCACGATCACATCAAAGGTGTCTTGTAGATCAGCAGCTTCCAGTATTTTTTTACAATTCCGGCTGGCAGAAATCAGAGCCACCGGGATTTCCATGCGATGCCAGGCTGTTATCATATCACGAGCATCCTGATACACTTTCACACCATTTTTGTCCAATAGTTCATGAAAAATCTGGTTCTTTCGCTTTCCAAGGCCATGGATGGTATCACTGTTTTCATCATCGTCTTGTGTGCCCTCGGGAATGGCGATGTCTCTTGATTGAAGAAATCGGCGGATTCCCTCAAAACGACCAACACCATCGAGGTAAGTGTTATAGTCTTTTTGTTTCAATGATTTGAAATCGGAACCTTTTTTTGTTTGTAAGAACTTATCAAACATGTCTTTCCATGCCTGGAAATGAAGTGTGGCTGTGCGGGTAACAACGCCATCCATATCCAGTATCACAGCCTTGTAATCTGTGTTTTTCATATAAACAATACAATGCAGAACACGATCTTGTTTAAATATATTGAGAGCGGAGTGGGAAAAATCGCAATCTTATTCTGATAATAATTATTTCACAAAAGGATATGATAAACATGAAGAAACCAGCCTTGCAGGGGCTGGTTTCGGTAATGTGATGATATAAAGGGTTAATTTTGTAATATCCACAAATCTTCTTTGCCAGTAGTGTTTTTCATTTTCGGGAGTGACTGATAAGCCGCATTCCACGATTCAAATGATTTCAAGGCGACACGATTCATGCCATTACCTGCTGGTAAAATCTCACAATCATATCCCAGAATTTCATATTTGGAAACGACATCTCTGGCATTTTCAAGCGAAGAAAAGCTGCCACCAATAACGTAAAAATTTCCGCTGGCTTGACTTGTTACTTGTTTTGATTCAGTTGCAGGTTCTGATTTTGGTTCAGACTTCACAGGAGCTTCGGTAGTTGATTCTTCTACAGCCTCACTCAATTGTTTGCGCTCCAGGTCAAAGTCTGCGGCATTCAACGAAATCAGCCGTTTTGTCATATCCATGGAGATTTCCATGCCGGCTTTCCCGTATACTTTCCTGCTTTCCTGATTCTCGAAATAAAAAGGTGCGTATATCAGAGCTCCGATAATTGGTAAACCTATCAGTAAGGGAACCAAAGATGGCCTTCTGCGTTGCTTTGTTACAGGTTCCATACGTTTTTCCGGTTTTGAAACCCGTTTGGCAGGTGTTTGTAACATCGGGAAATGAAAGCTCTCCATGCCGTATGAATTACGCAGGTAGTTGACGGAATTCTCGGGCTCAAAATGCAGGATGCCTTTTTTCATTCTGAAGCTTCCAATCTCGCGTACTTTTACCTCTTTGCCTGTTTTTAGTGATGTGCGGAGTTTACGGACGAGTGCTCTTACTTTTTGCTCAGCCTGTTCGTATGAAATTCCTTCAGCCGACGTAATCCGGTTGATTAGCAGACCGTCATTATTTTGTAATTTTTCATTAAATGCTATCTGCTTCTCCGGAGGATGCATTTCCTGGGTTTTGAAATCAATTTTTGCTGGCTTGTAATTGGCAACAAAGCCTCCGAAATCCGGGATTATTACACAATCCTCAGTATAAAGCAATTCTCTTATGTGGTCTAAAACTGTCATACACCTTTGTCTTGGAACCTGTAAAAGTACGACGAATTATTGAGATAACAAACACTCAAACCTACTAAAATTCTATTATGCGGAATGATTTTTCGACATGGAAAAAAATAATTTATTATGCCATAGTGCATAAAGCCGCCTGAAAAATATGACATTATTTTTTCTGTCCGGCTTTTCTGCTTTGGAGATGCTGCCAGCCCGTTTTTTGTGATCTTATACAGACCGGGCAATAATCTGTCTGTTTCTTAGTGAATTGAGGTGTTTTTACATTGGATATCCAAACTGTAAGGCAGGTTTGCTAGATAAACAGTTGCCCGTGTTTTTTTTAATATTGAGTTAATTCTTTATTTTCGTAAAAAATTCGATTATGGAAAAGATCCGGATGGTTGACCTTGCGTCACAGTATCATAAAATAAAAAAAGATGTAGACAGTGGTATATCTGAGGTGATTAATAATGCCTCATTTATCAATGGTCCACAGGTAAAACAATTGCAACAGGAACTTGCAGAATACATGGATGTGAAGCATGCTGTAACATGTGGCAACGGAACAGATGCTCTGCAGATTGCCATGATGGCGCTGGGATTAAAGCCGGGAGATGAGGTGATAACTTCGGATTTTACCTTTATTGCAACGGTAGAGGTGATTGCCTTGTTAGGTCTCAAACCAGTGCTGGTGGATGTGGACCCGGACAACTTCATGCTTGATATTGAACAGGTAAAACAACAGATATCACCCCGGACAAAAGCCATCGTACCGGTTCATCTTTTCGGTCAGGCTGCAAATATGGAAGCCCTGATGGAGATTGCCAACAAATACAATTTGTATGTAATTGAAGATACCGCTCAGGCCATTGGCTCAGAATATACCTTCAGCGATGGTAAAAAGGCCAAAGTTGGTACCATTGGACATATTGGCTGTACATCGTTTTTTCCATCCAAAAATCTTGGCTGTTATGGCGATGGTGGTGCACTGTTTACCCGGGATGATGAGCTGGGCAAAAAAATCCGAAGTATTGTCAATCACGGATCACAGGTAAAATACCATCACGACCGGATAGGTGTAAACAGCCGGCTGGACACCATACAGGCAGCTGTACTGCTGGCAAAATTGCCACATCTTGATGAATACAATGCAGCCAGAATTCAGGCTGCAGACCGCTACGATGCTGCACTTTCCGTTCATCCCGATATTCAGGTGCCCAAACGGGTGAGCTGGTCAAGCCATTGTTTCCATCAATACACATTGCGCATCAAAAACGGGCGTCGTGATGCCCTGAAAGCCCATTTGCTGGAGCATGACATTCCCTGCGCGGTGTATTACCCTATTCCCCTGCATGCACAAAAGGCCTTTGAACCCTTTGATCATCTGCCGGAAAATTTCCCCATAACAAGCATGCTGTCTGAGGAAGTTATTTCACTGCCCATGCATACGGAGCTCAGCGAAGAGCAGCAAACATACATTACCGATACCATTCTGTCTTTTATGGAGACGACGTAAAGAAATTTTCTGCATTTATCAGGTAAGTGATCTTTTTAAACCCGGCGATTGTCAGCAGAAACGGGCATAAGATGCCCTGCGCTTTACCTGCAACTCTCGCTGCCT
>JBNJGS010000029.1:0-29949 GCA_051747965.1 Bacteroidota bacterium
CATTTTTGACCAAAAATGTCAGCCAGTGGGCAGACAAGCTGCGAAAAGTAACTATTCGTTTCAACGGAAAATCATTCATTTTTCTCATCCGTATAAAAAGCTGCTGATCATCAATAAAAAATTTCCTACCTTTGAGCAAAATTGCAGACTATGAGGCTATATACCAAACGGCTGGTGAAGAAATATGGCAAACGCACCGTGGTAAAAGGTGTTTCCATTGAAGTAAAACAGGGTGAAATTGTCGGTCTGCTCGGCCCCAATGGTGCCGGAAAAACCACCACATTTTATATGATGGTGGGACTGATAGCACCCAACCAGGGACGTATTTTTCTCGATGACAAGGAAATCACCCGGGAACCCATTTACAAACGCGCACGTCGTGGTATTGGTTACCTGGCACAGGAGGCTTCTGTATTCCGGAAAATGTCTGTAGAGGATAACATCCGCGCCGTCCTGCAGATGACAAAAATGAAACGGCAGGAACAAATTGATAAAACCAACAGTCTGATCAAGGAATTCGGGCTGGAACATATCCGGAAAAGCAAAGGTTTTCAACTTAGCGGCGGAGAACGTCGTAGAACTGAAATAGCCCGTGCCCTGGCTATTGACCCTTCATTCATTCTGCTGGATGAACCCTTTGCCGGGGTTGACCCTATCGCTGTTGAGGACATTCAGAATATCGTTACCCAACTTCAGGATAAAAACATCGGAATCCTTATCACAGACCATAACGTGCACGAGACATTGTCTATCACTGACAGAGCATATTTGCTGTTTGAAGGCAAAATCCTCAAAGCAGGTACTGCAGATGAACTCTCGAAAGACGAACAGGTGCGTAAAGTCTATCTCGGGGAAAACTTTAAACTCAGAAATTAAGACCTGCCGGTTTTTTGCCTGTCGGATTACGACCCTACAGCATGATAAAACCGAAGCTTCTACCCTAAAGCTCCTTGATGGCAAATTACCAATCAATTAATTCACAAATGAATACGAATTCCTCAAAAATTGTATATATTTGCACCACAATTTTGCGGATGTGGCGGAATTGGTAGACGCGCTAGACTTAGGATCTGGTGCCGCAAGGCGTGGGGGTTCGAGTCCCTTCATCCGTACGAACAAAAACCGTCGCTTTTTCATTGCAGGAGAAGGGCGGTTTTTCAACTTGTTTAAATTTTAAAGGTTCAGGAATGAAAGTAACGAAAGAAAACATTGACGATCTCAACGCAGTTATCACTGTTGATGTAGAGAAAAAAGATTACAACGATAGAGTGGAAGAAACACTCAAAGATTACCGGAAAAAAGCAAATATTGATGGTTTCCGGCCGGGAAAAGCCCCCATGGGTATGATCCGGAAAATGTACGGACAACCTGTACTGCTTGAAGAAGTAAATAAGGTGATCTCCGAAGCGCTCAATAACTATATTCAGGAAAATGAAGAGCTCAAAATGCTTGGGGAACCCCTTGCCAAAGAAGATCAGGAAACCATTGATTTTGACAAAGAAGACGATTTCAGCATCAGGTTTGATGTCGGTTTGCACCCGGATATCGACGTGCAGCTTGACAAGCGCCTGAAACTTCCTTATTACAAAATCAAAGCCGGTGAGGAGCTGATTGACGAGTATATGGAAAATTACGCCAAAAACTTTGGTGAGCTTGTGGATGTTGAAGAATCCGATGAAGAAAGCTTCATATCTGGTAAGATGATTCAGCTCAATGATAAGGAAGAGCCACTGGAAAATGGTATTGTAAAAGAAGACGCTAAAGTTTCTGTTTCCCTCGCCAAGGATGATGAGATCAAATCACAGCTTGTGGGTGTGAAAGAAGGCGATATCGTGAGCTTTGATGTCTGGAAGGCATTCCCCAACGAAACTGAAGTGGCCGGTATGCTGGAGATTGAAAAAGAAGATGTAAAAGCCCTGGAAAATACCATGTTCCGTTTGGTGGTAGAAAATGTACAAACATTTAAAGAAGCCGAAATTGACCAGGAACTCTTTGATAAAGTCTTTGGCGAAGGCGAAGTGGACTCTGTGGAAGCATTTCGCGATAAAATCCGTGAACAGGCAGAACAGAATTTTGTGCCCGACAGTGAGTACAAACTCCTGCTAGACGCCAAAGAAAAACTGGTGAAAAAAATCGACCCGGAGTTGCCCGAGGAATTCCTCAAGCGCTGGTTAAAGCAAACCAACAATGAACTCAGCGACGAGCAAATCGAACAAGACTGGCCGCGCTTTGTTGAAGATATGAAATGGCAGTTGATATCAAATAAAATAGCCAAAGACAGCGAGATTGACCTTACCCAGGAAGACTTGCTCAAGGCTGCCAAAGAATACGCTTCAGCCCAGTTTCGTCAGTATGGCATGAGTTATGTGCCCGATGAGCATCTGGAAAAATACGCGCAGGAGATATTGAAGAAAGAAGATGAGGCACGTAAAATTGCTGACCGCGAAATGGAACGTAAGGTGCTTGATGTTATCAGGGACAGCGTGAAAATTGAAGAAAAAGAAGTTAACGTAGACGAATTTAAAAACCTCTTTGAGGATAAAAAATAAGTTCTATGAACAATAAAAATGATTTTTATAAATATGCTACCGGTCATCTGGGAATGAATTCCCAAACCATGGACGATTATGCAAAAGTTACATCCAGTTACATTTCTCCTACCATTATTGAGGAGCGCCGGATGAATATCGCTACCATGGACGTGTTTTCACGCCTGATGATGGATCGCATCATCTTTTTGGGACTGCCTATTGATGAATACGTTGCAAATGTCATTCAGGCACAGTTGCTGTATCTGGAATCCAATGATCCGGAAAAAGACATTCAGATATATTTCAACACACCAGGTGGTTCTGTACATGCCGGTCTGGGTATATACGATACCATGCAGTATATCAGCTCCGATGTGGCTACCATCTGCACCGGTATGGCTGCATCCATGGGTGCTGTTTTGCTCTGTGCCGGAACCATTGGAAAACGCACAGCCCTTACCCATTCACGGGTGATGATACATCAGCCAATGGGTGGTGCTCAGGGACAGGCCGCTGATATTGAAATTACAGCACGCGAAATCCTCAAACTGCGTACTGAACTGTATGAAATCATTTCAAAACATTCAGGCAAAACCCTGAAAAAAGTACAGAAAGACTCAGACCGTGATTACTGGATGACTGCCGAAGAAGCCAAAAGCTACGGCATGATTGACGAAGTGTTGACACGTAAGAGCAACAAAGACAAGTAAGAAATTTTATGCAAGATAAATGCTCATTTTGCGGTCGTGACCGCAACGAGGTTAATATGCTCATTGCCGGTGTGGATGGTCATATTTGTGACGAATGCGCCGGCAAAGCTGTTGAAATTGTTAAAGAGGAATTGGGCAAAGAGTCTCAGGATTTTGATCCGGATGTCTTAAAGCACAATAAACCCGCCGATATCAAACGGTTTATTGATCAGTATGTGATTGACCAGGACGAAGCCAAGAAAACCCTGGCTGTGGCCGTTTATAACCATTATAAGCGCCTTACTGTAAGGGGGCAGACACGTGATGATGTGGAAATTGAAAAATCCAACATTATCCTGATTGGACGCACCGGAACAGGAAAAACCCTCATGGCCCGGACCATCGCGCGCATGATGAATGTGCCGTTTACCATTGTGGATGCTACCGTCCTTACCGAGGCCGGATACGTGGGTGAAGATGTGGAAAGCATTCTTACCCGCCTTCTGCAGGCTGCCGATTACGATACAGACGCGGCCGAAAAAGGCATCGTCTTTATTGATGAAATTGATAAAATTGCCCGCAAAGGCGATAATCCATCCATTACACGCGATGTGTCAGGTGAAGGCGTTCAGCAGGCCGTGCTCAAACTACTGGAAGGCTCTGTTGTAAACGTTCCACCACAGGGCGGACGTAAACACCCGGAGCAGCGCATGATTCCGGTTAATACCAAAAATATTCTCTTTATTGTTGGTGGTGCCTTTGAAGGCATTGAGCGGAACATTGCCAAGCGCCTGAACACCAAAGTGGTTGGATATGGTGCACAGCAAAAACGGGAGGAAATTGATAAGGACAACCTCATCAAATATGTGACAAGTGAGGACTTGCGCGCATATGGACTGATTCCTGAAATAATCGGACGTTTGCCGGTGGTTTCATACCTGAACGAGCTCACCCGGGAAGCCCTCAAACGAATACTCACCGAGCCCAAAAATTCCCTGATCAAGCAATACACATGGTTGTTTGATATTGACGGCATAAAATTCGATGTGGAAGAAGCTGCCCTTGATTACATTGTGGAAGTAGCGGCTGCACATAAACTTGGAGCCCGTGGCCTGCGAGGCATTTGTGAAACCATCATGACAGATCCCATGTTTGAATTACCTTCTCAGGCTAAAAAGAAATTTGTGCTTACCGAAGAATTGACAAAGGAAAAGCTTTCCCATGTTAAACTGGATCAGTTGAGACGCTAAAAAAATGTTATCGGAAAGGGATGCTGCGGTGTCCCTTTTTTTGTGTTTAGATGATTTGGGCGCCTCTCTTTTCCATCCTGGCTTCACTATACGAACCTATGCAAATTTCGGAAAGTTAAAAAGCCAGTTCTGAAAAAGCGTCGGTCTGCGGCTGCTATCTCAGTGGCCGGAAACCGGGTGTCGCGTATGCTGCCAATGATCCTTCTTCGGCGGCTATGTCAGCCTGGCTTCACCAGCGGTCTCCAGCCACTGAGGATAATCCGCCTGCGCCCTGGCGCGGGTGGGAATGCTTAAAAAGACTGCTGTCTTTAACGGGACATCCCGGGGGGTAAAGAAAATCACCAGCCCTTGCTGCCACAGAACAAGGTGTTAACAGCAGTGAAATCTTGATTGTCAACTAAGATACAAACCTGAATCATGTCAGTCTGTATGCTGCAAATGCAGGGATGCTGATCGATGTATTGATGTACAAAACAACAGTCACACTTGTGGGTGAGTAAGCCTGTGCTTTTTTGCCTGAATTGTCAGTTTGGGATAAAAAACTTTTGCGCAAGATACAAAGGTAAACTATTAAATTGAAGTCCAATTAAATAAAGTACAAATTTTTACTTTTTCCCTTGTTTTTATGTTTTCTAACAGATATTTTTGCCGGTTCTGAAACGAGTTCTGAAAACAACGTAAAATTTTACATACCATGAAAAAAATTCTATTGGGCTTATTCAGCTTATTTGCTTTGCCTTTGATGAGCATGGCCAGTGAAGCTGATCTGGAAGTACCCGATCTGGGGAAAAGTGTGAGTGTTTTGGGTGATGGTCATACCGTGTTGACGTGGGGACTGATAATTGTAGCATTTGGGTTTGCTTTTGGTCTGTGGCAGTTTAGTCGCATTCGTAAATACAAAGCACACCAGTCAATGCTGGATATTGCCAGGACCATTTACAAGACCAGCGGTACGTATTTGCTACAGCAAGGGAAATTCCTGCTGATTCTGCTTGCCATCATAGGTGCTGTCATTGTATTTTACTTTGGATTCCTTAGTGAGCCCGAAGCTACCCTGCAAACTGTCAGTGAAAGTGGGGATACCGTTGATCCCATGATTTCCCGTACCGGATTTGTTATTAATGTGCTTATCTGGACAATTCTTGGTATTCTTGGATCATACTCGGTGGCCTGGTTTGGTATTCGTATCAATACACTGGCAAACAGCCGAACCTCTTTTGCCTCACTTAAAGCCAAACCCTGGGAAGTGGTGAAAATTCCTTTGCAGGCTGGCATGAGTGTCGGTGTGTTGCTGATTACCGTGGAATTGCTCATGATGCTTGCAATCCTGCTGTTTGTTCCGGGAAAACTTGCCGGTGCCTGCTTTATCGGATTTGCCATTGGTGAATCCCTGGGTGCTTCTGCACTGCGTATTGCTGGTGGTATTTTTACCAAAATTGCAGATATCGGTGCAGATCTGATGAAACTTGTTTTCAATATCGGCGAAGATGATCCACGTAACCCTGGCGTCATTGCAGATTGTACAGGGGACAACGCGGGAGACTCTGTTGGTCCAACTGCTGATGGCTTTGAAACGTACGGTGTAACTGGCGTGGCACTGATTTCTTTTATTATCCTCGGCGTGATGGGAGTGGAGTTTCAGGCCTCATTCATCGTCTGGATATTTGCCATGCGACTGATTATGTTGCTGACTTCCGTACTTTCATACTGGATTAACAATGCCATTTCAGCGGCCAAATACAAAAACGCAGATAAATTTAATTTTGAAAATCCACTGACATCGCTGGTTTGGATTACTTCACTTGTATCCATCATTGCTACCTATATTGTTTCTTATTTCATGCTTGAAACCATTCCCGGCATTGAAAACTCCGGTTTGTGGTGGAAACTCTCTTCCATCATTTCACTTGGTACCCTGGCAGCAGCCCTGATACCTGAACTCACCAAGGCATTTACTTCTTCCAAATCACGTCACGTGAAAGAGGTAGTAACTGCCTCCAGTGAAGGCGGCCCTTCCCTCAATATACTGTCAGGCATGGTGTCCGGAAACTTCTCTGCATTCTGGGTAGGAATGCTTATGGTTGCCCTGATGTTTGGTGCTTTCATGGTCTCAACCCAGGGACTTGAAGAATATATGGTGTATCCTTCCATCTTTGCCTTTGGCCTGGTTGCTTTTGGCTTCCTTGGTATGGGCCCTGTTACCATTGCTGTGGATTCTTACGGACCCGTTACCGACAATGCTCAGTCAGTTTTTGAATTGTCAAGAATTGAAAAAATTGATGGTATAAGTGATGAAATTGAAAGAGACCATGGCTTTAAGCCCGATTTTATCAAAGGAAAACATTTCCTTGAAGACAATGACTCGGCAGGGAATACCTTTAAGGCTACGGCCAAACCCGTACTGATCGGTACAGCAGTGATCGGAGCTACCACAATGATTTTCTCCATCATTCTCCTGCTGGATACCCTGGGAATGCTTAAAATTTCGCTTACCGAAGCACCTGTGATTCTTGGCTTCATTACCGGTGGTGCCGTTATTTACTGGTTCTCCGGCGCTTCTATGCAGGCTGTAACTACAGGGGCATACCGTGCGGTTGAATTTATTAAGAAAAACATCAATCTGGACAAAGAAGCAGCAGATGACAAGGATTCCATTGCCGTGGTTAAAATTTGTACCAAATATGCGCAGAGTGGAATGTGGAACATCTTTATTGTTTTGCTGTCTCTTACCCTTGCATTTGCTTTTCTTGATCCAAACTTTTTCGTTGCATACCTGATATCCATTGCTGTATTTGGACTTTTCCAGGCTCTGTACATGGCCAATGCCGGCGGAGCATGGGACAATGCCAAAAAAGTGGTAGAAGTGGACATGCAACAGAAAAATACTCCGCTGCACGAAGCAACCGTTGTGGGGGACACTGTCGGCGATCCTTATAAAGATACCACTTCAGTAGCTCTGAATCCAATTATCAAATTTTCTACCTTGTTTGGATTGCTGGCTGCAGAAATATCCATTGAAATGATCAATTCAGGCAATCAGGTAACAGCCCGAATTATCGGGGCTGTATTTTTCCTGATCGGTCTGATTTTCGTGTACAGATCTTTCTACGGACAACGTATTCACAGTAAGGATAAGAAGAAAAAACAAACAGCGTAAAACGCAAGATAATGCAATGAATGAGAAAAGGGTGCTGATTTTTCAGTGCCTTTTTTTTATTTTGGTCAGGGGCAATGCTAAGGTTTGCGAAAAAGATATAATCCACTGGCGGTGAATTGCGTGAGGGATAGGAGCGGTATCCTGCAATCCGCCGGCTGGCGGATGCAGATACAAGTGGATAGCCCGACCCTTTTTGGTTTCTGCTGGCTTGCGGGCGCAACCTGCAGGGTCGCTTTAATCCATCTTTATGTGTTTTGTTAAGCAATCAAAAAAATTGATGGGGCCGACCCTGCAGGTTATGGCCTGCGCTGAAACCAAAAAGGGGCACGCCCAAACACAAAACACAAAATAGCTTCTCACATCCTGCAATTCTAGATAAGCAGCCATAATTTAGAAAGCACATGTGAACAATCCGGTCCTGTTTTTGCTTATATTAGCAGAAAGCATGAAATTATGAAAACAGCGCTTACTCTTATTATTTCTATTTTGCTAAGCATGGGTGTATATGCACAGCGGCCCGTGTATGCTCCTGATTTCGGCCTTACCGGTGAATATGGTGATACTATGTTCCTGTATGAAGATTTGCTGGATAATAACATGACCGTTGTTCTGGCATTTTTTGGAGTTGGATGTGTAAGCTGTGAGAACGCTGTTCCTACGCTGGATTCTCTATATAATCATTATGGAGAAAATCAGGATGATTTTTACCTGTGGGCCATTGAACCGAGTCAGGTATATGATTACGATGCAGTTAACACATGGCTCAGTGAGGAGAATGCAAGCTACCCGGGATGGGCAACCACGGAGTCGGATTCTGTTGTGGAATTGTATGGTGCATATTTTACACCACAGTACTTTGTCATCTGTCCGGATGGTTCTATGAGGGATTATTCGCTGGATTATGTTCCCGGTGCCATTGAAAATTGTCTGGAAATGGTCAGTGTGGCTGATGCAGAAGAAAAATTGCCCGAAGTTTATCTTGCAGGCAGAACAATGGTGGTGAAAAACACCGGTATGGAGTCATCACAGCTTGAGATTTTCGCCATCACCGGTAAGTTAGTTTCCACCAGAACCCTGTCAGGGGATGCCCGGTTTGCTTTGAATTTGCCGGAAGGCCTGTACATATACCGTCTGACCGATTCCCGGGGCAGGCAGCATACCGGCCGCTTTATGATGCCGTAATTATTTAGTGCTTATCCTGATAAAATTTCAGACGGAAGCTTTCTCCGTCAAATTCCCCGTAAGAAAAATTCTGTAACCAATCGCCAAGATTTATGAATGTGCTTTTACCGGAAAGTTCATGTTTGATGGGAATATGCCTGTGACCAAACACAAAGTAATCGAAATCATCATTTTCCAGCACATCCCGGGCATGTTGTACCAGCCATTCTTTCTCGTAATCCGGCGTTTTAGGGTATTCATGTTTTCCGCGGCTGTATTTGCTCCAGCGGTGAGCAAAGCCTACAGAAAAATTCGGGTGAATGCGCTTAAATGCCCATTGCAGGAATTTGCTGGTAAATATTTTTTTGAGGGCATTGTACTTTTTGTCATAAGGCCCGAGTCCGTCGCCGTGGGCAATGTAAAAACGCTTGCCCTGAATCTCGGTTTGCAGGATGCTTTTTACCAGAATAACACCGGTTTCCTGTGGTAAGTAATCAAATACCCATATATCATGATTGCCGGTAAAAAAATAGATTGGGATGCCCTGGTCAGTCAGCTTTGAAATGGTTCCCAGGAATCGTGTAAACCCCCGTGGTACCACCCGTTTGTATTCAAACCAGAAATCAAAAATATCGCCCAGCAGGTAGATGGCATCAGCATCTTCTGATTTTTCCTCAAGCCATTGTACAAGCAGTTTTTCACGCCTGAGGCTGGATTCAAAATCAGGTGCTCCCAGATGTACATCCGATACGAAATATGTTTTTAATTTGTTTTTCAATACAATAGATGTGTTTTATACCTGAAGTCAAAGGGATTCAGGTTGTTCAAAGATAATCGAAATCGGATTTTATGCCAGTAATTATCAGAATAAATTCCGTTGTTTACCCTTTTCAGGCTGGAAGAATACAAAACAGGCAGGTAAATTTCGGCAATATCTTTTATCAGGCTGATCCGTATACCGGCTTCATAGAAAGCAAATTTTTCATCATAAAAGTCATTCTCAAAGACATCCGGTAATGTTGCAACATTTACAAAAACATCTGCAAAAGGCAAGGGTGTGTCTGAACTCAGATTCAGGCTAAACAGCCATCTGTCGGATTGTATCGGTGTGTACAAAGCAAATCCGCCTTCATCCGGAACAAATTGCCGGGCTGCATTGTGCTCGTAATCGCTCATTTGCAGTGAGCGGTTGTACAAAGTGGTCTCATACAGGTAGTCGCTCTGGGCATTTGTGCCGGCAAGCCTGAAATTTACGTTGTAAGGATGATTCTGATAATCATAATAATGAAGATATCCACCAAAAATCCTGATGTCAAGACCGGTTTTGGCCGTGTATTTGACGCGGTTTTCTGATTCCAAAGCCAGTTTGATGTATGCTGCACCGTGTTCCAGGCTGGCATTTGCCGATAAAAGGTATGCAGGCAGGCTCTTTTTTGCATGGTAGCTGAGTTGCTGATAATGCAATGGTATGCGGGTTTGACTGCTTGTTGTTATGAAATTCAGCGCAAGTCCGGATGCATTGCTTTGATTTTTGTGTGTAAATTCAAGCACCAGACTGGCGTGTAGCTTCTGATAAGCAAGGTCTTCACTCAGTGAGAATTGCTTTCCGCTGATGGTAATACCAAAGCGTTTCAGATTTTCCTGTCCGTAAAGGTTTCTGTGCCAGTTGATTTTTCCTGTCCCCAGAAAACGATCGGTTTTCAGGCCATACATCGGCAAAAGCTGATATTCGAGTTCTTTTACAGGGATGAAATTGTTGTACAAAAGCAGACCGGGCATAAAACCGTCAAGACCGTTAAAGGCCGGAACTGGCATGTAATATAGTTCCCGTTTATCAAAATCATCCACACCGCCGAAGAATTTCAGTTTCAGTGGCTTTTCAGCGGGAAAAAGGCCTTGAATGTATTTGTCGTTGCTGCGCTTGAATTCCAGCATGGTAAATTCAGGATCAATACGGCAATAATCTGTGATGGATTCTGGTTTTGGAAAGGACTTCTGACCTGTGAAACCGGCTGCCATGAGCACCGTGTCCTCTGTGCCAAAGAATACAGGAGATGCTATCTGCCCGGCGTTTTTAATGAAGATACTGTCTTTGGTGATTTTGCTGATGCGATAATCCACGGCTTTGGTACTGCCGATAATATCATCAAAAAACCAGGATAGATCCTGATTGGTGGCTGTTTCAAAATGCCGGCGCAAATCTTCGGGTCCGGGATGTTTGTTTTTCCATTTGCGGAAAAAATCCTGCATGATTAGTTCAAACCGGTCTTTTCCAATCCAGGCTTCCAGGTAAAAGAATGCAGAAACGGTTTTGTTGTACACCACGGTTCCGTAATTGACTGTAGAGAAATCATCAGAATGCAAACTGGCAGGCTGATCTATTCCCAGGCTGCGACTGTATTTGTAGGTTAATTCAGGACCAAGACCGTTTTCTGACCAGGGCGAAATCAGAGCATCGAACATATCCGTGTCGTTGGGGTAATGGTGCCGCATGTACTTTTTTTCGTAAAAAGAAGTCAGGCCTTCGTCCAGCCAGGGATACCTGCGCTCATTGAAGCCCAGTGATCCGTAAAACCAGTTGTGCCCAACCTCGTGCATAATAATGCGCTCCAGGCTTTTCCCCCCTGTTGTCATGCTGATGTTTGTCACACCGGGGTATTCCATTCCGCCACCGGCACCTTTATGAGCCTGTACGGCTGAGAATGAAGTGTAATCTGTATTTCCGACATGTTTTGTGTAGAAATCCAGAGTTTTGCTGATTACCCCGGCGGCATCTTTCCATTTGTTCTTATCCTCAGGCAGGTAAAAAGCAAAAACATCCACGCTGTCCTGCCATGTGACATGATCTACAGCCCAGCGTTTATCGGCAAACCAGGCAAAATCGTGAACGTTTTCGGCGTGGTAGTGCAGTGTTTTGGTTTCTTTCGATGATTCAGGAAAACCTTCCCGGTGGGCTTTTGGTTGCACGGATTTCAGCCATGTTTTTTCCTGAGCGTTCATCAGATCTCCGGTAGCAGCCACACGGTAGTTTTCAGGCAGAGTGATTTTAACATCAAACTCACCAAATTCGGAATAAAATTCGCCCATGTGCAGGTAAGGCATTGGGTGCCACCCATCTTGGTCGTATACTGCAGGTTTGGGATACCATTGTGAGATATAATATGCCTGTCCGTCGTGCCCAAGGCGGGAAAAAACCTCCGGGATTTTTACGTAAAAGGGGGTAGTGATAATGCTTGTGTCACCGGGATGCAAAGGTGACTGCATGGAGATTCTGGCAATGTCAATACTGTCCCCCATATAATATGGTGTATGATGCTTACCATTGATTTTGAAAAACAGGCTGTCAATATATCCGCGTTGTGATGGTTTTGAGAAATAAAATTCGGAGATTCCGGTTCGTGTTGATTGTCTGGCAAAGGCAGTTTTGTTGTTTCTGTATGCATTTGGCCAGAGATGAATGAAAATTTCATTCAGCGTATCCGGCGAATGATTGATGTATTCAATTCTGATATGACCTCGCAGGCTGTGTGTATCATCGTTGAGGCTGACCTGAATATCTGTGTTAACCTCCTGCTGAAAATAACCCGCAGACGGCTGAGCCGCTGCGGGTATATATATCAGCATAAATAAAATAAGCAGATTAATGCCCGAATATTTCTTCAAGTTTTTCACCAAGAGCTTCATCTCTTAAGTTTGTTGCAATTATTTCCCCTTCAGGGTTTAACAAAAAACTGGCCGGAATTGATTTGACACCGTATTGCCGGGCAGCTTCACTGTTCCAGTATTTCAGGTCACTTACATGAGTCCACTGGGATAAATTGTCTTTTTCGATAGCATTGACCCAGCTTTCACGATCTTTGTCAAGTGAGACCTGAAAGATAGTGAAATTTTCGGATTTATATTTATTGTAGTTGGAAACCAGGTTGGGATTCTCTATCCGGCAGGGGCGGCACCATCCGGCCCAGAAATCAAGCAGAACATAATTGCCACGCAGGGAGTGCAGGTTTTTGGTAACGCCATCCGGATTTTCCATGGCAATGTCAGGAGCCATATCCCCAACACCATATCCGGCACCGGGTCCTTGTTGCTCTTCTGCCTGTTGTTTCATTTTTGTAATGTCCGATTTCAGACTTTTTGTGAAGGGAGATTTTGGATTGTGTTCTTCAAGTTTTGTGGAAACAAATTCAAACATGTCTTCGTCTTCGGGATATGCAAAAACCGGATTTTGCCCCAGTTGCTGGAAGAGGGCCAAATAAATAAAAATGGATTCCTCATTGTTTCTGATCATCTCAGATAAAAATTCTTTTTCTTCTTCAATAAGCTGATTGGCTTCTTTATTCAGCCGCTCGAGTATTTCCTGCTGTTCTGCTTCAGATTTGTTCTGGGCTGCTCTGTATTCTTCACCCATGGCCTGTAGTTTATCTGCCGCATCCACCAGGTGTTGATTCATTTCCTGTGCCAGTTCACTTTCTGGTGATCCGCTTATCTCATAATGCCTGGATATGGGTCTTTTGTTTACAGTAAACTCTATGTTTTCGCCCGGATTTCCAATCAGGAAAACACCGTCGTTGTCAACCCTCAGCCTGTATAAATCCACTACCTTAGCATCGTGTGAAAAACTGAAATTGCCATCACTGCCCAGTTTTACCGAATCCAGAGCCTTAAGGTCACTGGGAGTTAATTTTTCAAAATAAAGCATGTCACCATCTCCGTCAGAGATATGACCTTTAATTGTCAGTGATTCACTGTCTTCTGTTTTTGTTTGCTTTTTTTCCTCAGCCGAGTTATTGCAGGAAGCAAAAATCCCTGCAATCATAATCAAGGGAATGATGATTTTTTTCATAGTTTTGGATAAAATTTCAGATGAACTCAAAATAACATATTTACATAACAACTAATTTACCGGAATATTGTTTAATGTTGTCAGTGAAATCAGAAAATATCAGAATAATTGAAGCCTTGAATGGCCGGCCGGTGATGATTACCGTTGGCATGTTTGATGGTGTTCACAGGGGACACAGATACTTTATCAGAAAAATGGTTGAGGAAGCCGGGAAAAAAAAGATGATTCCTGTACTGATCAGTATGTATCCGCACCCGAGGAAAATCATTGCAAAAAAAGAATTTAAGTGTCTGACAAGTCTGCCTGAAAAAGAATCACATATCAGGAGTCTCGGCATTGAGCATTTTATTGTTCTGCAGACTACCAGAGAACTTCTTGACAAAACTGCCAGTGAGTTTTTGACATACCTGCTTGAGAATAAACTCAACATTAAGGCTGTGGCCATGGGTTTCAATAACCGGTTTGGTAAAAAGACAAGTAATGAGATGCCTGTTGATACCATAGTTGAGAAGATGGGTATGGATTTCATACGCATTCCCGGCTTCGGGGAAGAAGTGAGCTCAACAACCATACGTGAGTTTCTTGTCAGGGGGGAAGTGGAATCTGCTGCAGGTTTACTTGATTATCCCTATGCCTTGTTTGGCCATGTAGTGGAAGGAAATAAGCTTGGCCGAAGCCTGGGCTTTCCCACGGCAAATATCAAAGTTGACAGTGTGGATAAACTTATTCCTGCTGTTGGTGTTTATGCTGTTACATGTACCATTAATAATATGGTGTATGCCGGGATGATGAACATAGGTTACCGACCCACTGTTGAGGAAAATGGCAGTGATATCTATCTGGAAGTACACATGCCCGGCGAAAGATTTGACATATATAACCAATACGTGAAAGTGGAATTCTTTAAAAAAATCAGGGATGAAAAGCGCTTTGATAGCCTTGAAGAACTCAAGGCTCAACTGTCAAAAGATAAAGATTTCATAATTACATATTTTCATGCTAATTTTGTAGCTCCAAAAAAGTAATTGTTTTATGACAAAAGATTTGTTTTCGAAAAATTCTTATCAAATTAAGGATATTAGTCTGGCCCCATGGGGCAGAAAAGAAATAGAAATTGCCGAAAAGGAAATGCCCGGTCTTATGAGTTTGCGTAAAAAACACGCAGATGAAAAGCCGTTGAAAGGTGCCAGGATTACCGGTTCACTGCACATGACTGTTCAAACTGCAGTACTGATTGAAACCCTTACCGCCCTTGGCGCAGATGTTCGCTGGGCAAGTTGTAATATCTTTTCCACCCAGGATCATGCTGCCGCTGCTGTAGCTGAAACAGGTGTTCCTGTGTTTGCCTGGAAGGGCGAAACCCTTGAGGAATACTGGTGGTGTACACTACAGGCTTTAACATGGCCTGATGGCAAAGGCCCGCATCTCATCGTGGATGATGGTGGCGATGCTACACTCATGGTGCACAAAGGCGCTGAGATGGAACAAAATCCTGCTCTGTACGAAAAAAGCTCTGATGTTGAGGAAGAAGAAGAGATTCGTCTTCTGCTGAAGCGGGCTTTTGAACATGATAAAATGCACTTCCGGAAAATGGCCAAAGACATCAAAGGTGTTTCAGAAGAAACAACCACAGGTGTTCACCGCTTGTATCAAATGATGGAAGCGGGCACACTGAAATTTCCTGCCATCAATGTAAACGACTCGGTGACAAAATCAAAATTTGATAACCTCTATGGTTGCCGTGAGTCTCTTGCTGACGGGATCAAGCGTGCTACAGATGTAATGGTGGCAGGGAAAACTGTTTGTATTCTTGGTTATGGTGATGTTGGTAAAGGTTCTGCTCAGTCACTCAGAGGATTCGGTGCCCGTGTTATGGTCACAGAAATCGATCCCATTTGCGCCCTGCAGGCAGTAATGGAAGGTTTTGAAGTTACTACCATCGGGGATGCCCTGAAAGAAGCTACCATTTTTGTTACTGCAACCGGAAACAAAGATGTCATTACTGCTGATCACATGGCCGGCATGAAAGACCAGTCCATTGTCTGTAACATCGGTCATTTTGATAATGAAATTCAGGTTGCAGCCATGGAACGCCGCAGCGATGTAACAAAAGAAAATATCAAACCTCAGGTTGACAGATATAAATTTGATGACGGTCACTCAATTTACCTGCTTGCTGAAGGCCGCCTGGTAAATCTGGGTTGCGCTACCGGCCATCCATCATTTGTAATGAGCAACTCATTCTCAAACCAGACACTTGCCCAAATGGAACTCTGGCAGAATGACCTGGAAAAAGATGTATACCGCCTGCCCAAAAGGCTTGATGAAGAAGTTGCCCGTTTGCATTTACCCCAGTTGGGTGTGAAACTTACAGAGATGACCGAAGAACAGGCAGATTATCTGGGTGTTCCCAAAAACGGACCTTACAAATCAGATCATTATCGTTATTGATTGTGAAAAAAATAAAATCAAAAAAATGCGTTTACTTTTTTCAGGTAAACGCATTTTTTTTGGCTTATTCCCGGGGGATGCTAAGAAAATTTACAAATATGGAAATCTCAGGGCTTTTACAAAGCTGGTTTAATTGTAAACGTATAGTCTGTTGCCTTGTAAATCAGTGTTGTACCATTTTAATGGATACTCTGCAGGGCCTTGTAATATGGAACCATCGTAGAGAGAAAACTCAGATTCGCATACCGGACAGCTTGCGTTTCCCGTAGAATCAATTTCTACCCGTGCTCCTTGAGCATCAGGATGATAGGGGCAGGCTCTCTCAAATGCCACATATTCATCTGTATAATTGCAGTGGATAATCACGCCCCGGTATCCTGCTACATTTAAATATTCTGCGTTGCCGGGTATTTTCAGACTGTTGTATTGCACCGAATTTAAATCAATATAATAATTGAAAACAACTTCCGGGATATAATCATCCTGATCCTTGCATTGCGACATGCTGATTAAAATCAGTGTTGGAAGGATCATTTTTTTCAATATATTTGTTAAAAATCGCATATGCTCATAAATCGGTTTTGTGTGAACGTAAAAATATGAAAAAAATTTTAGTGATAAGCATATTTCTGACCTGGTTTGCACCGCTTGTTACGCCTGATGCTGCAATGCTTAATGCACAAAATCGATATTCGATTGAGCAAAAACACAAAAAACGCAAGCAACGTCGGACCGCTCAGGAGCGTTACGAAGACAGGCAAGTGAAAAAAGCTGAGCGAAAGCAGGAGAAACTTGCCAGACAACGTGAGCGAGAACATCGTCGTGCTTTGAAAAAATACAAAAAAAAGGTTTCAGGTGGTGGTACAGATATGGTAAACGGAAAAAAAGTACATCGCCGGATGAAAAAGTCCGAAAGGGAAGCCATGAAAAACAGTAGCAGAAAGCAACCCTTTTGGAAAAGATGGTTTAATAAAAACAATAAGCCTTAGATTATGGAACTTGGAGACATTATTAATTTTTTACTCGTCATTGCTTTTGTGGTTGTCGCACCTCTTGTTAGTGCATTGTCCAAAAAGAATAAAAAAAAGCAGAATGCTACAGTGCCCGGCGAAAACGCCCGGGCCATATTTGATGAGATGGGTCTTGAAGGTTCAGGAGACCCCGGAAATTTGCAGCAATCATATGAGGAGAGAAGAAAAAAGGAAGAAAGCGGGAATGCATACCGAACAGTTGACAATGAAAATGAAGCAAAATCTGACAATTGGTTGCAAAAACCACCGAAAACACCAGATATCAATAATGACATCCTGCAAAGCTATAAGCAGGTGATGCCAGGCAAAAGAGCCAATAAGGGCAAGGCGGAGGCGGCTATGCTTGCCAAAACCTTTGATATCAAAAAAGCGGTGATTTATTCAGAAATTCTGAACACAAAATATTTTTAAATGGGTTTTTTTGATTTTTTTTTTGTTCGGACAGTTTTGTAAGTTATATTTACGCTTTCTTTAACATGGGTTAAGTATAAGTTAATATAAAGATAAAGTTATGCTACGGAGATTAATTTTTGGTTTTGCGGCACTTATGATAAGCGTAAGTGCATTCGCTCAGTCCGGTACATTACAAGGAAAGGTGCTGGAGGAAGAAACTGGCGAGCCTATCCCTTTCGCCAACGTGAGTATTGAAGAGAACGGTAATACCATTGCCGGTGGAATGACAGATTTTGATGGAAAATATCAGATCAAACCAATTCCGGCAGGCAGGTATGACGTTAAGGCTTCTTATGTTGGTTATGCAACATTGCAATATAATAATGTGCAGATACCTGCAGGGAAAATAACCTTTCAGGATTTTGAACTTAAAGCTTCCGCTGAGGTACTGGAGGAAGTTGAAGTGAAAGAATATAAAGTGCCTCTGATCTCAAAAGACCAGACAGAATCCGGTGGTACCGTTTCCTCTGATGATATTGCCAAAATGCCTGGCCGGTCTGCTGATGCTGTCGCTACAACAGTTGGCGGTGTCTATTCAGAAGACGGAGAAGTTGGGAGTATCCGTGGCGCCCGTTCTGAAGCAACTGTTTATTATGTGGATGGTGTGAAAATCAGGGGCTCCAGCTCAGTACCTAAATCAGCTATTGAACAGATATCTGTTGTAACCGGTGGTGTGGCTGCCAGGTACGGTGATGCTACAGGTGGTATTATCTCTGTAACAACCAAAGGACCAACCAGCAAATACTTCGGTGGTGTAGAAGCTGTGACTTCTCAGTTTCTTGATCCGTACGGGTACAACCTGGGCGGACTTATGTTGTCCGGTCCCATCTGGTCTAAAGAAGTACCCGGCTCAGATCGCAAACAAACAGTTGCCGGTTTCCTTTTCTCATCCGAAGTAGAATATACACAGGATGGAAGCCCGTCAGCTATCGGCGTATGGCGTGCCAAAGACGATGTCCGCGACTCAATCGCACAAAATCCCCTCAGAGTGAGACCCACCAATAGCGGAATTCCTGTGATTTACCAGAATGCAGAATTCCTGACAGAGGATGCATTTAAAAACGTTGACACAAGACCCAATGCTGAAAGATTGCAGGTTAACCTTTCAGGTAAGATTGATTTTCAACCCATTAAAAACCTCAATTTTACATTTGGCGGTACCATGGACTACCGAAATCAGCGTATATATAGTTATGCCAACTCACTTTTTAATTCCGATAACAACGGTCAGCAGGTATACAGTAACTACAGACTGTATGCAAGGGTGACGCAGAAATTTAAAGCTCCGGAACAGGAAGAAGACGAAGAGAGAGATGACAGGCTGATAAAAAATGCCTACTATTCTATTCAGGCTGATTACGCGAACGTAACAAGCCTTACCCAGGATATGACTCATAAAGATAATTTCTTTGATTATGGTTACATTGGTGAATATGATACAGATGTAAGCAAGTTCTACGAATGGGGTGAAGATACGGTAAGTAATCTTGAAGGCTGGATTCATGAAACGTTCTACTATGGAATTGAAGATTTTGAAAGTGGCAATAAGAACCCCGAGCTGGCAACCTATTCAGAGCAATTTTTTGATTATTTCGGAGATATGGGTTCTCTTACCAGAAACAATGTTATTCAGGGTGGTGGCTTGTTGAATGGTAGCGGCCCGTCAGACATTTATGGTTTGTATGCCAGCCCTGGTATGCCATATAACTCCTACACAAAAACAGATAACAATCAGATCCGTATCGCCGCAAATGGTGTGGCTGATGTTCAGGACCATGAAGTTTCACTGGGCTTCGAGTTTGAACAGCGTGATGATAATTATTTCGGATTGTCACCCTTCGGCTTGTGGGGCCTGGCAGAAGACCTTATGAACAGCCATATTATGGAGCGTGATCTTAACAACCCGGATCCTGTATATGATGCAAATGGTGTATTCCAGGATACAATCAATTATCCACGTCTTTTTAATGAATCTCAACAGGCTCTGTTTGATATCAAATTCAGAGAACATCTTGGAATTCCCACAAACAGCCTTGATTGGGTAGATGTTGATTCCTATGATCCCAGTGAGTTTGACATTTCTTATTTCTCCGCCAGTGAATTGCTGAATCAGGGTAACTCTTATGTTTCTTATTACGGCTTCGATCATACAGGAGAAAAACTTGATTATGATCCCAGTTTAGAAGATTTCTTTACAGCCACAGATGATTACGGAAACCTGACAAGACCTGTCGGATCATTCCGACCCAATTATGTGGCCGGGTACATACAGGATAAATTTTCTTTTAAAGACCTTATCTTCAACGTGGGTGTGCGTGTTGACAGATATGATGCAAATCAGCGTGTGCTGAAAGACCAGTATTTGTTTACCGATGCATACAATGTTGGAGAGCTTCATGGAGGAGTTGATCCGGACAATGTCCTTGATGAGTCCGTTATTCCCGGAAATATTGCTGATGATGCAATTGTTTACGTTGACGACGTATCAAACCCCTCAAGAATCAATGGTTTCCGTGCGGGTGACCGTTGGTATTTGGCTGATGGAACCGAAACACAAAACCCGGAAGATATCAGTGGATCAACCGGAATCTCCCCTTACGTCGTCAGTGACGATGAACTGAACACAAATGCTTTTGAAGATTATACACCACAAATAACTGTGATGCCACGTGTGGCATTTTCTTTCCCGATTTCTGACGAGGCATTGTTTTTCGCTCATTATGACATCCTGTCAAAAAGACCTACGTATAATGCAAGATTGAACCCGATTCAGTATCTGTATATTCGCCAGGTAAGAAGCGATCCGATCAGCAATCCAAATCAGACTACAGAGAAAACCATCGATTATGAATTGGGATATCAGCAAAAACTTGGAAACTCCTCTTCACTGAAGCTCTCGGCCTTCTATCGCGAAATGCGCGATATGCAGCAGGCCATTGCCGTCCTTGGTGCTTATCCCAGTGATTACTACACCTATGGTAATATCGATTTCGGTACAGTAAAAGGATTTACCGGTACATACGATCTCAGAAGAACAGGTAATGTATCCTTGCGTGCATCATACACACTTCAATTTGCTAATGGTACAGGGTCTTCCTTTGAGTCTGGTGTTAATATTATTAAATCAGATCAGCCAAACCTGAGAACTACCATTCCTTTGAATTTCGACCAGCGTCATAATTTTGTGCTTACACTTGATTATCGATTTGGTGGTAAAGCCAATGGTACTCCATACGACGGACCAAAATGGTTTGGGACAAATTTCCTCGCCAATACCGGTGTCAACTTTACAGTCAATTCCGGTTCAGGTTCTCCCTATTCCCGCGAAACCAGACCAAGGAACGGTGTACTTGTTGGGTCTCTCAACGGTTCACGTAAACCATGGCGTACAACAATAAATATGCGCATGGACAGGGATATACAATTGACATTAAAAGAAAAAGATGAAGAGGCAGGTTCAAAAGCCAAATATGCCTACCTGAATGTTTATCTTGAGATTTCTAACTTGCTGGATGCCAAAAATGTGCTGGATGTTTATCCGTACACAGGTAACCCGGATGATGATGGATATCTGACCCATTCTGATTACCAGGATGCCATTTCTACACAAAACAGCGAGGAATCCTACAGAAATTATTATTCCATGTATATTAACAGCCCATACAATTACAGTTTACCACGTACAATTCGTCTGGGTGTACAGTTGAATTTTTAATGAGTATTAAGTAAGAACATTATAAAGCAATCATAAGATGAAAAGCCTTAAATTATTAATTGGAGTCAGTATTTTAAGTTTTCTAGCCTTGCAGGGGTTTGCTGATGTAAACCCTGCCGACTCGGCCAGGGAAAATACTAAGGCTGCCAGAGCTGCTGGTTGTGAGCCTGCAAAGACATCAACAGAATTGTATGTAAACAATATTCGGACATTGATTCACACAGGTGGTGATATGTGGTGGGACCTGCAAGGTGACCCACGCTATGAAGTACCTGCCACTGAATCAGGAAACGGCCCAAATGCTCTCTTTGCCGGTTCTATCTGGGTTGGTGGCCTCGATGCCAACGGACAGTTGAAACTGGCCGCAATGAGATTTCGCCAGGTCGGTAATGACTTCTGGCCCGGACCACTAATCACCAGTGGCTCGGAAATCGCCAGTGTATCACCCGAGATATGCCGTGAATATGATGAACATTTTGCCATGGGTAAAAGTATGGTAGATGAATTCAGAGCATGGTACGCGTGTGATCAAGACCCTGATTGTAATGTGGGAGAAGAATTTCCCGGTTATGTCATACCTGAGGAAATCATGAACTGGCCTGCGCATGGTCCGGAAGGTGGTTATTCATATTACCTCGCTCCTTTCTGGGATCATAACGGTGATGGATTTTATAATCCTTACGACGGAGATTTTCCGTATTATGAATATCCCGACCAGGGAATTACCGATGACCCCGATTGTATCCGTCCGCGTGACAGAGAACCAAAAATATTTGGCGATTCTACACTGTGGTGGGTTTATAATGATAAAGGGAATATCCATACAGAAACCGGTGGAGATGCCATTGGTATGGAATTTAAAGCTCAGGCATTTGCTTTCTCAACAAACGATGAGCTGAATGACATGACATTTTACAATTACAATATCATTAACCGCTCAACATACACCCTCTACGAAACTTTCTTTGGTGTCTGGACTGATGCCGACCTTGGTAACCCGTATGATGACTATACCGGTTGTGATGTGCAGCGGGGGCTGGGATACATGTATAATGGTGATGCATTTGACGAAGACAATGAAGGTAATCCCGGATATGGTGATCAACCACCAGCCATTGGTATTGACTTCTTTGAAGGACCCTATCAGGATCCTGACGGACTTGATAATTCAACCAGCTATGATACTGTAAACGGACGCCCTGAACTTAATTGTAACCGCGGAGATATCCTTAATGGTAACATCAACGGTCTCAACTTTGAAGACGGAACGGTAGATAATGAACGTTGGGGAATGAGAAGATTCCTGTATTTCAATAATACTACCGGTGGTAACCCCGCAACTACGGACCCACAGGATGCAATTGACTATTATAACTACCTTACCGGATACTGGAAAGATGGTTCTGCTTTGTCATATGGCGGTACCGGACATTCCAGTGGTGGTGCTACTGATGTGGAAACAGATTTTATGTTCCCGGGCAATCCTACTACGGACCCCTGTGGTTGGGGACAAGGTGGTAATCCTATGGACGACTGGTCTGAAGAAACGGAAGACAATCCCCCGGATGACAGACGCTTTGTACAGTCTGCCGGACCTTTTACCCTGACACCCGGGGCTGTCAATGATATTACTCTTGGAGCTGTGTATGCCCGCGCTACATCTGGTGGCCCCTGGGCTTCTGTTGAAGCTGTAAGAAGAGCTGACGATAAGGCACAGGTTCTCTTTGAGGATTGCTTCCGGGTTCTTAACGGACCGGATGCACCTGAGGTAAATATTGTTGAGATGGACAAACAGTTGATCTTCCATTTATATAATAAAGAGACCTCCAACAACTATCTCGAACAGTATGAAGAGAAGGATTCAAGAATTGTCTGTACAGGTGATCTTGATCCCTGCGATGAATACTACAGATTTCAGGGATATCAGGTATTCCAGTTAGTAAACGAATCTGCCGGCGTTACCGATAGGCACAATGATGATAAAGTGCGTGAAGTTTTTCAGTGTGATATCAAGGATGATGTCAAACAACTCGTTAACTATGAATGGTCTGACGAGCTTGGCGCCAATATCCCCATGGAAATGGTAAATGGAGATGATGATGGCATTACGCACAGTTTTGTTATCACTGAAGACAGATTTGCTTCTGGTGATAAGAGATTGGTGAATCATAAATCATATTATTATACTGCCATTGCATACGGCTACAATGAAACCGAAGCTTATGATCAGCAAATTGAGGAAACCTTTAACGGATTAAAAACACCTTATCTTGCCGGTCGTAATAACATCCAGAAGTACCGGGCTATGCCGCATATTGAAGATCCGGCAGAGGGTGGTACACAGATGCAGTCAGAATATGGTTACGGACCGGAAATCACGCAGATTGAAGGTGTTGGCAATGGTAACAACGTACTTGACCTTAAAGAAGAAAGCATAGAAACCATACTTAGCGGAGAACCATGGAAAGACCATACTCCGGTATATGAGAATGGCAGAGGCCCCATCAATGTAAAAGTCATTGACCCGCTTAATGTTGCTGGTGGAATATACACCTTAAAAATGGTAAATGCTTCTTCTACATACTTTGGTCTACTGGAAGAAGGTGCTGAATGGATCTTAATTGACGAGCAGACTCAGGATACCATTTACTCAGACTATCCGCTTTCTTATAACGAAGAAGAACAATTGCTGCTTGATCTTGGTCTGGCTGTTCAGATGGCTCAGGTTAAACCTGCTGCTTATAAAAACCAGAATGACAGAAACAATGGTTTCCTTGAAGCCAGCCTGGAATTTGAAGATCCTACAAAACCATGGCTCTCTTTCCTTCCTGATGGTGATAACCAGGATGCACAAAACTGGATCAGATCCGGAACATACCAGGACGGAGCACTTGATAATCCTGACAGAAATTATGATGACTATGTCGGATTTGACGATAACCAGGATTTTGAAAAAGTACTGAATGGTACATGGGCACCTGCATTCCTTGCCTCTACATTTAAGTACGGCCCGGTGTATAGCAGATCACAAATGAACATAGATAAATTTGCCCCCATTTCCAGTGTGGACGTCGTTATTACCAGCGACAAGTCTAAATGGACACGCTGTATCGTACTTGAAATGGCTGAAAATGAGTGGACCACCAATGAATACGGACATGAGGTAGAGGTGTCACCGAAAGAGAATCACCTATCTGAAGGTGGTGCACTGAGGTTTGACCTTCGTCAGGCGCCTTCCGTAGATAAAGAAGGAAATCCCGATAATTCAGGCACCCATGGTATGAGCTGGTTCCCGGGTTATGCCATTGATGTGAGAACAGGTGAAAGACTCAATATGGCTTTTGGTGAAGATTCCTGGCTTGCCGGAGAAAATGGCAATGACATGATATGGAATCCCTCAGAAAATCTGTACAACCTGAATGGACCATTGTTTGGCGGAAAACATTATATCTACGTGTTCGGTCATACCAATTATGTACTCAATCCGGAAATTAATACTCCTGCCTATGATGAAGGCGAGTACCAGTACGATAAGATGATCGAATATGAAGAATCAGGTAGCGTTACCGCCAAACGGTATGCCCTCTCAGGTATGATGTGGACATCAATACCATTCCTGAATCAGGGATATGATTTACTTGAAACTGATGTGAAAATCCGTTTGCGTGTTGGTACTCCTTACTATCAGGGTATTGGCGAGTTTGAAAAAGAAAATCCCGTAAATGATAACTTTGGAATGTACAGTTTCTCCACAGGTGATATTAAAACACTCACTGATGAGAACGATGTCGCCGAATCTGCACTTGACCTGATACGCGTTGTGCCGAATCCATACTATGGACATTCATATTATGAAACCACGCAGCTGGACAACAGGGTGCGTATTACAAATCTTCCGAAAGAATGTAATATCACAATTTACAACACCAGCGGACGAAAAATCAGAAGATTTGAAAAAGACAATGAATCATCTTACATAGACTGGGATCTGAAAAACAGTTACAACATTGCTATCGCCAGTGGTATGTATATCATTCATATTGACGCACCAGGTATTGGTGAAAAAGTTGTCAAATGGTTCGGATCACTCAGACCAATTGACTTGCAGAACTTTTAGAAAAATGATAAAGAAATAGATTTTGATAACATTTTAAGAATAATGTCATGAAAAATAAAATTCAAAAGCTGCTGATAATCGTTTTGACCGGTGTGCTCGTTGCTCCTGCTGCATTTGCAGGTAACGAACAAAGAGCCGGTAGTGCAGGAGCCTCACAACTTTTAATAAATCCCTGGGCGCGAAGCTCAGGCTGGGGCAGTGCTAATGTCGGAAGTGTAGAAGGCCTTGAAGGCTTGTATCAAAATGTTGCCGGTACTGCATTTACCAGAAAAACTGAACTGATTTTTGCCAATTCACAATATCTGGTTGGATCTGGTGTGAACCTGAATAACTTTGGTTTTAGTCAGAAAGTCGGTGAAGTAGGCGTTGTTAGTGTCGGTGTAATGACCATGGACTTCGGTGATATCGATATCGTCACTGAAGATCTGCCCGAAGGTGGTTTGGGTACCTACAATGTTAGCTATACAACCATACAGGCAGGATATGCCCAGGAGTTTTCCAACAGTATATATGGTGGAGCCAGCGTTAAAATTATTAACGAAGGTCTGCCAAATGCCACTGCCAGCGGATTTGCTCTTGATGCAGGTATTCAGTATATTACCGGACTCGGAAAAGATAAACTCGGAAACAGAAAAAGAGATAACCTGAGATTCGGTATCGCCATGAAAAATGTGGGTACCACAATGAAATACACCGGTGACGGTATGTCATTTATCGGTCTTTCACAGTTCGGAACATCCATGACCGTAGAGCACAGATCTGCTGAGTTTGAATTGCCTTCACTGATTAAAATCGGTGCCTCTTACTACTTTGATCTTGATGCGAAAAAGAAAGAAGGACCGGACGGTGACGAACTGATTACAAATCATCAGCTTGTTGTCGCCGCCAACTTTACTTCCAATTCTTTTACCAAAGACCAGTACCATTTTGGATTGGAATATGGATTTAAAGATATTTTCTATCTGCGTGGTGGATATATTTATGAAGATGGTATTCTCGACCTTCAGGACAGAACCACCGTTTTTACCGGCCCATCAGCAGGTGTATCCGTACATATTCCAATGAATGAAAGCGGAAGTGTTATCGCCATTGATTATAGCTACAGGGATACAAATCCTTTTGCCGGCGTGCATACCATTGGAGCACGTGTGAGCCTCTAAGTAAAAATGTTATCAAAAAGATATGAGTCGCTGCCTTTGGTAGCGGCTTTTTTTTGTATATTTACAGGAAAGCAACAAAATACAAGCAGCGCTTGTGCCGCGTATGCCGTTAATCTGTAAAACCAAATGTCATGAAACCTAAGTTTCTTTGTCTTATTCTTGTTTGCTTATCTCTACAGTACAGTTTTGCACAGGATACCATTCCCGTTGCCGATTGCGATCCGCCCATGTCAAGCATCTACCTGGATATTAATAACGTTCGTGCTATGATTCATTCCGGTGGTGATATGTGGTGGGATTTGCATGGTGATCACGAATATGAAATCCCCAAAGGATCCGGTAAACACAGCAGTTTTGCAGGTAGTTTTTTGATTGGAGCAAAAGATCAAAATGATCACATTCATGTGATGGCACAACGCTTCCGTCAGGATGGAATATCTGCTTATCCCGGACCGGTTATTGCTGCCGGTGCAGAGGCCGGCACAACGCGTGAAGACGTGTGTCGCGAATACGATAAACTATATAAAATCAACAAATCCCAGGTAGAAGAATTCAGAAACTGGTTTGCCTGCAGCCAGAATCCCGATTGCAATACCGAAGAAAACTTTCCCGGATATGTCATTCCTGATATTATTTTAAACTGGCCGGCACACGGCCCGCAGGGTGGTTACAGCTATTACATGGCACCTTTCTGGGATGCGAACAATGATGGCGAGTATAATCCTTACGATGGAGATTTTCCTTATTTCGAATTCCCGGAAGACAGCATTACAGATAATTACAATTGCATAGATACCAGAGATATCGATCCAAAACTTCATGGCGATCAGGCTATCTGGCATGTTTACAATGATGTGGGTAATGGAAACCCGGATTACACAGGGCCACACAATCCGATTGGAATTGAAGTTCAGGCACAGGCCTATGCCTTTCAGACGAATGATGTGCTCAACAATCAGACATTTTACCGTTACGATGTCATCAACCGGTCCACCAATCATTACCATGATATGTATTTTGGTTTCTGGACAGATTCTGATCTTGGTGGAGCGATGGATGATCTGGTAGGTTGTGATGTATCCCGTGGGTTGGGATATGTTTACAATGGTGATGATTATGATGAGGATTATGAAGGTAACCCTGGTTATGGCGAGAACCCGCCGGCATTTGGTGTTGATTTTGTCAGTGGACCTTTTCAGGATGATGATGACCAGGATAATGGCAGTAACTGGGTTCTGGTTAATGGTGTTCCACAATTGAATTGTAACGTCGCCAATGTGATGAACGGTAACATTAATGGAAAAAACTTTGAAGATGGCATTGCAGATAACGAGAGATGGGGAATGACAAGTTTTATGTATTATTGTTGTTTGTATAGTACGGCTCGTCCACGGAGTGCAGAAACATATTACCTGAGTATGCTCGCAAGATGGAGTGATTCTACACATCTTTTATACGGAGGAAACGGATATCCCGGAAATGGCACCACAGATATTGAAGCTTCTTTTATGTTTCCGGGAAATCCGACAAGTGATCCTTGTGGTTACGGAGTAAATGAAGCAGATGTGCCTGGCTGGTCTGAAGAAACAGAAGGGAATCCTCCGGATGACAGGAGGTTTTATACATACACTGGTCCGGTAAGCATGCAACCGGGTGAAGTGAACAACATGACCATGGCTGCGCTATGGGCCAGAGCGTATAGTGGATCAGCATGGGCAAGTGTGGAAGCGCTTCAGCGTGTCGATGATGCCGTACAGGAAAAATTTGACCGCTGTTTTCGTCTGCTTGAAGGGCCGGATGATCCTGAACTTGAAATCATAGAGCTTGATGGTAAACTGGTATTTCACATTATGAACGATGAGAACTCCAATAATTACCTCGAAGGCTATAAGCAAAAAGATGAGGACATACAGGCTGATGGTTGCAACCCTTATTACAAATTCCAGGGATATCAGGTGTTTCAACTCAGGAATCAAAGCGTGGATTTTGAGTCAGATCGCTATGATACCACCAAAGTAAAAGAAATATTTCAGTGTGATATCCGTGACAATAACAAAGACCTTGTCAATTATCTGCTCAAGCCTGATAATGCTGAATTGTACAGCCGTACTGAAGTGAAAGCTGCCAATGAAGGTATTGTACATAGTTTTGAGATCAGCACGGATGCATTTCCCTGGGGGGATTCAGATGCACTTGTAAATCATAAAAGCATGCATTTTGTTGCCAAAGCTTATGCAGCAAACACCGACTGTCTGTTCGATCCAACGAATCCTCAAACATCCGAATATCAAAAAGAAGCCTACCTGACAGGCCGTGGAGAAAGCCTGGTATACACAGCCACAGCGCATAAAACAGAGCCTGAATCCGGTGGTACAGGCCTGAATTCTGATTATGGCAGCGGGGTGGAGATTACCCAAATTGCCGGCTTTGGCAATGGAAACAATGTGTTAAACCTGAGCCCGGAAAGCATTGATACCATCATGTCGGCTTATCCCTGGTGTGATAGTACGCCTGACTACAGGGGGGGTGCAGGCCCCGTCAATATCCGCATTGTGGATCCACTGAGTGTAAAACAGGATGACTATAGCTTACATATCACCCATGCAGATGAAACTTATTATGGCAAGCTTTTTCCCGGGTTTGACTGGGTTCTGGTCAATAGTGCCGGTGATTCCATCTGGTCTGAACAAAGCATTACCATGAACAATTTCGAACAGGTTATTCCTGATGCCGGAATCAGCATTGCCATGAAACAGGTTGATCCAGCGGCATATAAAAATGAAAATCACTACAAAAACGGCTTTCTGGAAGCGAGCATTGATTATGATAATGCCTGGCTCTCCTTTTTGCCGGATACCGACAGACTGAATTATTACAACTGGATTCGCAGTGGTGCATACCAAAACAATGAATTAGAGAATCCCAATACAAATTACGACGATTGCATTGATATGGATCCTGATCAGAACTACGAAAAAGTGCTGAATGGTACATGGGCTCCGGCTATACTTACCTCAAACTTTAAATACGGTCCGCTGTATGACAGATCACAGATGAGCCTGGATAAATTTTCCACCCTTTCCAGTGTGGATGTGGTGATTACTCCCGATAAATCAAAATGGAGCCGTTGTGTGGTGCTTGAAATGAACGAAAACAACTGGACACTGGATGAATATGGCTACGAGACAGAAGTTACACCCCTGACAAACGATGACAGCCAGGGCAATGCCCTGCGTTTTGATCTGCGTACTGCCGCTTCCGTAGATAAGGACGGCAATCCGGATGGTTCGGGCACGCATGGCATGGGCTGGTTTCCCGGTTATGCCATTGATGTGCGCACCGGTGAACGATTGAACATTATCTTTGGCGAAGACAGCGGCCTGCCTGCGCA
>JBNJGS010000030.1:0-29074 GCA_051747965.1 Bacteroidota bacterium
GGTGAGTGTGATGGCTGCATCACTGGCACAAAGCGTACCAACAGGATCGATGGTGGCATCAACGGCTCCGTCAACATGAATGATCTCGGTGTCTGTATCGCCGCAGGAACCGGTGATCTCATACGTGATTGTATGGTCACCCGGGCCGGCAGTAGCGGGATCAAATGTGCCTGTAGAGGCGTCAATGATGCCTGTACCGCTCCATGTGCCGCCTGCGTCTGTAGCTGTCAGGGTGATTGAACCACCGGTTTCGCAGAGATCGGCCACAGCATCAATGGTGGCATCGTATCCGCTGGAAACGTAGAGGTCGATCTGATCTGTATCTGAGCATGTTCCGTTAGAAACAGAATACGTAATTGTATGTGTTCCTGTACCAGCAGTTGCAGGGTCAAATGTAGATCCGGTCATGCCTGTACCACTCCATGTGCCACCGGAAGTTGCTGCGGTAAGGCTTGTTGCAGCATCGCCAAGGCAGAATGCTCCGGGATCGGTGATGGTGGCATCCACAGCGCCGTCAACATGAATGGTTTCAGTGTCTGTATCGCCGCAGGAACCTGTGATCTCGTAAGTAATGGTATGGTCACCGGGACCGGCAAGCAGGGGATCAAATGTGTCACCGCTGACGCCTGTTCCGCTCCATGTGCCACCGGCAGTGGCTGCTGTTAAGGTAATGTTTCCATCTGTCTCACATATATCAGCCACCGGATCAATCGTTGCATCTGCAACATCAGTAACATCAATGGTGATGTTGTCTGTTGCTGTACAGGCACCGTTGGTTACCTCGTAAGTCACAGTGTGTGTGCCAATGCCTGCGGTTGCCGGATCAAACTGATCGCCGGATACGCCTGTACCACTCCATGTACCGCCTGCTGTTGCAGCGGTGAGTGTTATGGCTGCATCGCTGACACAAAGTGTGCCAACCGCATCTATGGTAGCATCGGGCATGGCATCCACATGTACGGTTTCAGTATCCGTATCGCCGCATGTACCGGTGATTTCGTAAGTAATGGTGTGATCACCGGGTCCAGCAAGCGTGGGATCAAATGTGTCACCGCTGACGCCTGTTCCGCTCCATGTGCCACCGGCAGTGGCTGCTGTTAAGGTAATGTTTCCATCTGTCTCACATATATCAGCCACCGGATCAATCGTTGCATCTGCAACATCAGTAACATCAATGGTGATGTTGTCTGTTGCTGTACAGGCACCGTTGGTTACCTCGTAAGTCACAGTGTGTGTGCCAATGCCTGCGGTTGCCGGATCAAACTGATCGCCGGATACGCCTGTACCACTCCATGTACCGCCTGCTGTTGCAGCGGTGAGTGTTATGGCTGCATCGCTGAGGCAAAGGCTGCCTACCGGATCAATGGTAGCATCGGGCATGGCATCCACATGAATGCTGATATCGTCTGTTGCTGTACAGGTGCCATCGGTAACTTCATATGTTACAGTGAAATCACCCGGACCGGCAACTGCCGGATCAAAGGTGTTTCCTGTAACACCTGTTCCGCTCCATGTGCCACCGGTTGTTGCTGCAGTCAGTGTTACTTCGGGGTTGTTCTCACACTGGTCAGCCACAGCATCTATGGTAGCATCGGGCATGGCATCTACATGGATGGTCTCAGTATCTGTATCGGTGCATGTGCCGATGGTAACGTCGTAGGTAATGGTATGATCCCCCGGGCCGGCAGTGGCAGGATCAAATGAGTCGCCACTAACACCGGTTCCACTCCATGTTCCGCCTGCAGTAGCTGCGGTGAGAGTGACGGTACCACTGGTTTCGCAGAGATCTGCAACGGCATCAATGGTGGCATCGGGAATGTCCACGGTGATGTAATCGGTTTCCGTATGTGTGTCTGAACCGCTTGTGTTTGATGTAGTTAGGCTTACGGTATACGCACCATTTCCAGCGTAAGTATGCTGTGGATTTTGTTCGGTGGATGTATTTCCATCACCAAAGTCCCATTCCCAGCTTTCTGCATCCGATGAGGCATCGGTGAACTGCACAATGCCGTCGCATGAAGTTAACGGGCTGGCAGTGAATGATGCTACCGGAGCAGGCACAGTGCTCAGCACATTAATGGTATAATCTTCCACTTCACCGTAACTTGAGTTGCCACAAGGGTCATTCACAGGTCCAATACCATTATCTTCCAGGCGTACACGTACCCTTACAGGACCCGGAGTAGCAGTAGCGGGTACTGAAATGGTTCCGGAGTGGGGGCCTTGTCCTTCAGCAGATGTGTAAACGGATTCGTCGGTATCGGCAAAGTCGCCGTCGCGGTTCCAGTCTGCCCAAACCAAAACATGGTCTGAATTATAAGCACCGCTGATGGTTGCTGTAAACGCCAGGTCATCCCCTGGTGCAGCATCTGTAGACATGGCAGTAAAGTCGGAATAGGAGGTTTGGTCGGAATCGTTGTCAATGGTTCCAAGCACAACATTTGAAAGGTATTCATAGGAAGTATCATCTGACCCGGCGTCACAATAATCGGGCAGTTCCACAGTGATGTATCCGGTTTTGGTTTCAGTGTTATTGCCATAGGCATTGGTTGCTGTAAGGCTGACATCATAAGTACCCGGTGTATCATAAGTGACAGATGGGTTTTGGTCTGTACTTGTCTCAGGTGTGCCGCCTTCGAAATTCCATTCCCAGGAATCCGGCAGGTTGGTGGATAAATCGGAAAAGTTCACTGTCCCACCAATGTTTACTGTTGTCTGGTCTGCTGTAAAATCAGCAACCGGTGGATTGGTGTTGGGATCTACCGTAATGTAATCCACTTTGGTTTCGGTATCATTACCTAAAGCATTGGTCACCTCAAGGCTGACGGTATATGTTCCGGCAGTCATATAAGTGTGAACAGGATTGGCTTCTGTTGATGTATTGCCATCACCAAAGTCCCAGCTCCATTCTGCTGCATAGTCGGACATATCAGAGAATGTGACAGATTCTCCTTCCAGCAGTGTGGTTGGTGTTCCTGAAAAATCCGCAACCGGTGGGTTGGGTGCAATGGGAGTGAAATCGTTGATGTCTGGCGCCCTATCCTGTTTTGTAGCTACCACTGAGGCTGCATCGCTGGTCAATGACGGGAAGTCAAGCGTAACGGAAGAACCGCTGCCGGACCACTGTGCATCCAACAGAGCACCGTTTTGTGAGATAGCAACATAGGTGTATGGTTCTGTGGTGACGGTGAGGCTTGTAGCGCCAACCATAGGGTCAGAATAGCTTATGGTCAGCGGGTCTGGTTCTGTCATGTAAGGCATGAGTGAGGGATCACCGGAATTGTGATAAATTTCCCAGTAATATTGTTTTCTTGGTGAGGAACTTGCTTCCACCTGCAGGTTGCTGCAGTATACCATCTGACCACCCGTAAAGAACCATTCGTCAAAAGTTTCTCCGTGTTCATGCCACACGCCATCGTATCCACCCTGACCTGTGTTGCTGTATTCGTGGTTTGGTACATTGGCCTCAGTAATGCCAAGGCTGGTAAGCCCTATACCCCAGTATACATCTTCGTCCCAATATGAGTTGTTGGAGGTTCCGATGTAATTGATGGCTCCTTCATTTTCCGCATACAATAACATTTCACCAAAAGCATCGCTTTGATTAAACTCGAAAGACAGGCAGCAGTTACCAATCATAAAGGGATATTCATCCTGATTGTTAAAGGTTGAAATATCGCTTCTGCTGACATTGGGATCTGCCCAGCCATCGTGATTACAGTGTGCTGTGTAATTGGCAAAACCTACACCTGCTGATATTTTGCTGATGATGTCTCCGGAAGCTGCGCCACTGGTTGAACTCATTACATGATAATCTCCGCTTGTGTAGGTATGGTAATAAGCAAAAATATTGCTAAACCCATGAGCAGTATTGAAATATTCACGTATGCCGTAGCTGATGGTTCCGTCGCCGTGTGTGGGAGCAAATGTGCCATCCACACCAGCTATCAGCATGCATTCGTTCAGGTATGTTCCATCGGGGATGGTATATTTCTCGTACGGAATGATTTTGTCAAGGGTGTTTTGTAATTCTGTTGTGCTGTTGGCAGACATACGTCCAAGATATAGATCCGGGATATTATCATTGCCTCCGTCGTAACACCCGTAATAGAGGTCGGTTACATGGCTTTCCGTTTCACCACTGAAGGCAGGCACGTTATAGTTTCCGTCATGGTCACCGACAATCAGCACGTAAGTAGGAGCAGGATCAGAAGCACTGCCTGCATCATACAATCCCTGCAAATAGGATTGAATATCTGTTGTTGTCGTTCCAATGACATCAGTATAGGCTTCAACAACATTGTATCCTGATTTGGTTTTCCACTCAATGAATGGTTGCAGTGTAGTTTCAAATTGTCTGTCGGCAACAATGACATATTTGATGGGATAGCTGGTGAAAGAGTCCTTGTTTGCCGGTTCCTGATAATTCAGTAGCATGCTGTAAGCAGGAGAAAACTGAGGAGAATAATACTGCTGTTTCTTGTTTTCTGTAATCGACTGGTTTCCACCTTCAAAGCTGATGTCAATTTTGATGTTATTCAAAACTGCCAGTTCATTGGTACCCGGGTTATACCGGAAAGGGTTGATGGTGATTTGTCCGGTGTTTACTCCTCTCATTACGCCATTCATGCTGGTGGTGACAATCTCGGGATTGATCCACTGGTCGCTGTCGTACAGGGAAGCATCATAGTGATACGTAATGTCTTCGGGATCCGAATTTTTGGCATAAGAGGGCTGTAGTGGAGCAATTTTATCCATTCCGAAATCATCCAGATCATAAATCTGTTCATCGTAATCAATAACGGTCACCACAATCTCTGCACCATGCGGGATCTCAATCAGTCTGCTGTGCACAGGCAAATCCGGTGTTCCCGGGGTGCCTGACAGATTTTTCTGGTAAGCCTCCAGCTCGATCTGGGTAAAATCACCAAGTTCACCCGACCGGGTTTTTAGCTCCAGATCTTTGATTTTGTTTTCCACTTGCAGGGTTTGCGAAGTGGATGATTTTACTTTTAATTCGGTGGCATCATCCTGCAGGTTAATTGTTGTCTGCGCGAATGTCATGCTCGCCAAAAGCAATGCCAATAACAGGCTCGTAATTTGTTTCATAATAAGTCCCCTTTAATCTGGTTTAAAATAATCTGTCCATAATTTCAAATATATAAAAAAAATTGATTCTGATTCACATTGTTAAAATTCAATTCCGGATCTTGCCGTTAGGCCTTGATCATATGGGTGTTTTACCAGTTTCATTTCTGTGACAAGATCAGCGGCTGAAATGATTTCTTCGGGTGCATATCTCCCTGTTAATATCAATTCAATATTGTCCGGTTTTGTTTTAATCAGTTTCATTACATCTGAGAGTTTGATCAGGCCAAACCAGATTGTGACATTGATTTCATCCAGTATTACAATTTCATAATCTCCGGATTTGATTTTTGCACTGGCAATTTTCAGACCTTGTCCGGCCGCATCAATATGCTTTTGCTCAACCTCCTCTTTTCGAATGCAATCTTCTGTACCTGCCTGGACAATATCAATTTCCTCAATGGATTTCAGGCTGCTGTGTTCCCCGTATGCCTGTCCTTTCATAAACTGTATAATACAGACCCGCAAGCCGCGGCCGGCTGCCCTGACCGCCTGGCCAATGGCTGCAGTAGTTTTTCCTTTCCCGTTCCCCGTGTAAACCTGAATGCAGGCTTTTTGCATAATTTTATTCTTCCAGTTCTACATTATAAACGCCGCCGGTTATGATGTAACAATCTTCATCACAGTAGTTTTTGATGAGATGTGTCTCAAGCTCATCAGCGTCAATTACAGATATAGATGCACCATCTTTCAGATAGGTTGCTTTGACTGAATATAAATTATCAACGGGAGTCTGATAAAGATACAAAGGACTTTCTGTAGCCCAGCCTTTCCATTCCAGCATTGAGTCATCAACATATCCACGGTAAACTTCAAACCAGACGGTATCATTAACATTTGTACTGAAATTGATTTTTAGATATGATAATCCGGGCTTTTCTACATAACATTCATCACAGTTGATATTGTCGTAATCAACATAGTCTGTCTCACATGTTGTTAAAAACAGGAAGATACCACATGACAGACATATCATTAAAACAATATTGCGCAGATCATTTTTCATAGGAGAATATTGTAATAAATATCTCTGTCAAAATTCAAAAAAAGATGGAAGTTAAGTGAAAAGTGATGGGGATTGTAGTTATTCACCGGCAGGTTAAGATATTGATAGCCGGAAGATATTTTAAAGAAATCATAGCGTGCATACAAAGAGCCTGTAAACCCTGTGGCAAAATCATCTGCCGGATGTGGCCGGTATCCTGTATAACTGGCCCAGGTATATATGTGGCTTATGCCGGCAGTAAAACCATATCGCCATCCGGAAATGGCTTTTTTGAATTCAAAATTTTTGTTTATTCCCAGCCCTGCAATATGCCGGTTCTCATATATCAGATATGTGTGATTGTCAGTGATGGGAACCGGTACAAGGCTTTTCTTGCTACGTGTGCCGACGATGATATCAATATCAAGATTGTATTTGTCTTCATGCAATGTAAGCAAACCGGAAAGAAAGGTGTTTTGCCGGTTTGTGAGAATATTCATACCCAGGCCGGCACTTGTGAAATAAGGTCTGATGTTATTGCTTGCGCCCTCTTTTTTCAGATACCGTACCAGTTTACGGTTGCCTGATTTTTTTGCCAGGGTGAGTTGGTTAAAAGCCGGCTTGATGGAGTCGTTTATCTGTGCACCATTCTCCATAAGCTGCTTACTGCTTTCCAGTCTGCCATACATGGCGGCCAGGTCAAGTGGCGTGTATCCTTCTTCATTTTTGGCCTCAGTATCCGCACCAGCATCCAACAATTCAGCAATTACTTCTACATGTCCGTTTTGGGCTGCCATATGCAATGCTGTGTTGAGGTTAACATCCCGGTGGTTGACATCAGCATCATTGGCCAAAAGTACCCTGATGCTGGCATCAAAGCCGTCAAAAGCAGCAAGCATCAAGGGAGTCCGTTTTTCAATATCTTCGGGATCTACCGGCATATCATAATATATCAGCAGGTCACACATTTCCCAGACCCCCGATAGGGCAGCTTTATGCATGAGGCTTCTTTCCCTGTAATCGGTGATGGTAAGATCAGCTCCTTTTCGGATTAAAAACTCAGCCACTTCAATATGTCCGTTTTCAACCGCTGCCATCAATGCTGTGCGGTTAGAATTGTACGGAGTTGCATCAATGCTTGCATCCATTTTGATCAGAAATTCTGTAATTTCAAGATAACCAGCCTGGGCTGCATACATCAGAGGTGTAACACCATATTCTGTCCGGGCATCCGGGTTTGCACCCTCTATAATGGCAATCCTAACATGCTTCAGGCTGCCGGCATCCGCTGCCATCAATAAGTCATAATCCGGCGCGGTTTTCTCCTGTCCATGCAGTACAGTACCGGAAAAACCAACCAGCCAGACAAGTATGATAAATAATAAGCTGCTTCTTCTCATTTGCATATCAGGCTTTCCTAAACAAAAATTGTTCCGTTTGAATATTTTTTACAGTTTAAAATTACAAAAATTCGCAATACAATAAAATTTTGTATTTTTGCAGCACAAAAGCGGCCCAGTAGCTCAATTGGATAGAGCGTCAGATTCCGGTTCTGAAGGTTGGGGGTTCGATTCCTCCCTGGGTCACAGAAGACAGCATACACTTGCTGTCTTTTCTTTTTTGACAGTGTTGCCGGATTTTTGTAACTTACCTGAAAAACTTTATGATGAAAAAGATATTTTTTTTCCTTATTGCAGTCTTTGTCATTGCAGGATGCCGAAGCTATCAACCCATGATGCTGGAACCGGAAAAAAAGCCGATTGATCCAAAACTCCCTGCACTTCAGCTTTATACAGGAGATGAATACCAAAATCAAATCATTGGCCAGGAAGAGTTCCATATGTTCCGGGAGGAAATGGAGACCAATATCATGGACCCGTATGGCGATAAATATGGCAGTGCTTTTTACAGCAGCCGTGTGCTGGATTCCAACGGGGGATGGGGCTGGTTTCTGGCTTCGGGATTAACGCTTTATACCATTAATTTGCTCGGCTTTCCGATGATGGTTGTGTCTAAGGAAGTTGAAGTGGAGGTGCGTATTGTGGATTTGCAGGGCCGCCTGTTAGGAAAATATGCAGGCAGGGGTAAAGGGCAGGCTACCTATGCCTTGTATTTTGGATACGATGAAGATTCTGCCTACAGGAAAATTCTGAACGAGTCAGTGGGAACAGCACTGGAAAAGGTGAGAGAAAAAATCCGTGCAGATTCTGAACATCTGAGAACAAAATTGCTGGAAAGCGAAGTTGAAGCTGTTGAGGAATAAAGCATTCGACAGGCAGCATTATTTGGCTTCTTTGTAATATCGTTTTATTGCCCTTCCTGTCCCGGAGGTTCCTGTATCATAAAAATCAAAACCAGAAACATAACAACAGCGATGACAGCACCACCGAAAAAACCTGACCGCAATCCTCCGAAAATATGACAAAGACCAATAACAACCGGTCCCAGAGTTTGTCCGATACGTAGTACCATCGAATTTACCGACATAAAAGCAGCACGCTCGTTGATGCTGGCAAATCCAATCAACATGGTCTGAAAGTTGGGAATCATTAAACCGTGTCCGCTGCCGAATATGACAACACCCAGCACAATGCTCCACCAGTGCTGAGCCGTAGCAAGAACCAGCATGGAAATTACATAGCTGGAAATGCTGTAAAAAAGCAGTTGTTTGTGAGAAAATCGCTTTTTCAATCTGCCGTTTTGGGTGGAAACTATCGCTGTGGTAAGAGACATGGCTGACATGGTAATGCCGATTATTGTAGAGCTTGCACCAAAATCCTGCTCAAGTAACAGAGGAAAGAAACTCAGGTAAGCCCCGTACAAAATGACAAACATGAGCAGGGTATTAAGAAACAATCCCCAGACAGCTTTCCGGTTGATGGTCTTCCATGTTCTTTTGAGATATTCACCAAGGCGGGTGTCTTTGTGGGGCTCAGGGTTGTTGAGGCCGAATATTACTGCAAAACCTACAGGGATGGCAAGCAGGGGCAGGGTGAAAGGGATATTCCAGGCAATGTCTGCCAGAACGCCGCCAATGGCAGGATATGTGGCCGTGCCAATGCTTAGCACCCCTGATACATAACCCATAGCGGCACTGCGTTTATTCCCTGAGTACAAATCCCCGATCATGGTGGCATTGAGCATTCCCAGGGAAGACATACCTATACCCTGAAAGAAACGCAGAATCAACAGTGTGGTAAAGCTTTGCGCAAATGTACAGGCAAATCCGGCAATGGCAAATATAAAGAGGGAAGGAATAATGATGATTTTCCTGCCATAACGGTCGGCCAGCACACCCATTACAGGTGCCAGAAATATACCGGGCAGGGTGAATACAGTTATCAGGTAGGCTACTTCCTTTTTGTTGATACCAAAAGCCTTGATTATTTCCGGAAAAGCCGGTGTAATACTGGCTACACCCATGACAGCCATCAGGGTTATACCAAAAATTATGAACAGATTTTTATCCCTGCGGAGTGGTACATCCGTATTTCTACTGTTTTTGGTTTGCCGCATTCAGTACATCTGGCTTAGGGTTCTACCATTCGATATCATCACGGTTGAAAGGCATGGTCATGCATCGGGCACCACCACCGCCACGTGATAATTCAGAGCCCTCAATGGTCACCACGCAGCGTTTGTGATCATCAGGGTGAGCTTTGTCCCGTATTACATCCCTGGCCTTGATGACTTCAAAACCGTGCTTGTTAAGTTCATCAATGGTGTAGCTATTACGCTCGTATCCGACAATTTTGCCGGGTGCAAATGCAAAAAAGTTGGCTCCACTGTGCCATTGTTCCCGTTGTTGTATCCAGGGGTCTGTTGTCCCTCCGCACATTACCGGCTCCAGGTCTATACCCAGCTTGCTGAGTGCAGTGAGGATGTTTTCTTCCTCTTGTATTTTTACTTTGCCGTTGTCCACACTGATGTGAACAGTCTGGTAACGACTGGGTTTGAGAATAATCGGCTCATATATCATGCACTTATCCTTATCCAGAAAAGTAAATACCATGTCAAGATGGATAAAGGATTCCGGAGTATATGGCAATTCCTGAACAATGATGTGCATGTTTTCTTTGCGGTCCCGCAAGCGGTGCAGAATGTAGTCAATTCCCTGGGATGTTGTTCTTGAACCATTACCGATAAGGAGTACATCTTCTCTGGCAACCAAAACATCACCACCCTCTATGGTAATATCTTCATGAAAAAATTTGTCTTCCACCGGATTTACTGTGGATGCCGAAAACAAGGGATGGAAATCAAATATTGACTGCATGATGATTGATTCCCTTTCCCTGACTTTATTGGCCATGCGGGAAATGAGAACCTTATCATTGATGGCTACGGATGCATCCCTGGTAAAGAAAAAGTTGTGTAATGGCTTCAGTGCGTAGCGTTGCTTACTGAGATAAGCAGTCAGTGTGTTTTTTGTCATGACAACACCTTCTATCATTTGCTGTGCCAGTTCCTGATTATTCAGACTTTCAATGATGTGACTGTAATGTGATGCATTTTCATTTTCACAGATTCTGTCTAGCAGATTCTCACGCAACCTGCTGTTTTGCAGTAAATCTGTTAAGAGGCTTTTGACCTCATAAGTATTTGTTATTTTTGATAAGAAGCCTGAAAGCTGACTGTATTCGTCCTGTGCTACTTTCAGGTTTAGAATATCGCTGTACAGGGCACGCTCGGCATTTTCCGGTGTCATGTTCTGAACCTCGGCTCCGGGTGTATGCAGAATTACACCATTGAGTTTCCCAATCTCCGAATTCAGATTTATTTTGAATGCGTTAGAAGTCATATGCTTTATTATTTTAAAATCGCCGCAAAAGTAATGTTTTTAAGCTTGTGAAAGCCTTAACAACAAGGGATTTTTGTTAAGTGTACAAATATGTTTGGAAAATGTTTTGAAAAGATGATGCTTTGGTGTGTATTAAGTTTTTGTTTATTAGGGATATATGCTTACATGATCTCCCGGTTTAGGGTATGAGCGGCAGTTATATTACAGATGAGATATTTTCATCTTGCTCATGTATTTTGATTACCTTTGTAATAGGTTATGATTTGATTTGGCACTTCATATTATTATCCGCAAAACATACATATTTTGAATTAAAATTACCCGGATGACCGGGATTACATTATGATAAACAGTATAAGAAAAATGGTTCCCATGCAAATTGGGAGACTTAGTATCCCGCTGCCCATCATTCAGGGCGGCATGGGTGTTGGTATATCACTGTCGGGCATGGCTTCGGCAGTGGCAAACCAGGGTGGTGTTGGTGTTATTGCCAGTGCCGGTCTGGGGATTCTGCACCGTCGGAAAAACTCCGATTTCCTTGAAGACAGTATTCAGGGCCTGAGGGATGAAATACAAAAATTCAGAAGCAAATCAAATGGTGTACTTGGCGTGAATGTGATGGTTGCCATGTCAAATTTTGCTGATATGGTGAGAACTTCCATTGCTGAAAAAGCTGATATTATTTTCAGTGGTGCCGGCCTGCCTCTTGACTTGCCGGGATTCCTGAAAAAGGACAGTGTAACTCAGCTGGTTCCCATTGTATCATCCGCCAGAGCTGCTAAAATTATCTGCAGCAAATGGAAACAAAATTATGATTATCTGCCAGATGCCATAGTGGTTGAAGGCCCAAAAGCCGGTGGACACCTTGGATTTAAACTATCACAAATTGAAGATGAGAATTATTCACTGGAGCATCTGCTTCCTGAAGTGGTGTCAGTGGTCAGAGAATTTGAAGAAAAATGGAATAAAAAAATTCCTGTGATTGCAGCCGGAGGGGTATATTCCGGACAGGATATTGCCGATATGTTGAAACATGGTGCCTCTGGAGTACAGATGGGAACAAGATTTGTTACAACAACGGAATGTGATGCATCCGATGCATTTAAAAACACGTATATCCACGCCAGACAGGAAGACCTGGAGGTGATTGTTAGTCCGGTAGGAATGCCGGGAAGGGCAATCAGCAGCAGGTTTATCGATAAAATCAAGCTGGGTAAAAAACAGCCCGTACGATGCCCTTTCAAATGCATCAAATCCTGTGATATATCTTCAACGCCATACTGCATTATCAATGCACTGGTCAGTGCGTTCAAAGGTAACTTTAAAAATGGTTATGCTTTTGCTGGTACCAATGCCTACCTGGCTGAAAAAATTATTTCCGTTCAGGATACATTCAAAGCCATTCAGGCCGAATTCAGGGAATCAAAATAAGCTTTTTCTCAGTAGACAGAATGCCTGATGTCTTATCGGTTATTTTGTTTTGTGATCCCTTTTCGGGAAATCTGAAACACAAAGTTGTAGTCAAAAAACTTACGGGTGAAAATTTTTCCTTCTTCAGGCAACGCGGGGCAATATATCTGCGTCTATTAAGTAACCTGTGAATAAATAACTGGTGCGATGTGAATTGACGCCATTGTTAAAAAAGCCTGTTCCAATGCGGAACAGGCTTTGATTTTTCTGATCTTCAGAATGACTTTTTTACATCATTTCTTTCATTGCTTTATAGGCTTTATCGCCATAAACGATTGATGGACCACCACCCATAACAACAGCGACGCCAATGGTTTCCACAATTTCTTCGTGGCTGGCACCTTGTTTGAGTGCATCCTTTACGTGGCAGGCAATACAGCCTTCACAACGGATGGAAATGGCAATACCCAGGGCAATGAGTTCTTTATGTTTTGCACTCAAAGCCTTGTCTTCACCGGTTGCTTTATGCATGCTTGCAAAACCTTCTGCAATGCCGGGATTTTCTTTTGAAAGGGTTCCTATAAAGTCAAATACTGCTTTTGCTTGATCTGAATAATTACTCATAATGTTTCCTCCTTTGTTTAGTTATTAATGTTAATGAATTAACAAAAAGAGAGGCTGAATGTTTATGAGAGATATCATTTTACCATCTGTTTTTTAACATGAAAAAAGGAGCTTTTTCAAACATTGAAAAAGCTCCTGTAAATCAGTGTCTTTGTGTAATTTATACCAAACCTGCAAAGCCCATAAATGCCAGGGCAAGTATTCCTGCAACGACCATCGCGGCTGGTACACCACGCATGCCCTTGGGGAGGTTCAGCAGATCAAGATGTTCGCGCAGACCTGCAAATAAAACCAGTGCCAGTGCAAAACCGCCTGCATTTCCTATGGCAAAGAAAACAGCCTCCAACAAATTGAAATCATTCTGAATGGTCAGTAATGCAACACCAAGGATGGCACAGTTGGTGGTGATAAGCGGCAGGAAAACACCCAGTGCCTGATACAGTGAAGGACTGATTTTTTTTAGCATGATTTCAACCATTTGAACCAGAGAGGCAATAACGAGAATAAAGGCAATGGTTTGCATGTATTCTATGCCAAATGGGATGAGTATATAATTCTGTATCAGCCAGGTTACAATGGTTGCGATAAACATCACAAACAAAACAGCACCACTCATGCCGGATGCGGTTTTTAGTTTTGATGAAACCCCGACAAACGGACAAATTCCCAAAAATTGCGCAAGAACAATGTTGTTGACAAAAATTGCGCTGATAATGATTAGTATATATTCCATCTCAATGAGTTTTAAATGTTCTAATTTTTAGTTATTTGACGCATGATGGCAATCAGATATGCCAGTCCAAGGAAGGCTCCCGGTGCCAATACAAATACCAGCATGCCGTCCCCCGGAGCAATCTGAATTCCAAAGATTGAGAGGCTGCCGAGAATTTCACGCACTGCTCCGAGCAAGGTGAGGGCAAAAGCGAATCCCAATCCCATACCCAGTCCATCAATAAGGGAGGATGCAAGATTGTTTTTGGATGCAAATGCTTCAGCACGGCCAAGAACCAGGCAGTTTACAACAATCAGTGGTATAAACAGGCCGAGTTGAGCGTGTAATGCAGGCAGATATGCATTCATACTCAAATCAACAATGGTTACAAAAGAAGCTATCACCACAATAAATGAAGGAATGCGGACTTTAGGCGGGATGGCCTTTTTGATCAAAGAAACAACAATGTTTGACATGACCAGCACAAAGGTGGTGGCAAGTCCCATTCCCAGACCATTGAAAGCAGAGGTTGTTACACCCAGTACCGGACAAAGACCCAGCAATAAGACAAATACAGGGTTTTCTTTGATGAATCCTTTACTAAAATTTTTCCATTGATTCATTATTCATTTCCTCCATTCTTTTGGTTCATGTATGTATTGTATGCGCGCTCAGCAGCATCACAAAAAGCGCGTGAGGTAATGGTGGCTGCTGTAATGGCATCTACATCGCCACCGTCCTTGGTAACACTGAGTTCAAAATTCTCGGGGTTCTTATCTTTAAACTGATTTGGAAAATCATCTTTATCAGCTTCCATCTTATCTCCGAGGCCCGGCGTTTCCTTGTGTTCCAGTACCGCTGTGTTTTTGATTGTTCCGTCGGGCAGAAAACCTACCATAATCCAGATCCGGCCGCTGAAACCCATGTCTGTATAAGTCCTTACCGCAGTACCTACATGCTTATCATCTTTGTAGGCAGGATAAAAGGTCAGAGAGTCAGTACCGTTTTCAGCTTTTACTTTGGTTCCATCTGCCGGATCAAGTTTGTTAAATTCCGGAAGTACCTGGCTGATGGCCTCCTCAAGCTTGGCTTGTTTGGATTCTGATATCGGGCCTTTTGTGGCATTGTAAACAAAGCCCAGCGCAAGCCCTGCTACCGCTGTTATCAGGAACAGCGTTACTACCATGTTGACTATGTTTGATTCTTTTTTTGCCATAATTCTCAATGCTTTATAATGATCCTCTGTTTACTTGTTGTCTTTTTTTTCACCAAACAATTTGGGTTTCATTTGCCTGTTAATCAGGGGAACAAAGGCATTCATGATGAGGATTGCAAAAGAAATACCCTCGGGATAGGCTCCCCAGACCCTGATAAGAACCGTAATCACACCAATGCCTATACCATATATCCACATTCCTCTGGTGGTCATGGGCGAGGTTACCATATCAGTTGCCATATAAATGGCACCAAGCATGACACCGCCTGTCAGCAGGTGAAAGCCCGGGCCGGCAAAAACCTCAGGATTAACCAGGTTAAGTATGCCGGTAAATAAAGCTATAGACCCAAAAACAGCCAGTGGAATATGATACTTAATGACTTTTTTCCAAAGCATATAAATACCACCAAGAATCAGTGCCAGGGCGGATATTTCACCAAGGGAACCACCCATTTCACCAATCATCCAGTCGCTGTATGAGGTAGGCATGGATTCCAGCACTTTGCTTACCGGTTCGCCATTGGAAACTCCTTCCTTCAACATGGCCAGTGGTGTAGCACCCGTCTCTGCATCTGTCATGGCAAAATTCATTACCTGAACTTTAGGCCAGCTTGTCATCTGCACTGGAAAGGAAATCAGAAGAAATACCCGGCCTACAAGGGCAGGGTTGAATGGATTTTTACCCAAACCGCCAAATGACATCTTGCCGATGCCAATGGCAACCAGTGCGCCAATAACAATAATATGCCAGGGAAGATTGGCCGGGACATTGAATGCCAGCAATATACCGGTTAGTATCGCTGAGCCATCGGGGATGGTATTGTCGCCTTTGATCAGAAATTTTTGCATGGCCCATTCAAAGAAAATACATGCAGCTACGGCAATTGCCTGTACACGGATCGCTTCAATGCCAAAGAAATATACAGAAACCAAAAATGCAGGTATCAATGCGATCACCACTGTGTACATGATTTTCTGCACAGAGTCCTTATGACTTACATGTGGTGATAATGAAACGGATAATCTCGTAGTATTCATTCGTCTAGTTTTTTCTTGATCTGATGATTTGACTTACACTTGATTTTCCCATTCGGATGAAATCCAGCAAAGGAACATTAGCCGGACAGGTATAGCTGCATGATCCGCACTCTATACAATCCATCACATGTTCAGCTTCCAGCATGTCCCATTCCTCAACTTCTGAAGCATTTTTTAACAAAACAGGTTCAAGCCCCATGGGACAGGCATCAACACAGCGTGCACAACGGATGCAGTTGTGTGTATAAGCCCGTTTGCTTTCTTTCCGGCTGAAAATAAGGACGCCGCTACTGCCTTTTGTTACCGGTACCCCTATGTTGTTTACAGCTTTTCCCATCATGGGACCACCGTTGACAACCTTGCCTGTATCTTCAGGCAAGCCACCGGCTTCTTCAATCAATGCAGAAAGCGGTGTGCCAATTCTTGTCAGCAGGTTGCATGGTTCTTTTACCGATTTACCGGTAACCGTCACCACCCGCTCAATCAGGGGTTTGCTTTTTTGTACCGCTTCATAAACAGCCACTGCAGTACCGACATTCTGTACGACACAGCCAACATCCAGCGGTAAGCCTCCTGAAGGAACTTCACGCTTGAGCAGGGCCTTAATCAATTGTTTTTCCCCGCCCTGTGGATACATTACTTTCAGTGATTCAACAGTAATGCCCTGATACTCTTTTGATAATTTGCTGAGATATTCTATGGCGTCAGGTTTGTTGTTTTCAATGCCAATGATAGCTTTTTCAACACCTGTAGCCTTCATCAGTAATTGCGTGCCTACCATCAGTTCATGACCTTTTTCCAGCATCACCCGGTGGTCGGCAGTGAGATAAGGCTCGCATTCTACCGCGTTAATAAGTATATGATCTATGCTTTTACCTTCAGGGACGGAAAGTTTTACATGGGTTGGAAAAGTAGCTCCACCCAAACCAACAATCCCCGCTTCAGAAATCTTATTGCGAATCTCTTCAGGTGAGTACCCGGTATCTTTTATCAGATCCTTGCTCTGATCAATGCCTTCTTCCCACTCATCCCCGTCAACATCAATGATGATACAGGGCTTTTTGTATCCTGATGTTTCCATGACATTGTCAATCTTTTTGACTTTGCCGGAAACTGGTGAATGAATGTTTGCAGATACAAAGCCGCCGGCTTTGGCAATGAGGCTGCCTGCTTTTACCTGATCTCCCCGCTTGACAACGGGTTGAGCAGGCGCGCCTATATGTTGCGAGACAGGAACAACAACCTGTTTTGGTAATGGCATTGTCTTTATTTCGGCTCCTGCTGAGATTTTGTTCTCTGCCGGATGTACACCACCTTTTGGAAAGGTTTTAGCCATGGCATTTCCTCCTTACTTATGATTTGGTTTCTTCTGTATTCTTTTTATCATTTCCCTGCGGCTTCTGCTCTGTCACATTTTCAGCTTCAGACTTTTTGGGCTTGTCTTTTTCGCCCTCTGCTTTGGATGCCGGCGCTGTTGTTTTTGTGTCCGACTTTTTATCATCTGCCGCTTTGTCTTTTTTGGGTTTGCGTGGCGGGAAATTAACCTCTAAAATAGCCCCGGTAGGACATACCGGCGCACATTTGCGGCATAATTTGCACTTTTCATAATCTATATATGCCAGATTGTTTTCCAGGGTGATGGCATCAAATGGACACTCCTTTACACATTTGCCGCAACCAATACATGCAACATCACAGGCCTTTTTGGCAGGTCCGCCTTTATCCTGATTGACGCAACTGACAAATACACGACGACTTTTCTTGCCAACATTTCTCAATTCTATGATATCGTTTGGACAGGCCTCTACGCACGCATTACATGCTGTACAATTTTCTTCTATGACTTCCGGTAATTCGGTTTCGGGGTTCATGTGAATGGCATCGAAATTACATGACTCAACACAATCGCCGTAGCCATGACAGCCATATGCACAATCCGTCTCTCCTCCGTAAGTCTGGCTTACAAGTAAACAGCTCTCCGGACCGTCATACTCACTTGTTTTTTTCCTGTGTTTCGGACTGCCCTGGCAACGTACAACCGCTACCTGTTTTTCCTTCTCGGCAATTTCTTTTCCCAAAATTTTGGCTGCATCCTGCATGACTTCATTGCCGCCAACCGGACAATAGAATTCATCCAGCTTGTCGGCTTTGACAAGTGCCTCGGCAAAACCACGACAACCCGGGTAACCGCATCCTCCGCAATTGGCCCCGGGAAGCATCTCATCAATCTCATCAATCCTGGGGTCCTCAACCACTTTAAAGCGCTGAGCAACAACATACAAAATGAGAGCCAGGATTACTCCCAATCCACTCAGCGACAATAATGTGTAAAGTATTATTTCCATATCACTACTGATTTGTTTTGTTTAATATAAACCGGAATGATTTCTTCAAATGGTCTCTGAATAAAGTTAATGCCAGATAATACAGACCTACAGAAGCCAGCGAAATTAATGCACTCAGACCTTCGCGTCCTGTTATTCCCATGCTGATGAGTAAAGTGATCAGACCAATGAGGAATGACAAAAGATAAGCATAAAATAAAGCTTTGTATCCCAGCTTTTCTGTGATGCCAACACTTACCTTATCTCCTTCCTGATAGGCTTCTGTGATATTATCTACTTCAATGATTTTTTCCCGGGTATCCATGCCGCATACACCGGTAAGTTTGCAGGATGCACAGGCAGACTCAGCCTGTATCTTTACATATACACGATTGCCGTCTGAATGGTCAACCCTGCCTCTATGTTCAATGATTCCCTTACCTGACATAATGAGAATGATTTTGAATCAACAAAAGTAAAATATTTCCCATTGTAAAAAACTGTCTTTACTTAGTTTTCGCAGGAAGAATGGCAATTTAGAATGAGTATAAGTTAAGTGAATGCCGGCAGCTTGCAGATGCTAATCAAAATCTATTCTGCTTAAGGCATTTGCAAAAATTCGTGGATGTTTTTGAGATGGATTGTAAGCACTTCCTCTACCTGATATTCATTTAGAAAGCTTTCCGGGAATCTGCTGTTTTTCCTGGAATATGTAAATTCCCAGGCATTGATTTTACCACATAAGAACGTATGATTTTAAATTTAAGCCTGAATTGCAAAACATATCTTAAAATTTCAGCCTAAATCTAAAAAAAGCACCCCGAAGGATGCTTTTTTAAAAATTTGTATCAGATTACATTAGCTGATGACAGAACCCGGAATTGAATCTGAGTCAGGTTGCATAAACCGGAGTGTTCCGTCGGGTTCCTTAGCCATCAGTATCATTCCGTATGACATGATGCCCCGGAGCTTTTTGGGTTTTAAATTTGCCAGATAAGCCACCTGCTTACCGATGATGTCTTCGGGTTCGTAATATTCAGCAATGCCGGAAACAACAGTTCGTTCTTCAGAACCAATATCCAGGGTGAGCTTGATGAGCTTTTTGGTTTTTTTGACCTTTTCTGCCGATGTAATCGTGGCCAGGCGAATATCCATCTTCATGAAATCATCAAACTCACAGGCTTCTTTTAAGGCTTCGGTTTCAGCCGTTTCCTCTTCATTGCTTTGTTTTGTAGCTTCCAGTTTGTCATACTGTGCCTGTATGTCCTTGTCTTCAACTTTTTCAAACAACAAAGCCGGCTTGTTGATTTCATGACCAACCGGCAGCAACTCAAACACGGCATCTTCATCCCAGGGCTGTAATTCAGTGTTGAGAAAGCCACGGAGTTTTTTCATGGTATTGGGCAAAAATGCTTCCCCATGCTGCGCCATCTGGGCAGAAAGCTGCAGACAGATGTTCATAATGGTTTTTACTTTGTTCTCATCGGTTTTGATGACTTTCCACGGCTCGGTTTCTGTGAGATATTTGTTTCCCAGCCGGGCAATGTTCATCAAATTGCGCAGGGCTTCCCTGAATTTAAATTGCTCCAGGTTATCAGCAATGGCCTGCTTGTTTTCCAGGGCATGCTTAATCAGGGCTTTTTCTTCATTGTTCAAATCAGCGGCAGCCGGAACTTTTCCGTCAAAATACTTGTGGGTCAGCACCAGCGTCCGGTTGACAAAATTACCCAGAATGGCAACCAGCTCGTTGTTGTTGCGGGCCTGAAAATCGCGCCAGGTAAAATCATTGTCTTTGGTTTCCGGAGCGTTGGCAGTCAGGACATAGCGCAGAACATCCTGCTTGCCGGGGAAATCCTGAAGATACTCATGCAACCATACCGCCCAGTTTTTGCTGGTGGATATTTTGTTACCCTCCAGATTGAGAAATTCATTGGCAGGCACATTGTCAGGAAGAATATAAGAGCCTTCATGTCGCAACATGGAAGGAAACACAATGCAGTGAAACACTATATTGTCCTTACCGATAAAATGTACCAGACGGGTATCATCATCTTTCCAGTATTTTTCCCAGTCGTCGGTAAGCTCACGGGTGGCGGAAATGTAGCCGATGGGCGCATCAAACCATACGTACATCACCTTTTTCTCTGCTCCTTCAACAGGAACGGGCACTCCCCAGTCTAAATCGCGGGATACCGCCCGGGGATGCAGACCGCCGTCAAGCCATGATTTGCACTGTCCGTACACATTGGGTTTCCATTCTTTGTGTTCTTGCAGAATCCACTGCTTCAGCTCATCTTCATATTTGTCAAGCGGGAGGTACCAGTGTTTGGTCTCTTTCAGTACGGGTTTGTTGCCGCTGATGGTGGATTTTGGCTCAATCAGCTCTTCAGGAGAAAGCGCTGATCCGCAGGCTTCGCACTGGTCGCCGTAAGCACCTTCTGTATTGCACTTCGGACATGTTCCGGTAATGTAGCGATCAGCCAGAAACTGTTTTTCCTGTTCGTCGTAATACTGCCTGGTGGTTTTTTCAATAAACTCACCTTTTTCATACAGCGTTTTGAAAAACTCAGTGGCTGTTTCGTGATGGGTTTTATTGCTGGTACGGGAATAAATGTCAAAGCTGATGCCGAATTCTTCAAAAGATGCCTTGATCATTTTATGATAACGATCCACAATGTCCTGTGGACTGACGCCTTCTTTTTTTGCTTTCAGGGTAATGGGCACACCGTGTTCATCACTTCCGCCAATGAATTTCACATCCCTGCCACGTTGTCTGAGGTAACGTACATACACATCAGCAGGTACATACACACCGGCCAGGTGACCGATATGAACCGGTCCGTTGGCGTAAGGAAGGGCAGTTGTAATCAAATGTCGCTTGTAATCTTTCATGTTTCCAATTATTGCATATTTTGCATAAAACTGCAGCAACTCACTGCAGAGAAACAAAAGTACATGTTTTTCCGGAAATGGCAATTCATAATATTATTTACGGGTGAGAGGCAGGGTAATGTGAAAAAAATGAAAAATCATGAACTGTATATACGAAAAATTCGTATATTTGGTTCATGAAGGTGACAGAAAAGAATATTTTGTTTCAAATATACTCGAGTCAGCAAACGGTATTTCGTTTGATTGATATTGCCATGATGACAGGGGAAGATGATTTGGTGTCGCTGAGCAAAAAAATGAACTATTATGTAAAAACAGGGAAGATCAATAACCCCAGGAAGGGCATATATGCAAAGGAGAATTACCGGAAGGATGAGCTGGGATGTCGACTGTATACGCCTTCATATTTGTCTCTTGATTTTGTGTTGCAAAAGGAAGGTGTGATTTTTCAATATTCAGAAACGCTTACCCTTGTCAGTTATCTTAGCCGCAGTATAAAGGTTGATGATGTGTCTTACCGTTACAGAAAGGTCAGGGATGATATTCTGGTAGACAGTCGCGGTATAATATCTGAACATGAGGTCAGTATGGCTACGCCTGAAAGAGCATTTCTGGATTCACTTTACCTGGGTAACGACATTGTACCTGATAACCCCGGGAGCCTTGACTCAGAAAAAATGTTCGATTTGCTTGATGTATATAATTCGGATAGCCTTGAAAAAAAACTGACAAAACTGCTTTCTTATGATTGATATGAAAAATCACAAGTTCTATCTTGTAAATGTTTTAAAAGACATTTATTCGGACAGCACACTGGCAAATCAATTAGGTTTTAAAGGTGGAACAGCTCTGATGTTATTTTATGATTTACCTCGTTTCTCAGTTGATCTTGATTTTAATTTGCTTGATGAAGGTTATGAAAACATCGTTTATGAAAAAATCAGGGAAATCGTGCGTAAACATGGAAAAATACATGATGAGGCACAGAAGCATTACGGGCCTGTTGTCGTGTTGGATTATGGATTCAGGGAGAGAAAATTAAAAATAGAAATATCCAAAAGGCAGTATAATGACAGGTATGAAATAAAGAATTTCCTTGGAATAAAAATAAAAACAATGCTTGAGGCAGACATGTTTGCCCATAAATTGTGTGCTCTAACTGACAGGAAAGTTGTAATAAACCGGGATGTTTTTGATTTGTGGTTTTTAATGGAAAATAAATTTCCTGTGAACAAAGCCATTGTTGAACAACGAATGCATATGGCTTATCCCGATTACGTGGAAAAATGCATTGAAGCTGTTGAAAATAAGGCCAAATCCGGCTTGTTAGACGGACTTGGAGAGCTCATGGATGAAAAGATGAAACCATTTGTAAGAAACAAACTTAAAGATGAATGTATTACATTGTTGAAAATGTATCAGGCCTTCCCGTTTACTGAGTGAACCAAACCTATGTTTTTTCCGGAAATGGCAATTCATAATTGTATTTGCGGGTGAGAGGCCTGATCTCATGAAAAAATGAAATTATATGAACTGTATATACGAAAAATTCGTATATACAGTTCACGAAAACGGAAGTGCAAATTTAAAACGGATAAACTGATTTTGATTGATATGGTCGTGTAAACCCGTGACCCGTGAATGCGATAAATTGCATCCACATCCCCTCAATCACTTGACTCAAACCAGCGGCTGTCGCCAGGCTGATTATCTGTGAACATCCCTGCCTTCCTACCGGTAGGTGTGCACAAAAATATCGATTAGGTATGACTCGTCCTGAAATTTGTCTTGCAATTCTCCCTCAAATTGGTAAAAACATTGCATGCAGCAGCTCCCTAATAAGCTATAGTGTCGTAAATAATAAATGTGACAAGCGATAGCATGAGGATTAAGGAAATCCAAAATAAAAATGGAGATGTTTTGGCAAATATTCTGATTCTGATTAATAGTATTTTAGTTATAATAGCCTGATAATTATGATTTTTCTTAGCAATGTATTCCTTTGCTCTTTGTTCACCCATTAATTTACAAAGTTCATTAAAAGTTTTACTGGGAATGTTGTCGTGTCTTTCCATTTTCAATTAATTAGCAGAATATTTGTTGTTTAAATTGCCATTTTCAATGTTTTAATTTCTTTGCTAAGATTTGTAAGAATGGTGTTTTAATATGCTTTGCTGCACTTTTCTTGAAGGCGATAAATCGCACACTTGAAGTGCACAATCACTCCCTCACTGCCTCACTCCATCACTCTATCCCTCAATCTCTCCATCACTCCCTCTCTCCATCTCCACAAACCGCTCCATACCTTTCACGGCTTTTTCTTTGATGATGTTGACATTATCAGAATCCACAGTCACATCCCCCGGATCAACCAGGAAAATGCGACAATGCCCCGGGCAATAATGCAACAAACCAGCGGCAGGATACACATTCAGCGATGTGCCAATCACCAGTAAAATATCTGCCTCCGAAACAATATCGATGGCCTCCTCAATGGCCGGAACAGCCTCGCCAAACCATACCACATGTGGCCGCAGCTGCGCGCCCAGTTCACAGGTGTCTCCCATATTCAGTTCCGAACCCTCAATATCGTATACCAGTGAGGAATCTTTCGTGCTTCTGGCTTTGCGGATTTCACCATGCAGGTGCAATACCCGGCTGCTTCCTGCCCGCTCGTGCAGATCATCCACATTTTGTGTGACCACCTGCACATTAAAATCCTTCTCCAGTTCTGCAATGTGCTTATGAGCACCGTTCGGTTCAGCTTCCATCACTGTTTTACGCCGCATGTTGTAAAACCGAAGTACCAGCTCAGGATCACGCTGCCAGGCCATGGGATTGGCCAGCTCCGTTACATCGTACTTTTCCCACATACCGCCGGCACCACGAAAGGTATCAATTCCGCTTTCCTGACTCACACCGGCACCCGACAAAACAATCAGTTTTTCTTTCATGTGCTTTTTATCCTAAAACTACAAAAATCCACCTGTATTAACAAATGTTCCGGAATGATGCGTATGACCATTCGTGTGCAAAAAAATCAGGTTCCTGTTAGCATTCCGGGGTAATCGTCTCCCTGACAGCCACGGCTGACAACTTGCCTGCCAGCAGACAGGCGCCGGTTAAAGCATACAAGGCCATCAAAAATATACCATTATAATGCATCCCAATTAATACATCAAACCAAACATCCACAGGGGAATGCTGTTTTTGATGGCTGTTTCAATGGAATCTTTCACCACAAAAGCATGATCCAGATCGACAATTTGTTTTTGCGTTTTGTTTTTTCCTCCAACTTCAAAAATATACCTGTCATCAATCATAAAATCACCCTTTTCTGGTAAGGTCAGTTTGTGCAAGTGGTTGAATTGCGAGAGAAAAAAACTTTCCCGCAGATTTCCTCCATCCGGATTCCCTTCACTTAATGCATAAATATAATTGGTGTTGTGTAGCCAGATTTTATCCGGTTTGTTCAAAACACTGATGCTTCGTGTTTTTTTATAAAGCGTCTGTATCAATTCCGCACGTTCCAACAAATCCAATGCTTCAATCACCGCATTTCTGGTTAAACCAACTTTTTCACTGAGCTTTGAAACATTTGGGGTGAACGGTACATTCACAGATAAAACATATAACAATCGTTTTAGCCTGGCAATGCTTGCATAATCAAACGCTTTAACCGTCAATAAATCGAGCTCTAAAATGAGATTGATGATGTTACGGATTTGTTGGTAATATTCCAGCTCATTTCCCCCATAGAACGGAAATGAACCGTACTTCAAATATTCCGGAAAATACTTAAGTGGTTTAAATTGTCTGATGAGGTCATAACTGATGCTTTCATGATTTTGCAGCAAGCTTTGCAGCGAATACGCGGGCAAGCTAATGCTATGCTGAAATTCCATATACTCTCTGAAAGACATTTCTTTTAGCGTATAAGAAATTGTTCTCCTGCTTAGATCCGATTCTCCCTGATAAATATTAAGGATTGAAGAGGAAGAAAAGATGATTTTTAATGCAGGAAAATCATCATAAATAAGCTTTAACTCTCGTGACCAGTTTGGGTATTTATGGACTTCATCCAGTAGAAGTAGCTCTCCTCCCTGTTTTTCAAAAGCTTCAGCAAGTGAATACAAGTTGTTTTCTGTGAAAAATAAATCATCCAAAGCAACATATAAACTTGAAATGTTTGGGTGTTCAGCAGCAATTTGCAACATTAGCGTCGTTTTTCCTGCTCCACGGCTCCCCAATAAACTTATCTGCCGATTGTCAAGATTGATTTCATCAAACAAATATCGCTTGAATGTACGGGGTACATCCTGTATTTTTCGGGCAGATTTTCGTAATAAATTCTCCATAATTGCTTTCTATTTAAGCAAATATAATTAAAAAATGCTTTGCAAAAAAGCAAAAATACATAAAATATGCTTATCCCAAAAGCAAATTCATCTGTATCCCCGGAAATTTGGGTGAAAAGACAGGCTGTTTTGGTGGCAACTCATCCTCCGCCTTTTTTTCAGAGAAATTACCTACTGCGAGAAATGAAAAGCATGGCTTTCTCATGGTATTCCGGTCGTCCCCCTGATTGTCCATGCCTGCAGGTTTCCAGACACCAGCCACGTCTTACCGGGAGCAAAACCAAATTCATTGTTTTTCCTGTCATAATTTTTTCTATTTTCACCTGGTGAAAAGAAAGGTGTGTGTTATGAAAACAATTGTTGATCTTTTTGAAACCAGCGTTGAAAAATACAATGATAATCCATTTCTCTGGGAAAAATCGGATGGAGAATACCGGCCTGCTACTTATCAGCAAACCTACGATGAAATACAGACCATAGCAGCAGGACTGGCAGCCATAGGGGTGCAGCCCAAAGACCATGTGGCCTTGCTCAGCGAAGGCAGAAATCAATGGGTCATCAGCGAACTGGCAATATTGTACAATCATGCCGTGGATATTCCATTATCCGTGAAGCTGGAAGCCAAGGAAATTCTGTTTCGCATCAACCATTCCGAATCAAAATACCTGATTGTATCGCAGCAGCAAACGCACAAAATTGATAAAATCAGGGACGAGCTTCAGCATATAGAAAAAATCATCTATCTGGATAACAACGCTCCTGAAGGCAAAAGCAACATCAATTATACGGATCTGAAAAAAATGGGAGAGGAGCTGCTCAGCAAATCCCCGGAGATCATCAGCGAGCGAAAAAAGCAAATCAAAAATGACAGTTGGGCCAACATTACCTACACCTCCGGCACCACTGCTGACCCCAAGGGCATCATCCTGACCCACCGGAATTATACCGCCAATGTTGAGCAGGCATACAGCCTCATGGACATACCGGAATATTATAAAACCCTGCTGATTTTACCCCTCGACCATTGCTTTGCACACGTGGCGGGCATATACAGTTTTATGGGCAAGGGCGCTTCCATGGCTATGGTGGAAGCCGGTAAGACACCCCTGCAAACCCTGAAGAACATTCCGAAAAACATCAGGGAAGTTAGGCCGCACCTGTTGCTTAGCGTGCCGGCACTGGCAAAAAACTTTAAAAAGAACATTGACACAGGTATTCGGGAGAAAGGCAATGTCATGTACAACATGTACAAAGCAGCGCTTAACAATGCCTACAAATACAACAAGGAAGGGTACAACAAGGGAAAAGGTCTCAGTGCGCTGAGAGCACCGCTTCATTGGCTCTTTGATAAAATTCTGTTTAAAAAAATCCGGCAGGTCTTTGGTGGCAACCTGAAGTTCTTCATCGGTGGAGGCGCCCTGCTGGACATTGAGCTGCAACGCTATTTTTACGCCATTGGCATTCCCATGATGCAGGGTTACGGATTGTCCGAAGCTACACCCATTATCAGTTCCAATGCCCTGCACAAACACAAGCTCGGTTCCAGCGGTTTCCTGGTCAGCGATCTTGACATCAAAATCTGCGACGAAGATGGGAAGACCCTCCCGGTTGGTCAGAAAGGCGAGATCGTAGTCAAAGGCGAAAATGTGATGTATGGCTACTGGAAAAATGAGAAAGCTACCAAAGAAACCATCAAAGACGGCTGGCTGTACACCGGTGACATGGGATATATCGATAAAGACGATTTTCTCTATGTTCTCGGTCGTTTTAAAAGCCTCCTCATTGCCAGCGACGGAGAAAAATACAGCCCCGAAGCCATAGAAGAATCTTTGGTCGGGAAAACGAAATACATTGACCAGGTGGTATTGCACAACAATCAGGATCCCTATACAGTCGGACTGATATATCCCAATCATAAAGCCCTTGAGCGAGCTTTGCAGGAAAAAAGCACGGATTATTCACGGGAAGAGGGCAGAAAAGAGGCTCTGAAACTGATACAATCCGAAATCAACGAATTCAAAAAAGGCGGCGATTTTGAAGGTGAATTCCCTGAGCGCTGGTTGCCATCAGCCATAGCTGTTCTGGATGAAGGTTTCAACGAAGAAAACAAAATGATGAACAGCACCATGAAAATCGTTCGCGGCAAAGTCACTGATTTCCACAAAGAGACCATTGATTTTCTCTACAATCCCAAAAAAACGGATTTACAGGTAAAAAACAACATTAAGGCCATCACCGCAGCCGGAAAAATGTTTACAGGAAAAAACCAGACTTCCGCGGTGGTAAACTAAGTAGAATACAGCAAACACCACGTCCCCGTGGTGCTCATGATTCTGATAAAGATACCCTTGACCTGATTATCAGGCTGTGTCCCTTTTTGGTTTTTTGCTTGCACAGGAATACCTTCAGGGTCGTTCTGTTTCCTCCTGATGCAAATTTTACCCAGCATGAAGCACAGGGGATTGGGAAGACCCTGAAGGTCATACCGTTGTCAGCGCTAAAAAACCAAAAAGGGTCGGTCTGCCTGCCAGCCAGTGTTAAATTTTAATAGGTGGGCAGGCTGGCAGGCATCACAGCAGGCATGCGCCCTCACAGGGGCAATTACTGCTTAGGTGAAAACACTACTGAAATAATCCATTCAAAAATCAGATATTAAATGCAAAACAGCGGCTATAAATCCCATAATATTGTTAATTTTATACACCAAAATCAGGAAAAATGACACAGGAATAGTGGCCTTTATCAGCACAAGAAATTGCGCAGCCTCGAAGAGGTTACAGCGGATATTCTGGCACTGGAAAAAGAAAATGAAGGACTAATGGATGATATTTTGAATCTTGAATAATATGGACAAGAAATTATTATCACCGGAGTTTATAAAACAGATTAAACAGCAAATACTTACGAGCCGGTATCTTGTTTCAAAGATTGCCAATGCTGAATTGTTACGCCTGTATTTTTCTGTTGGAAAAATGGTGGAAAACGAGTTTAAAAGAAACAAGTGGGGTTCAAAAGTGAATGATGAGATAGCCGGAAGACTGCAACAAGAATTGCCCGGCTTGCGAGGTTTTTCCAGTTCTAACATAAGGAAAATGCGCATATTTTATCAAGAATGGCATACTGTAAATAAAATTTGTCCGACACTGTCGGACAAATTAGATAATAGTGAGGCGGTAATTTTACCGACAGCGTCGGACAAAGCTGAAAAGCCTGACAGTAAGAGCGATACAAGCCACTCGCCACTAAAGAGCAATTTTTATACGGCTGAGATTAACGCCTTTTTTTCAACCCCATTTTCACACCATTACGAAATAATATTAAAAACCGAAACCGAAAAAGAACGCTGGTACTACATTCATAAAACAGCACAACATTTTTGGAGTGTACGCCACTTACGCTCCGAGCTTAAAAACAAAAGCCATTTACAAGAGCAACAATTGCCCAATAATTTTGAGAAAACCATGTCTCCTGTTTTGTCAGGTAAAGCGATGCGTGCTTTTAAAGACCAATATCTGCTGGATTTTGTAAACATTGAAGACGCCGATGATGAAATTGATGAACGTGTC
>JBNJGS010000031.1:0-28400 GCA_051747965.1 Bacteroidota bacterium
GGAAAGCCTGCCGCTGGTGATGCCCGGGTAATGCATGCAAAGCAGAGCGACAAGCGAAGCTCCTGCTTTGCCTTGCATTTACCGGCAGAGCCAAGGCAGCTTACAGGCGCAGACCGCTCGGGCGCCCACATTAAAAACAAAAAACTGCATCCCAAAAAAGAACGGTGTCCTTTCCGGATGCAGTTTCAGGTAAAGAAATTTCTCTGCCTAATTTTCTTTCAGCACGTAATCGTCGTATTCCAGTTCAAAACGGAGCTTATGTTTAGATTCTTCGCTGGCCAGGGACTGAAACACTTCTTTGAGCTCATTGTTGGGGGCCCTCTCTGCCAGATTCAGGTACAGGCGAAAGGCATTTTTTTCCTTTTTCATTGCGAGGACAAGGGCATCCTTGTAATCCATATCCGGACTGGCTTCCACTTTTGTCATGTAGTCAGCAATTTTCAGGTCGGCAACACTTTCATTCTCCCAATCGAACAGTCCTTCCTTTTTGATGGTTGTCAAACGTGCTTTATGGCCGATTTCTTCGAGGGCAAAGGATTTAAAAATCATTTTCATATCCTTTGTTTTTGCAGTTTCAGCAAGTGCGTTGTAAAAATCCACGGCTTCCTGTTCCTGTTCGATGGCGAAATCGAGTATTTCCTGTATTGAATTGAGCTTGCTCATAATATCTCTTTTTTTGACGGTTTCTAATTCATAAACAAATTTTTCCTAATCAGCTTATTCAAGTGCATTGTCAAAATCCTGCTCAAAGCGTGCCATTACCGTATCTGCTCCCTGTTCAAATTCAGGCAGAGCACCAGGACCTGAAGTAAAAATAATCTGGTAAGGACTGGCCTGACTTTCAATTGCCTTCAACATTTCATCATTTATATCATCAACATTTTCTGTAAGATCAGTGCCAAAGGCTTCTGCCATCCGCTGAATCTGTCCCAGGTTATTGATTTCAGTTTTGGGTTTCAGGCCGGCATCAAAGGTTTGTATCATTTTTTGTGTATTGGTAAAGCTACCACCGGTTTCAAACGGCATGGATGCGGGTAATACCACATCTGCAATCTCTGCTGTTTCGGTAAGGAAATAGTCCTGCACTACCAGCAGTTCGGCATCCTGCAAGGCATTTTTCACAGAAGCTTTATCAAGAGCGGTGCCCAGGGGGTCTTCTCCAAAGACATACAAGTGCTTAAGTTCTTTTTCATAAAAAGCATCGTGCAGATTTTTGGTTTTACCATTGGTAAACTTCAGATCAATCAGGCCCTGGGTATTGTTCTTTTCCTTAACAGAAATAAGCCCTGCAGCGGTTTTGCCAAGTTTTCCGCTTAAGAGACACAGGTTTCTTGCTTCAGCTACGGCATGATTATCCAGATAGCGTTCAGATACCACGAGTACCGATTTATGATTCAGGTTAAACTCGTTTAAAAGCTGTATGGCAGTTCGCTCACTGACACCGGCATTGGAAAGCAATTCATCCATATTTTCTTTAGAAGCAGCCTTTTTATATTCATCATACCCCTTGCAGTGATCATCAATAAACACCTGATTCTGTTCACCTTTGCTAAGCAGACGATGGTTCATCGCTTTCAGGAGATAGTAATAGGAATCAATACGTATAAGGCGATCACATTTGTTTTCCAGTTTTTCATTTTCCCTGTCGGTGATCAGGATGATTTCTGCTCCGTGTTGGGTTTTTGCCTGATTGATCATAAAACCCAGTGTAGCATCATCCATATTAATATGGGGATGCATCAGGAAAATTTTACCGGCTTCCTGAATCTGATCAAAGGGGACATTCATTTCCGATGCATTGATATTCCCTTCATCGAGGTGCATCAGATGGAAAGATCCAGTATAATCTGCTTTCACAGCTTTACCGGCAAATTGCTGAATGGTCCAGACCTCTTCGTTGGTGAGCCTGCCACCGGCAAACACAGCGGATTTGTTTTTATCAGTTGCTTTAGCCTTTATCGCATCGAACGCCTCTTTAAAGGATGCCTCTTTGAGTTCACCATCTTTACGTAGCAGTGGTTTTGTCAATCGATTTCCATCGTTAATAAAACCATAGCCGAATTTTGCAAAGCGGTCAAGGTTACCGTCTTTGTTGATCATACCATCGCGACCTGTGGTGCGAAAGACAAAGCCATTTTTGTGATTCAGTGTAATGCTTTCGCCTATGGATCCGTAAGGGCTGATGGTTTCTGCCGTATCAGTTTTTACCGGGCCGGGTTTGAAACTAAAGTTTTCGGTAATGGCGCCTGTGGGGCAGGTGGAAATACACAGGCCACAGGATTCGCAGCTGGTCTCTGTGAGGGATTCGCCCATGGCCGGAGCCACAAAGGTATCAAAACCCCGTTCCACGAGTCCGAGGGCTTTTGCTCCCACCACATCGCTGCAAATCCGGACACAACGGGAACACAAAATACATTTGTTGTTATCAATCTCTATATAGGGATGGGAGAAATCCACCGGCTGGTCAAGAAATCCACCACCGAATTTTTTTTGTTCGGCCTGATAGTCAGTAGAATATTTCTGCAAATCACAGGAAAAGAATTCGGAGCATCCGCATTCAAGGCATCTCCTTGTTTCGTGCATGGCCTGTTCGGAATCGTAACCCTGTTCAACTTCGTTAAAATTGATGCGTTTATCTTCGGGCAGCACGGGCATTTCTTCGCGCATTTGCTGCTGATAGCGTCCCAGGTAGTCATCTTTTTCCTGTTCCTTAAAGTTGTCTTTCCGGCTAACGAATGGTTTTTGGATGGGTTCGGGTTTTTTACCATTCAGGTACATATCCACCGAATGCACGGCGGTTTTTGCCTGAGCGATGGCTTCGATAACGGTAGCAGGTCCGGTAACACCATCACCGGCAGCAAAGACATTTTCAATGCCGGTCTGCAGAGTAGCTTCATCGGCATCAATATCGCCCCAGCGGTTGAGTTCGAGCTGACCGTTTGAAGCGTTATTATTGATGTCATCCATAAAATCCACATCGGTTTTTTGCCCGATGGCAGCAAGGATATAATCACATTCCAGTTCAAATTCGGAGCCTTCTACCGGCACAGGTCTGCGCCTTCCGGATGCATCGGGCTCACCCAGTTCCATTTTAATGAGGGTCATGGATTTTACTTTTCCTTCATCATCCTGATTCACTTCCACCGGGTTGGTAAGCAGCATGTATTCCACGCCTTCTGCTCTTGATTCGTGGATTTCGATGGGATTGGCGGGCATTTCTTTTTCAGTACGGCGATACACGATGATGCTTTTTTCGGCACCACAGCGCACGGCAGTACGACAGCAATCCATGGCGGTATTTCCACCACCCACGGTTACAATGGTTTTTCCGGAAAAATCATATTTCTGGCCGGTCATTTCCATATTGCGTAGAAAGTCGATACCGCTGTACACCCCGTCGGCTTCTTCCCCTTTGGCGCGCAGCAGGGTTCCCCGCTGTGAACCTATGGTAAGTATTGTAGCATCGTAATCCTTGTCAATATCTTTGTACGAGAGGTTATCACCCAGTCGTTTGTTAACAAACAGATTGGCGCCCAATTCGGTAATGGTTTCCACTTCTTTGTCGAGCAGGTTGTTTGGCAGCCGGTATTCGGGAATCCCGTACCTAAGCCATCCGCCTGCATGCGGGTTTGCCTCAAAGACATCAGCCTGATGGCCTTTTTGCTGCAGCCAGAAAGCAGCCGACAAACCACCCGGGCCAGCGCCAATGATGGCTATTTTTTTCCCGGTGGAGGGAGCTACTTCAGGTTTGTAATGTTCGCCTTCGAGCAGGTCTTTGTCAGCGGCAAAGCGTTTGAGATAATCGATGCCTACGCCGGCATTTTCATCCAGCAGATTGCGTCGACAGGCAGCTTCGCAGGGGCGAACACAGATGCGTCCGCATACTGCGGGAAATGGATTATCTTCCTTGATCAGTGCGGTAGCTTCACTGTACTGCTTTTTCTCAATCAATGAAATATACCCCTGCACATCCACACCTGCCGGACAGGTTTCTTTACATGGTGCTACACAATCGGCATAATGGTTACTCAGGAGGAGATCCAGAGCTGTTTTACGTGCTTTGAATACAGTTTGGTTATCGGTATTGATGATCATTCCTTCAGCGATTTCAGTGGAACAGGATGGCTGGGTGCCTCGTCCTTCAATTTCCACCACGCAGACAAAGCATGAAGAATATGGTTTCAGGCGTTTATCATAACACAATGTTGGCACATGGATGCCGTTGCGCTTGGCCAGTTCGAGAATGGTTTCACCGGGTACGCCCTGAACCGTTTCGCCGTTTAGTATGACATTGATTTTATCTTTGTTCATGATTCTGATTTTTCCTTGATTCTACAGTAATTTTATTGCATCGAAATTACACTTGGAGTAGCAAACACCGCAGTGGATACAAATATCCTGATGGATGTAATGCACCTCCTTGCGTTCCCCTGAAATGGCATCCACCGGGCAATTTTTGGCACAAACCGTACAGCCGGTACAATTTTCCGGATCCACTTCATAAGTAAGCAGTTCTGTACAGACTTTGGCCGGGCATTTTTTATCCCTGATGTGTGCTTCGTACTCGTCGCGGAAGTATTTAATTGTTGTAAGTACGGGATTCGGAGCTGTTTGTCCCAGTCCGCAAAGGCTGTTTTCTTTCACCTGATGTGCCAGTTCTTCAAGTTTTTCAATATCGCCATCCTGTCCATTTCCCTGTGTGATATTGGTAAGAATTTCAAGCATGCGTTTTGTTCCGATGCGGCAGAAGGTACATTTTCCGCAGGATTCTTTTTCGGTAAAGTCCAGGAAGAACCTGGCGATGTCCACCATGCATGTGGTTTCATCCATCACCACCATACCACCGGATCCCATAATTGCGCCGGTAGCCTGCACTGAGTCGTAATCGACAATGGTCTCAGACATATAGGCGGGGATGCACCCACCGGAGGGTCCGCCGAGCTGCACGGCTTTAAAATCCTTATCATCCTGAATGCCTCCACCCAGTTTAAAAATCACATCGTGAATGGTCATTCCCATGGGTACTTCGACAAGGCCGCCATGTTTTATTTTTCCGGTAAGGGCAAAAACTTTTGTGCCTTTTGAATTTTCGGTTCCGTATTGTGCATATTTTTCGGCACCGTTTCTGATAATCCAGGGCACATTGGCCCAGGTTTCCACATTGTTAATGTTTGTGGGTTTTCCCCACAGGCCTTTTGCTGCCGGGAAGGGTGGTCGCTTGCGGGGCATGCCGCGTTCACCTTCCACAGAAGCCATAAGTGCGGTTTCTTCACCACATACAAAGGCACCTGCCCCTTCCTTAACGAAAATATCAAAATTAAAGCCCTCAACACCACAGGCATTTTTGCCCAGGTATCCTTTTTCTCGTGCCTGATCAATGGCAATATTGAGTCGTTTGATGGCAAGGGGATATTCGGCGCGGCAATAAATCACGCCCTGGTTTGCACCCACAGCATAAGCTCCGATGATCATGCCTTCGAGAACAGCATGGGGATCTCCTTCGAGCAGGGATCTGTCCATGAAAGCACCGGGGTCTCCTTCATCGGCGTTGCAGATGATGTATTTTTCATCACTTTCGCTGTTTTTTGCAAACATCCATTTTTTACCAGTAGGGAAACCACCACCCCCACGTCCGCGAAGGCCGGACTCGAGAACACTTTTGATGACGTGATCCTGATTCTGTTTTTCATCTGCAATTTTTTTCATGGCTTCGTATGCACCCTGAGCCTCGGCATCTTTGAGGGATTCCGGGTCGATGTATCCGCAATTGCGCAAAGCGATTTTCACCTGATCATCGAAAAAGACATCGTCCATGGTTTCAAACAAGTCGCTGTGTACCACGTAATCTTTACGGGGTTCATGATCGACCACATGCTTTTCGATTATTTCGAGTGCTTTATCCTCATCAATGTTTCCGTACAGGTAATGGCCGTCATCATCGATGATTTCAACCAATGGTTCGTTATAACACATCCCGATACAGGATGTTTTTTTGAGTTCAAAGTCGAGGTTTTCGGATTTTTTCAGGCTTTCAATTTTTTCGTAGGTTTTATTGGCACCTGCAGCGATTCCGCATGATCCCAGACCGACTATAACTTGTGTTTTGCCCATAGTTTCAATATTTTCGTTCAGAACGCAGCTTAATTTTTATCCTGCAGTTTTAGTTTACGAATGATTTTGGTAGCAGATTTTCCTGTGAGGCTGCCGTGTGTATCATCGTTGATCATCATCACCGGTGCCAGGGAGCAACATCCGAGGCATGCCACAGATTCGAGGGTAAAGAGCCTGTCATCGGTAGTTTCTCCGTCTTTAATTTTCAGGCTGTCCTGCAAGGCTTCGGTAATGGCTTTTGCACCCTGCACATGACAGGCGGTTCCGTGACAAACTTTGATAATGTATTTACCGACGGGGTGCAAGCGGAACTGGGTATAAAAGGTAGCCACCCCATACATATCCGCCAGCTTAAGCTTTGTTTTTCCGGTGACATATTTGAATGACTGTGGCGGAATATAACCGTAAACATCTTGTATGTTTTGCAACAGAGGTATAAGTATACCTTTTTTTTCCTTGAATTTTTCGATGACAGGATCGATCAGGGACAGGTCAACATCCTCTTGCTCAATCTCGTGCCTTTTGGGTTCTATACGCTGGATTCGCATGACAGAATGATTTTATAATTTTGATAAAGATAAAATAAAAAGAAGAAAGGGTCTGAGAAATTCAGACCCTTTTACAAAAATCAGACAAGACCCTGTGCAATCATGGCATCAGCCACTTTTACAAAGCCACCGATATTGGCACCTTTGACATAATTGACAAAATCACCTTCCTGTCCGTGCTCAACACAGGTAGTATGAATATTGATCATAATTTCATGCAGCTTGCTGTCCACATCTTCCCTTGACCAGCTTAATCGCATGGCATTTTGTGTCATTTCGAGTCCTGAAACAGCCACGCCACCGGCATTTGCAGCTTTACCGGGTCCATACAGGATTTTTTTATCAAGCCATACTTCCACAGCTTCTGGTGTGCTGGGCATGTTAGCCCCTTCAGAAACAGCAATAACACCATTTTTCACAAGGGTTTCAGCGGCATCACCATCAATTTCATTTTCGGTTGCACAAGGCAGAGCCACATCACACTTGATGCTCCACGGGCGTTCTCCTTCGAAATATTCAACACCCCATTTTTTTGCGTATTCTTTAATACGGCCACGTTTGATATTTTTCAGGTGCATGACATATTCCAGTTTTTCATTGTCTATGCCATGTGGGTCATAAATAAAGCCGGAAGAATCGCTGAGGGTGACCACTTTTCCTCCCAGCTCATTGACTTTTTCGGTAGCAAACTGAGCAACATTACCGGATCCGGAAACAACAACTGTTTTGCCTTCAAAACTATCTTTGCGGGTTTTCAACATTTCTTCCGCAAAATAGACGGCACCATAACCGGTTGCTTCAGGCCGTATAAGAGATCCACCCCATTCGCGGCCTTTACCGGTAAGTACACCGGTGAATTCATTTTTCAGGCGTTTGTATTGTCCAAACATGTAACCGATTTCACGGCCACCAACGCCAATATCACCTGCAGGTACATCCGTATTCGGGCCAATATGGCGCGAAAGTTCGGTCATAAAGCTTTGTGTAAAGCGCATCACTTCGGCATCGGTTTTGCCTTTGGGGTCGAAGTCAGAACCACCTTTACCGCCACCCATTGGCAGTGTTGTGAGTGAGTTTTTAAACACCTGCTCGAAAGCGAGGAATTTGAGAATTCCCAGGTTTACTGTGGGGTGAAATCGCAGTCCACCTTTATATGGGCCGATTGCGGAGTTCATTTCAATGCGGAAGCCACGATTAACATGGGTAACTCCCTTGTCATCCATCCAGGGCACACGGAAAATGATAATACGCTCTGGCTCGACAATGCGTTCAAGGACTTTTGCATCTTTGTACTTCGGATTTTCTTCCACGAATGGAATCAGTGATTCAACAACTTCTTCCACTGCCTGATGATACTCATTTTCGGATGGGTTCCTGGCAATTACTTTTGCCATGAACTCCTCAACCAATTGTTGATAATTTGCCATAATAATTTAGATTTTAGGTTAGGTTAAAATTCTGGTTAAAAAATGATTCACTACAATAATAAACGATATTTTTTCAAAAATCAAACGACATAAGCTCTGTTAAAAATATAACAATTGGTATTTTTAAGCTTTTTATTTGATTTTCTGATATTTATGATCAATTCATGCCGTATAACAGTTTTTGGACCAGACCCGAGATAACACACTGGCATACTGCGACTTACTAAATCATGACAATTATCATGTTCTGGAGCATATAACATGATAAACATCATATTTATAGACAATTAATCAAAAATTGCAATCAGACAACCTCGGCACAAAGCACATGATAACTGAGAATAAGGTCAAATATGGGAAAGAGAATTTTTACAAAAATATAAAATTATAAACATCAGATTTTTTTGACTATTACGTCTTTTCACTAGCCGCCCCGGATTCATCCGGCATATCGATATAAGTTTCAAGCAGAATGGATTCATTTTCGGGAACGAAGCTGACTTCCATCAGCTCATAGGGCAACAATACTGTTTCTCCCTTCTCCATTGAAATACTTCCATGCTCCCACTTCAACGCCAGCTTTCCCTTGACACAGATGAGCACAACAAAAGAATTGCAGGACAGATAAGATTTGGTCAGATCATTTTTCAGGTGAATGTAATTGGTTACAAAGTACTCTGAAGAAATGATTCTGGCAGGTTTATCTGTTTCATCGCGATAATCTGTACGGGCTTTATCCACCGGGGAATAATCGATAACATCCCTTGCGAGTTCTGTGTGGAGTTCCCGGCCTTTGCCCTGTTTGTCTTTTCTGTCCCAGTCATACACACGATATGTAATGTCACTTGTTTGCTGTATTTCTGCAAAAAGAATACCTTTTCCGGTGGCATGAATCCTTCCTGCGGGAATAAAAAACACATCACCTGCTTTCACTTCGGTAAAATTCAGGACTTCCACAATTCTATTATCGTTCATACGTGCCACAAACTCTTCTTTGGAAATCTCCTGATTAAATCCTGAGATCAGTTCAGAACCGGCGTCTGCCTGAATGACATACCACATTTCGGTTTTACCGTAGGCATTGTGTCGTTCTCGTGCTGTTTCATCACCGGGATGCACTTGCACAGAAAGATTATCATTGGCATCAATGAATTTTATAAGTAAGGGAAACTCATTGCCAAACTTATCGTACACCTGAGGTCCTACCAGGTCACCCATGTATATTTCGATCAGTTCCTGCAGGTTATTGCCTTTGAGGAAGCCATTGTCCAGCACAGAAATATTTTCCTGCACAGCACTGATTTCCCATGATTCACCGGCATCTTCCGGCGCATCGGTTTTATTGAGTATTGTTTTGAGTTTTTTTCCTCCCCATATCTTGCTTTTAAAGATGGGTTTAAATTTCATTGGGTATAATGCCAGTTCTTTCATTGTGGAATATTTTACAAGCTTTGAATAATTATTTGTCTTTGCATGTGCAAAAATCTGAAATTATCTATAATTCTGATCTGATTTAAAAAATTCTTTATATCTTGAATCAAAATTAACAAAACAGAAGATTAATACAAAGTATGCTGATTGTTGGAATAGCAGGTGGTACAGGCTCAGGAAAAACCACAGTGGTAAAAAAAATCGCAGAAAATCTGCCGGAAGGTGAGATTGTATTGATACCTCAGGACTCATATTATAAAGATAACAGTCATCTTCCGCTGAAGGAGCGCCAGAAAATTAATTTTGATCATCCCAATTCCATTGAATGGACATTATTAAAGAAACACATTCAAAATTTAAAGGCAGGGGAAATCGTGGGTCAGCCCATTTATTCTTATCTGACTTGTACCCGGGCGGAAGAGACCATTAAGGTTGAGCCGAAGAAGGTCATCATTATAGAAGGAATTCTGTGTCTCAGCGATCCGGAGTTGCGGGATATGATGGATTTAAAAGTGTTTGTTCATGCAGATGCGGACGACCGGCTGACACGGGTTGTACGGCGGGACATTGTGGAACGGGGAAGATCAGTAAACACGGTGCTGGACCGGTATGAGAGGACGGTAAAACCATCACACCTTCAGTTTATTGAGCCAACCAAGAAATATGCTGATATTATTGTACCCCAGGGAGGTGAGAATAAAATTGCCATTGACATATTAACCCATTTTATCAACCGAAATTTAAATCTTTAATGATATGTACGACATTCCTTTAAGCAACATTTTGTTTTTTGATATTGAAACTGTTCCCGGAACCCCTGAATTCACGGATCTGCCAGAAAACATGCAAAAGTTGTGGGACAGAAAATCCACCTATTTCCGGAAAGAAGAGGAAACAGCCGGGGATGTATATCAGCGGGCCGGCATTTACGCTGAGTTTGGCAAAATCGTATGCATTTCTGTTGGTCATATCAACCTGAAAAACGGAGAAAAGCAGATGCGGCTGAAATCCTATTATGGAGATGATGAAAAAGCATTGCTTAAGGATTTTTCCGGTATGCTGGAAAAATTCTGCCGCAGCGGGGAAAAATACTTGTGCGGACATAACAGCGCTGAATTTGATATTCCTTATGTCGCCAGGCGTATGCTTGTCAATCAGGTACCCTTGCCTGACCTGTTAAATCTTGCAGGCAAAAAACCATGGGAGGTAAAACATCTCGACACCATGCAACTCTGGAAGTTTGGTGATTACAAGCATTACACATCCCTGGATTTACTGACCAGTATTTTTGGCATTCCCACCCCCAAAGATGACATTGACGGTTCACAGGTAGCCGGTGTTTATTACGATGAAAAAGATGTAAAACGCATAGCACAATACTGTGAGAAGGATGTTTTGGCCGTGGCTCAGTTGTTTTTGCGGTATCGCTACGAAGAGCTTATCAAGCCGGAACACGCAGAATATTCAGTGTAGCATTTTTCATATATCCAAGCAAAAGCGGGAATTGAACACATGAAGAAATTTTTCAATATTTTATTTTACCTGTCCATTGCCGTATTTATCTGGTATCTGACACGTATAGATTATCTGGGATTTTCGGATCTGCAGGTGAATTACTGGTATCTTGCCGGAGCTGTTATTTTTTTATGGGCAGGCTTTTATCTCAGCACGCAAAGCTGGTGGTATGCGCTTCGGATACACAAGATACAGATCAGCCGCCGGACAGCTTTGGCATCGCATGGCTTATCCGTATTTGCCAAATACATTCCCGGCAAGGTTTGGGTAATACTGGGCAGAGCATCATACATCGCAAAAGACACGCCCATATCAGGGAAAGACAGCTCCATTGTTTCCCTGAAAGAACAACTGATATACATTCTCTGGGGCCTGATCATCAGCTTTTTCCCTTTACTTAAGTTTGATAATGCCTGGTACATCCCAGTGCTGGTGTTTTTAACCATGGCAGGCATTGCCTTGTTTTTATTTCTAAAACCTTTGCACAATCTCATCAGCCGGCTGGTTAAACGCTGGTTTAAAAAGGAGTTAAACATTCCATTACTGACGGTCAAAGGAGCAATGCAGATCAGTGGTTATATCATTGCATACTGGGTTTTCTGGATTGCCGGTTTTTATCTTTTGCTCAAGGGGGTTGATATAGAGAATGCATTTCTTGCATCATTCATTTTTCCCATCAGTGTTGTGTACGGCATTCTTGCCATCATTGTCCCGGGTGGCATAGGAGTCAGAGAGGGCATCATTGTCAGTCTTCTCATGCTTATGGGCTGTGATCCGGCAACAGCGACGAGTTTTTCACTGCTGGCTCGTCTGTGGTTTATCAGTGGTGAGGTGTTTATTTTCCTGGCGGCACTCGTATATAAGCCCCAGAAATCACAACATCATTTATAAAGCCGTTCATTGTCCTGAATATCCATCCACATAGCAAATAGCAGAGACTGGAATGAAAAAATTATCAAAAAGATAAAAATCAGGAGGATGGAATTCGGTGTGGTTTGGTTGATCGTAAAGGCATTGTCCAGAATATAAACAAGAAAAGGCAGAGAGGCAGCAAACAACAAGAAAGAAAAAGCGTAAAGCAAAAACAAGGGGTGGAAGTTTCTGACGAAATATTTCTGCCACAATCGCTTAAAAAAAGAACGAAGCAACAACCATGATATTTTCGGGATCACCTTACGGATTTTCATTTTGCTTTGTTCACCCACACGGTAAACAGGTTTAATGGGTATTTCTCTGAGTGTACTACCGGCGATATTGAGTTTAACCAGCATATCATTCGGCATGCCGTAGCGGGGATAAATCTTGTACAATTCTATGGCATTGAGGGCTGCAAGGGATATTGCCGTATAACCGGTTTGTGTATCAGAAACGCGCCAGTATCCGGATGCTATTTTTGTCAGTATGGAAAGCACTGAATTGCCAAAGAACCGATGCCGGGGAATCACCATGCGGGCAGATTGGTGAATCAGGCGGTTACCTTTGACATAATCCACATCATCATCAATAACAGGCAGGCAAATGGATTCCAGCTCAGAGGGGTCCATCTGACCGTCCCCGGCCATGACAGCAGTACAGTCAACATTCATGTCTTTGCACCATTTGTAGCCTGTGGCAATGGCAGCACCCACGCCACCATTATCGAGATGGTTGATAAGTATGATACGGTCGTTTTCCGGGCTTTCATTGACAATTTCAGAACGGGTAAACCAGGCTTTTTCCTTTTGAGACATTTCCCACACCACCTGCTCGGCTTCGTTGTATCTGTTGGCTTCTGGTTTATGCTCAGCAATTGACGGATTTGACCAGTCTTTTTCATCTTTGCGAATACACTGGTGTACAACTTCGTTTGTTTTGTCCTTTGACTTATCGTTGACAATGACAATACGATCAACAAAATCCGGCATGGTATTGATCACCATTTCGATCTGGCTTTCCTCATTATAGGCCGGCACAACGACAGCAATTGTTTTATTTTTGAGCATACATCAATGGTTTTGGGTTTGTAAATGCATATACATGATATCCAGGTAGTACATATCTTCAAGGGAGACACCTCTTTTTTTGGCCTTTTCCTTAATTTTTTCCGGCCATTCCTGATGTGAATTGATAAATTTGGTTTTTTCAAGTATGTAATTCTCCAGCGAAAATTTATAAACAGCTCCATGGTTCTTTTCTGTCTTCCCGGCCAGTTCATAAAATGCCAGGGTTTTTTGTTTTAACCCACTGTATTTTTCGTTGTTTAAAAAATTGTGATGACCATACACGACCACATAATCAATTGGCCTTATTTTACCGTTTTCAGACCCATCGAACCACATGGTTTCAATCTCATGTGGCGGATATAAACCTATGTAGGATTTTGGTGCTTCATCATAGTTCCATACAACAGGAAAATGTCCCAGGTTTTGTGGAGAATTCAAACAGACAAGGGGTTTCTCAGCACCAACATAACATCCGTAATGCAGGTTATTCCACACTTCGTGACATCGCAGTGTGATATAAGTGGAGTTTGGTTTCATAAAATCCTGCACATGCATAAAATCTGTAATTATTTGGTTTTGTTTTTTAAACGGATGCTTTCTTACATTATACATGCCGACACTATAAACAATTACTGACACGACAATCAGAACGTGAATCCATTTTGGATAATTTTGTATAGCAAGAAAGGCAACACAGGAAAACAGAAAAAACACCAGAATCCTGTTTGAAACATTGCCGGTTCCAAATGTATTGGGAAAAACAAAATAAAAAACCAATATGGCAAGGCATATCAATCCCCAGAAATAGACATATCTTTGTTTGCCATCTGATTCCGGAGTATTACGGTACTTTTGAACGATTGCATAAACAAGAGCAATAAGTAGCAGCGAAGCCATAACCCAGAAGAAATATACATTCCAGGGGCCCTCTTTTTCATGAGTAAAACCAACCAGTACGGACAAATTCGTGAATGTCTGCCATAATTCTGAGAAAGATTTACTTACAACCTCACCAAGGCTTGTTCCTTTATTCAGAGTAAAGACATGTTTTACATACACAACAGCCAGCACCAGCGCAGGCAATAATACCAGCAAAGTTTTGACAATTCTTGTTATACCATGCTTAAGATAAATTTTCCGGGTTTTGATCCAGGTAAATACCTGATCAAAAACAAGCCACCCGAATACAACAGCAAGAGTAAAAGAAAATACAATCATGTGTGAAAAAAAAGCAAGTAAAAACAAGATGCTCAACACAAGCCAGTGTTTTGTCTGCATATTTTTAATGTGTCGAAAAAAATATCCCAGTAAAAGAAACACAACCGGCCAGGCAATAATGAATGCATAATATCCCATGAAATAATAGCTGTTATACACAACCGGGAGTATCAGAATTGTTGTGTAGAGAGCCTGGGGATTAAACGCCCGAATCATATACCGGAACAATAAAGGCGTTGCGATAAGATACAGAAGCAGAAACATTTTATCCGCAAGCCAGGCAGGGAAAATCAGGTTAAACGAACTCAGCAAAGTATGAGCTGTCCAGTATCCAACAATCACATCATTGATTTCAAAGAATCTCTGAACAAAATCGTTTCCTTTAAGTATCTGCCCAATTACATTGGAGTTATATAAATGCTGAGCACCATCAAGGGAAGGAGTATACTTAAAAACGAAAAGGTATGCAGCATTCAGTATGGTCAGAAAAAAAACAACACCGAATTCCACCTTTGTCTGTGAAAGGTTTTTTAAGAATCCTGAGGTTTTTGCTTTGGTTTTGATCATAGACAAAATTAATATTATTTCTGAGCTTAATTTAAACAGGCTGCCGTTAATTAATCAACTAATAATATTATTTTCATTGTAGGATATTCCTTTTGATAACATAGCATTTTACAAATCACAAATAATTTGTTAGTGATATTTCTGACCATACATCCGATACACTCTTTGTGCCTCATTTTCAACCATATCTTCAAAATCAACACCAGATTTTTTTGCTTTCGATTCCAATTGCCTTTTCCATCTCCTGGAGGACATTATATTAGCCTTGTACTTCCTGATTTTGAGACGGTCAAAATAAGGCTCCGCTTCCTTATTTTCAACCAATTCAGAAGCATAAACGTTTAAGAGCGAATCGACTTCCTTTTGACATTTATAAGAAGACAATGAATCATAGAACGGAATCTGTTTTTCTTCAACAATAAAATCTACCAGTTCAGATTCTGATATAGCCACTTTTTTAGTCCGATTTGGTTTTCTAACATATATCCCCTCTTGCGCTTTTTGGTAATGAGGAGTTGTAATTATATGCCAATATTTCTCTGACGGGTAAGATAGCAAAAAATTCTCCCAATACGCTTCCTTATTCATCAGCCAGTAATGGATGGCTTTGTTATTGTACTGTCTGATCTGAAAAAGATTAAATGCAGTCAAAGACAACAGCAAAACAATTCCGGCAATTTGAATCCACAGCTTTTTTGCACTGAAATACTGCAATAATGCAGCCAGTGGAAAAGCCAGCAAAGCATAAAAATCAATCATTGATCGTTGTCCGAAAGAGCCACCAAACCACCAGCACCACCATGAGCTAAGCACATAAATTGCAATGAGAACAACGGAGATTGCAGGCCAAAACAACTGTCGGAAATTTTTCCAAAGGAATACAAACCCGACAAAAGCAAGTAACATTACCGGGGTATAAACAAACCATCCTTTTCCGTAACCAAAGAGAAATTTAATAATTTGAGGATTGTCAAAAAAGAAAGTCCCTCCAACATCACCGTATGAGAAATAAAAAAACCTGCCAAAAACGTATTTCCAATACAAAAACTGGGGTATCCATATCAATACAAAAGACCCAATCATGAGCAATAGTAACTTCCACCTGGAAAATATGGTTGTAAGGTTTGTTTTCAGGTCATTGAAGCGACGGACTCCATATAGTGGTATTGCCAGCAATACAATGATATTTGTAGGTCGTATCAGCGTAAAAAGACCTGCAATAAGTCCAAGCAATATGGTAGATTTGATGGTTTTTCGCTCATGCCATATCATCAAAAGATAAAAGAATATGGCAATTAAAGCAAAATTATACGCGTGCGGCATTGGTGCTTTATGCGTCACATAAAACAAAAGGTTGGTAGCCAAACCCACCAGCAGTATGGTAATGGCAGTTACCTTTTCCGAGAAAAACCGCAATAAACCTTTTCTTAAAAATATCAATCCCAAAATGAAGTAAAACCATGAACTTATTACCAATCCAACATGATAGGGAACAGAATAACCATTTTGTTCATATTTCGGAGATATGCCGGCATAAACATGGCTTGCCAAAAAAAACGGTGAGTATAAAACAGACAAACCCATGGAAGTTACAATCGCCCTTTTGCCTTTTTCTGTCTTTACTGTCCATAGCCATTTGGAATAAAAGTCAGGATCTTCATCATAATAACTAAGTGACAGGTCATGCTCAATAAATGTAGCAGGGAGGTATGCATAATACTGTTTAACATCCCATTGAATTACTCCAGCATCAACATTCCACAATTTATGATTTATGTTGATCACAGGAATGACAACCAATAACAGGATAATAGAAATCCAACTGTATTTAATGAATTTATTCCTTCTCATTTTCCGGATTTTGGCCAAAATTAATAATTATTATAAACTTAAGTATACTTTTACTCTAAAATTCCATTTATACTTAATAGAATAACATCTACCATAGCATTATGCGATCGTTAACCTGCCATTTAAAACTGAAAATAAATGAAAGGCTGAATATCCGCGGATTTTACCTGATACAACACAAAGGCAGTAATAACGGCAGCCAGCACTTTCAGGTACCAGGGCATATCAATGAACCAGCGGGTGTATTTGTCTTTGAAGGATTTTGGCAGCCAGTGGATGATGTACGCGGCCAGCATAAGCCCGAAAATGTGACCGTAAGCGGATATAACATCCGGAATTTGTTTCAGGTGATCGGCTGAGAAGGTTTTCCCGATTTGGGAGAGCATTCTGCCAACCACATCCATATCTTTGGCCCGGAAAAATATCCAGGCAAAATTTACCAGGTTAAAGGTAATAAACAGCGAGATAAAATGCTGCCACACAGGTCTGCGTTTTTTCGGTTTTCCAAAGATTTCCATCCATAACTTATGCACAGCCAGACCGAGTCCGTGCAGGCCGCCCCAGATGACAAAACGCCAGGCGGCACCATGCCACAGCCCACCCAGCAACATGGTTATCATCAGATTGATGTAGGTGCGGCTTTTGCCTTTGCGATTGCCCCCGAGCGGGATGTACAGGTAGTCCCGCAACCAACTGGACAGAGAAATATGCCAGCGTCGCCAGAAATCCGTAATGTTTTCGGCCTTATAAGGTGAGTTGAAATTGAGCGGCAAGCGGAAGCCCAGCAGGAGCGCTACCCCGATGGCAATATCGGTATAACCGGAAAAATCGCAGTAAATCTGCAATCCGTAGCCATATACGCTCAGCAGATTTTCAAAACCGCTGTACAAATCCGGATTGGCAAATACCCTGTCCACAAAATTGACAGAGATGAAATCCGAAATCAGCATTTTTTTGATCAGTCCGTTCAGAATCAAGAAAATGGCCATTCCAAACTCTTCCTTTTTTAGCTGATACTTGATATACAGTTGTGGAACAAAATCCGCTGCCCTGACAATCGGACCGGCCACCAGTTGAGGGAAGAATGACACGTAAAATCCGAAATCAATGATGTTGTTCACCGCTTTCACCTTGCGCCGATACACATCCACGGTGTAGCTGATGGTCTGGAAGGTAAAAAAGGATATTCCCACCGGCAGAATGATGTTTTCTACATTGAAATTACTGCCTGTAAGGTTGTTTGTCCATACAGCAAGCAAATCCACCACCTCATGGTTGGTACCAAAAATATCATTCCACACACCGGTCATAAAATAGGCGTATTTGAAATAAGCCAGTAATCCCAGATTCACCGTTACCGAAGCTATTACCAGCAGTTTACGCTTCCACTGGGTGGTACGGGTGTATATCAGCCGCCCGATGGTATAATCCACGATGGTGGAAAAAATCAGTATGGTAAAAAAATGCCCGCCGGATTTCCAGTAGAAAAACAGGCTGAACAAAAAGAGGTATGCGTTTCGCCAGGCATTTTTTTTGTATATCAGCACATAGCCCACCATCAGGACAGCAAAGAACAGCCAGAAGTACATGTGGGTAAACAGCATGGGCTCCCGTGGGTCGTATGTAAAGAAACTGCGAATAAACTCCATCACTCCTCGTGTTTTGCTCTCTTATCAATATGCTGATTGTATGCTCTCAGAAAGGCATTGAACAAAAGGTTTCCCTGCAATTCATAGCCTCGTTTGTTATAATGTAATTTGTCACCTGCTGTCAGCCCTGCATAATACCATGTCATGATGGCATTGAGTTCACCCATGATATCATAGAAATCCCAGACCATAAACCGGTATTCCCTGCCCAGTCTGAGAATAACTTCCGTAGCTTTTTCGGTGCTGTAATTCAGATATTTCCGATAGCGGTAGTTATCGCCGGGTGTCACCCAGAGCAGGGAGGCCTCAGGTGCTGTTTTTTGTAAGCTGTCGAGAAACTCCCGCATGTAGCTTTCAAATTCCGCTATATCAAATTTGCTGGTGTAAGAGTCGTTTGTTCCCAGGGACACAATGATTAAATCCGGGTCAATGCTATGAATGTCCTGCATCATCAGCGGGCAACGCAGCCAGGATTCCACCTCTGCACCATTGACACCAACAGAATGGTAGACAATGCCGGGATCATCGTTTTCAAACAATAAGCCGCGCAAAACAAACTCCCCATCATCGGTTTTGCGCTGTATATCGAGGGCAAAATCTGTCTGACAGGTATCAAACTCAAAGGCTGAATAGCCTGAATCCACATGATGTTTGAGCTGATAATTCAGGGTGGTATCTCGCATTGTCAATTCCCAGTTTGCCGTATCCATATTGTGGTACACCCTTACCCGCCGGTGATTGTAAGCCAGGTAATTGTCATCGCGGTAGCCAATGCTTATGCCGGCCTCCGTACTGCTTGTGCTCACAATATACCCACCAAGTCCAATCGGGCAATCACGGTTTTCCTCAACGTTTTTACAGCCACTCCACTTGCCGCTGTAGCTCACTTTAAAATTCCAGGGATTGTTGGAACCGGCCATTTTCACCGGAAACACAAAGCCTCTGCCCCCATTCAGGCCCCAGGCCATTTGCTGAAAACGTCTGCGTAGTTGTCCTGACACGTAATCGGCCTGTATGTGGCTGTCGCCGATGTGGAGAATGTTTATTTTCCCCTGGCCCAGCAATATCAGACTGTCCATTTTTTCGAAAAAAGCTTTCGATTTTTGATGATCGTTCATGATGAAGCTGTTTTCATCGTAATCGATAAAATCAAATTTGTCAATGGAAAATGGATTGACCTGTGCATGTGCTGATGATGCAAAGCATCCTGCCATACACATGATTGCAAGTATTTTATACATCCGCTTCAGAATCATCCTCTCCTGTTTTTTCTTTCCGGTAATTGTGATATTCCAGCATAATGGCATTATACAGCATGTTGCTGATGATGCGGGCGCCTTCTACATTGAAATGCGTAAAGTCTTTGTTTGCCAGCGGCGGGTCTGCCCACACCCAGCTCGGCATGGAATTTTCCCCACCCATAGCTTCATACATATCCCAAAAGGCAACACCGGCTTCAGTAGCCGCATTTTTCTGTGCATCGCGGATTTTCTCAATGGCATGGTAGGACACGTATTTTGTGCCTTCCTTTTTGGACATATCCGAGATTCCCACCACCAACACAGGTACATCCGGCTTCATACGCTTTAAAGCCTTCAACTGTTGCGCCATCCATCTCTGATAATAAGTAAAATCATCAAGCTCATCGGATACCACATTCACCCCAAACTGGACAATGACCATTTCTGTATTCAGGCGATTCAGCCAGTCCAGGATCATACCATGCTCTATGGCAGTAAACACCGTTCCGGCACTTCCCCGCAGCGGCATATTATCTAGCACGACGCCTTTGCTGCTTTCCAGGCTGATGGAATAGACATCAGGGCTGTCGTATCCGGACATTTCCACACGGAACGCATTCATCAGGCTATCGGACAGGACATATTCCTTTGTATTCTTTGTGGGCATCAGGCTGTCCTTACGGATCAATTCATCTTCCTTACTGTACAGGCTGAGCACCACAGGACGATGCAGATTTCCATAAAACAGTTTTGCCTTGTCCCAGCGGTTGGTTCGTCCATATCCCTGAAATGAGTTTTCCACGCTAAATGATGCTGTATATTCAGTGGTATCTTCAGGCAAACTATCGGACCACACGGGTGCATAGCGAAACAATGCCATTGCAGGACCATAGCGTTTGTGCGTGATTGTAGAATCCACTTTTCCGTATAGGGTATATCGTTGCCATGCTTCATCGGGGTGCACACGCCAGGATAATTTCTGGGTTACGGGTTTTACGGCAAGGTAACCCGGTCCGTGTCCCCCGAAACTCTGCTGTAGTCGTTCCCGCAAAAACCCGGAGATGTGATCCGCCTCAATCTGGGAATCGCCGTAATGCATAATCCGCAACGCTTTTGTGTTACCTGCCTGTTCCAGCTTATCAAAGAAAGCATACATATCCTGCTTTGCTCCGTTGGCATATTCGATGGGGTATTCTGAGGCTGCCAGCACCTCGGCATCGGCACGAATGGTATCCAGTATAGCAGAGGTATCTGCGATTGTAGCATCGGATGTATCCACTTTGAGTTGCTTTTTGGTAATATCCGAAATATCAGCGTACTCAACTTTTTCGGGATTGAAAAATTCCTTGAAGTCAGGAAATTTCAGTTCCACAGAACCGATTTTTATGCCATCCTCAGGAAAAACCATTGCCAGTCCTGCAAGCAGCAAAAGTACAGCCATCAAAAATCCCAGGATGTGCCGTGGCCTGATCATTTGCCTGGTATTTTTTTGATTTTCAACTGCTGGCCGGGCCTGAGGTCACGTGGACCGATGCCGTTCCATCGCAAAATATCCTGATCGCTGACACCGGGAAACTGTTTGGCGATTTGCCAGGGATTATCACCGGATTGTACGGTATAAAGATCATATTCCCCGGGTTTCAGCTCCTCTTTGGGTTCTGCTTTGGGTTTTTCACTCTCTACTGCCCTGCCTTCCCTGGCCTGCTTTTTCTGAAAACTCAGCTTATCCACAGCGGCATAATATTCCAGTTTGCTTTTTGGCACATACACAACAATGGTTTGTCCGGCACGGATCATATTTCCATGGATGTCGTTCCAGTAGCGGATATCAGAGGCCGGGGTATCAAACCATTCAGCAAGGAAACCGATATTATCTCCACTTTTTATGGTGTAATTCACCGGGGTATAATCACCACCCGGAACACGTGGAGCCGGAGCTCCGGAGACTGTCTTATTTTCCTTTTCAGGTGATTTCAGATCAAAATAAAAGGTATCTCGATGATGATACATGGAGTCTTCGAGTCCTGCAAATTCGAGTGCTTTACCTTGCGGTATAAAAAGCGGATACTTCTCCTGACCGGATGCCGGGATAACCGAGAGGGTATAAGCAGGATTCAATCGGTCCAGCACTGCTTTATCAACAGCAAGCAGATCAGCAACCTGCCCCAGATGTAGTTCATCTCTGACAAACACTGTATCACGGGGTGTATAATCATCCAGACGAACAGGTTCTATACCGAATTTCAGCGGATGACGTATCAGAATGTTCATGGCAACAAAAGCATGGTACATGTCAGCTTCCGGAAGAGGAAGATGCTTGTAGACAGCACTCACATTCTGCGAATCACCGGCCATTTTGATGGCTTTGTTCACCTTAGCCGGTCCACAGTTATAGGCAGCCAATGCCAATGGCCAGTTGTCATACAATCGAAATAAGTCATTGAGCATGCGGGCAGCAGCCTCAGTGGCTTTTTGATTCTCCAGCCGCTCATCCACAAACTCATTTACCCGGAGGTTGTAGAGCCGGGCAGTACTGTACATGAACTGCCAGCTGCCGAATGCTCCCTGGGGTGAAGCATATTGAGGATTCATCCCGGATTTTACCACAGGCAGGAATGCAAGGGATTCAGGCATGGATTTTTGTGTAAAAACACCGGAATGATTTTCATGCTGCTGCAGTGCCAGTCCGATCATGCAGGCAGTTTCGTCGGGATGTTCAATGGCATAAAATTCCAGAAATGCCAGCACTTTGTCCGGGTCAATTATCTTCCAGGAAACATCGCTGTTTTCAATCAGCTCACGCATCTGACTGTGGGTAAGTTTTACCGGAGGCAAATCAACAGAGCTGCCCCGCAGCATTGCCTCAACAGGATACTGCAAACGAAAAGCTTCCATTTGTCTGCTGTACATCTCACGTGTTTCCGTGGATAAAATACCGGGCACTTGCTGAGCACCGAGGCTGCAGGAAAACAGAATGCCAGTCAAAACAAGGTATGTAGCCCGCAATAAGCGCATGATATTACCTTATATTTGCTTCAGGAGGTTTTTCATATTGACTTTTTCATCCACAATGCTGAAAAGTTTATCCACCGGGACACGTTCCTGATTCATGCTGTCACGTTCACGTATGGTAACGGTATTGTCTTCCAGTGTCTGGTGATCCACGGTGATGCAGTAAGGCGTTCCAATGGCATCCTGCCGGCGATAGCGACGACCGATGCTGTCTTTTTCCTCATAATGGCAATTGAAATCGTATTTCAACTCATCCATGATTTTGCGTGCAATTTCCGGCAAGCCATCTTTTTTCACCAGAGGCAATATGGCCACTTTGTATGGAGCCAGGGGAGCCGGGATTTTCATGACCACGCGGGTTTCTTTTTCCAGTTTTTCTTCGGTATAAGCTGCTGTCATCACCATCAGGAAAGTACGATCCAGACCAATGGATGTTTCCACAACATAAGGCACATAACTTTCATCGCGCTCGGGGTCATAATAACGGATCTTTTTGCCTGAGGTTTCCTCGTGCCTGCTGAGATCAAAATCAGTGCGGGAGTGTACGCCTTCAAGTTCTTTGAATCCAAAGGGGAATTCAAATTCAATATCGTATGCAGCCTTGGCGTAATGCGCAAGTTTGATATGCTCATGCCAGCGGAAAAGCTCCATATTGAAACCAAGTGCTTTGTGCCAGTTCATGCGTTTTTCGCGCCAGTGCTGAAACCATTCTTTTTCGGTACCGGGCTGCACAAAATACTGCATTTCCATCTGCTCAAACTCACGCATACGAAAGATAAACTGACGGGCTACAATCTCGTTGCGGAATGCTTTACCAATCTGGGCAATACCAAAAGGCAGCTTCTGACGTCCGGTTTTTTGTACGTTCAGGTAATTGACAAAAATCCCCTGGGCTGTTTCAGGACGCAGGTAAATTTTGCTGTCAGAGCCGGCCACTGAGCCCAGACGGGTATCAAACATGAGGTTAAACTGCCTTACGTCTGTCCAGTTGCGGGAGCCGGAAACCGGATCTGCAATTTCCTCATCTATGATGATTTGTTTTACTTCGTCAAGCTTTTCTTCTTCCAGTGCTTTGACAAAGCGCTTTTTTATGCCGTCAATCTTTTCCGTGTATTTCATCACACGGGGATGCGTGGTGACAAATTGCTGCTCATCAAAATCATCACCAAAGCGTTTTTTGGCTTTTTTGACTTCCTTATCAATTTTTTTCTGGATTTTTTCCAGATGGTCTTCAATCAGCACATCCGCGCGGTACCGTTTTTTGGAGTCCTTATTATCGATCAGGGGATCATTGAATGCATCCACATGGCCGGAAGCTTTCCATACCTTGGGGTGCATAAAGATGGCCGAATCCAGCCCCACAACATTTTCCTGCATCTTCACCATGGCATCCCACCAGTATTGTTTGATGTTGTTTTTCAGTTCAACACCTGTTTGTCCGTAATCATAAACGGCACTCAGGCCATCATATATCTCACTTGACTGAAACACAAAGCCATATTCTTTCGCGTGTGAAAGCAGTTTGCTAAAACGATCGTCTTGTCCCATGTTTTCTTTGCTGTTAATAATTTGAAACAAAAGTAATAGTTTCATTCAATTAAAGATAATTGAATTGCTTACTTTTCCAACAGATTTATTAACGTTTATTGGAACGCAAATATTCGCATAATCCCATATCTATTTGTGAATACCAGAGCTCAAATCGTGAGAGCTCACCATTTTCACAAAAAAAGGGTACTACTGCAAATTTAGTGGAATATTATACTAATTATAATTCATAAAATATCAGGGCTAAAGCCCAATTGTGTTTTTCGCCTCAAAAACCCCGACATAAATGCCGGGGTTATTAGATGAATGAAATATACATCAGAGTAAAGGTCTCTATTCCTATTATTAATCACCCCGACCTGAAGGTCAGGGTGATAATAAGGATATGAAAGATGAAATGGGCTTTAGCCCTGACAGTAAATATTCTATTCCTGATTTTCAATCATTACCCACCAAATTTGCAGTAGAACTATTACAATAACAGCTTAGAATGCTTTTGACAGACTAAAACCTGTTGCAAAATACGAACCATTTGACACAAATTCAGGGTAATAAACGGTTTCTCCTCCATCATAACTCAATTTGCCTGATGATTCAAAAACCCGAAAAATACCGGCATGGTAAGAAGCAAAAAGCCCAACGCCAAAACCTTTATCGTTTTGATATTTTACCAAAACCTCATTGCCAAGCAATAGGTTAAAACGATTATAAAGCTTCTCATGTGTTACTGCGAATTCATTGTCGTTTACACCAGAGCCACCACTATCTCCGATACTTTCATAAAAATAAAACTCAGTATCAAAACCCATGGAAAGTAACAGATGAAGCTTTTTTGTCAAATCAAACTTGTATCCATAATAAACGGGAACAAAGGTTGTCAAATAAGCATCATTATAAGAATAGCCCCATTTACTATCAAACAATCCAAAATTTTTAATTTTAATTGCAAGGCTATAATTGTGAAAACCAATACCGGTGCTTATGAATGTGTTGTTTAAAAAATATCGATTGTAGCTTAGCTTAACAAGCGGTGCCATGATTGCCGGTTTAACATTCCCACCATCATTGGCAATGTGAAAAATGTCATAATGTATGCCGGTATTTAGGCTTATTTCGTTGTTCTGTGACTTTAAACTAAACACAGAAACACATAGGAAAATAAATAACATCAATGTTTTTTTCATGGCTATAACGTTTTTTAATTACAATTTTCATCATGCAAAGACAGCCCATCACCCTGGTCAATAACATTATTTAAATCCCAGGCTTGATCTTGTGAATCATTCATTAATGGTTCTTTTTCACATTGCCAAAAAGCAAAAAGAATAAAAATACCGAGTAGAAGTTTAGTTGTGTTGTGTTGTGTTGTGTTGTGTCATAATTGAAATGTTTTTGGTTTGTACAATAATACAATAAATATTTAAACAAAACACGATAAAATTATTTTTATATATTCTTTTTGCTCTACTATCATTTTTATGGTTGGATGTCAATATCTCCAAAGTAATCATTAGCGCACTTCCAAGGTTCCCCAAAGGCCCCAAACCTCTGCCGCAAAACCTGACTTTCTGCATCTTACCGTTTAATCCTTCTGCCATTGGGCTTGTAAGCTTGCTAACAAACACATTTGCCACACTTTCTATATGCCCAACACATATCCTGATTACTTACAATTTTATTAGCACTCCCTCATCGATTCCTTATTTACAATCGATCATTTGCCTGCAACAAGGGATGAAGTTATGGAATCTGGTATTTTGTCCCTGAAAACATACAAACAAATTCCGGGCATCATCATGGAAATGTCAAAAGACGGAGCGGTAATCCGTAAAGCAATCAAAGTTGATGATCAATGTGAGTGGTAAATGTTTTAGGGCTTGTAAGAAAACACTACCGGTTAAAGAGCACCCCAAGCCTCACCTGATGCGACCGTATAGCAGAATCATGCTTAGTAAACCCCAAGAGATAGGCATATTGGGCAAAAAACGTGATTTTATCCGTGATGAAATATTCCAGGCTTATTTCGGGACTCATCAGGGTGATGGTTTGCTTACGGAGGTGAGCCTCAGTAATGGTATCGCCTGAGATTTCAGTTACGATCAGGCTTTTTTGTTTGCCACCGCCAAAAAACAAACCGGCACTCCAGCGTGTACGCTCCCGGTATTTGTATACTCCTGCAGAAAGACCACCATAACTCAGGCTCGCGTAGGATGGCGATTTTTGAAAAAGTATATCAGCTTTATAGGAAGCCCCCTGACCACTGATGTACAGGTTTTTTACCGGATAAAACCTGAGCATGCCACCAAGACCATGGGAGCCATTCAGTTCAGACCCGTTATTGTATTGGTAAAACATTCCGCCTGAATAGCGCGTGCTGTCCTTCTGCGCCGACAGCGTAAGGCTAAACACAAGAGCAAAACTCAAAAACAATAAACGCATAACTACCTGTCAAAGTCAATTTTATCACCACGATCAACCTTCACATCCACAGCACGATCGCCTTTAAATTTAGCTTCGTACATCACCTCGCCGCGGTGGGTATAATACACCACTTTACCTTCCTTGCTGCCGTGCTTGTAGTCGATTTCGGATTTCAGACTACCGTGGTCATACCAGGTTTTCCAGGTACCGTGTGGCTCTCCTTCTTCATCGTAGGTTTCCTCGCGAACAAGATCCCCGTGCTGGTTATACATTTTCCAAGTACCCACCTTGTTTCCATAATTGTATTCTCCCTCCTGTAGCTTTTTTCCTTTCAGTGAAAACTTCTTATATTTTCCATGCAGTACAGGCTTTCTGTCATAAGCATAATCTTCAGACCAATCCTGATTATCCGATTCTACAAGGGTATAGTTTTCCACCAGCTCTTTTTCTCCGTTGGGATAATAATAAACGGCTTTTCCTGACTGTAATCCATCTTCGTAATTGACTTCTGATTTTTTGATGCCGGTTTCGTAATAACTGGTCCACTTACCCTGCATAATACCGCCTGTATAATGGCCTACAAGCTTTAGTTGACCATTTTCGTAGTATTCTTTCCACTCACCGATCTGGATACCATTATCGTAATTGCCTTCCCTGAAAACAGTTCCGTCTTCATACCAGATTGTATAATCTCCGTGTCTTTTATCGTTTTGGAAATCTATCTTTTTCCATACGGATCCGTCATCATACCAGTAGGTCCAGGTTCCGGTCATTTTACCCATATTATACTCACCCTGGTTCCCCTTATTCCCGGAACTCGAATAATATGTCCATGTACCGTGTTGTGTGTCATTTTTAAAGTTACCGGCCATGTCTTTTGTGCCGTCGGAATGGTACCATTTGGCTTCACCGGATTTATCACCGTGTACAAAATTCATTTCGGCTTCAACCTGATTGTTTGGATAATATTTTGTCTGGCTGCCATGGCGGGTACCCAGGTTGTAATTTGATACATTTCTGATTTCACCGTCTTTGTAATAGAATCTCCACTCTCCGTGTTTAAGTCCGTTTTTCAGACGGCCTTCCATGGCAAGGTTTCCGTTGGGATACCAGACCTTATTTTCACCGTTTTCGTAATTGAGAATGGATTTTTTGGTACCGTCCTGAAAAAACTCGGTCCACGTGCCGCTGCGTTCGCCTTTGTTAAATTCCCCTTTAGCGGCAATTTCTCCGTTTTCATGGTAAAATTTCCACTGACCGGATTCCCGCCCACCCAGCAGGTTGCCTTCCCGGCGCTTTGTGCCATCCTCATAATACCCGATAAAATGCCCGTCTCCGTTTTTTACGGTTTGCTCTCCCTTAATATTCCACGCATCCGTAATGGTACGTTGATCCTTATCATAATCCAAACGGTACATGCTCTGCCCGTTTTTAAAGTAATACATCCAGGTGCTGTCTTTCTGGTCGTCGGAAAACCGTCCTTCTACTTTCAACTGTCCATTAGGATACCATTCTTTGTACTCACCCATTTGCACACCATCACGGAAATTTCCTTCATTTTTTTTGCCGTTACCGGGATAATAATAAATCAACTTTCCATTGACAATACCTTCATTGTAATCGACCTCCTGTACCAGTTGACCATCTTTGTTGTAATATTTCCATCGGCCAAATTCCAGGCCCATTTTCGTCATACCTTCACTTTCAACAGTGCCGTCTTTGTAGGTAAAGGATTTATTTTCATATTCCTGAGCTGTGAGGCTATGCGGGATAACCATCAACAAAACAATCACTAAACGGAGATGCTTCATATTCATGATTTTTGACAAATTTACATAAAAATAAACGCACAGCATCCAATTTGATTGTTGGTTATTAA